>NZ_JACONW010000212.1 GCF_014357575.1 Pseudomonas folii | reverse complement strand
ATAATCGCTAATTGCCTTCTGAGTTTCGGCAATACGCCCCTGACGCTCATCTTCCGAAAGCCTTTTCAGTCCACCCTCGACCTGCTCCCGCACACGAGGGTTGTTCTGTAGCTGGGAAAGGTTGGTCCGCAGAAGCTTGCAGTCCTCGGCGCGTCGGCTTTCTTCCTCAGCGACTTTCTTTTTGACCACGCTGTCGACTGCGCGCTGCTCTGCCTCACCGTCTATTGCCGACTTCGAGTTGGCAGGCGCTGGCGGGGTGGGCGGTTTCTGAATATCAATCTGTTGGGTTTGTCGCCCGGCGGGGGGCTGGGCATCAAAATGGGTAACGCCCTGATCGTCGACCCATTTATAAATCTGAGCCGCTTGGGCAGTGGTGCCGAGCGTCAGTGCCACCATGATGGCGATAATCATGCAACGCATGCTGCTTCCTTCCAGGTACGTTTGTCCTGAAAACTACCACAAGGCTGTGTTCATCACCTTATTCGGCGCACTTTGGTGCGGTTAATTGGAAGAAAGCTCACGGATGACTTGACTTGGGGCAGTCGAATCACAACAATCCAAAGTTCGCTGTGAAGGGACTGCCAGAAGCAGACCATCTCGGTAGATCATGAGGCGCACACCCGCGCCGACCTGTTACACCCGCAACGCGTTACCTCGCGCTGGGTGGGAACGCCCCGAAACACTCAGGGGTTACCCAATACTTGCTCAGTCAGTGCTGACGTAGTCGGCGACCACCGTCGCTCATGCTCTGCTTGGCAGTAAAACCTATTAAGACCCGTCCTCGTTTGTGGACGGTATTCTGGCGTTTTAGAGGTGAACAACGTGGAGCTCTTATCCGGCGCTGAAATGGTCGTCCGCTTTTTGCGTGACGAAGGCGTTAAGCATATCTACGGGTACCCAGGCGGTGCCCTCCTGCACATTTACGACGCCCTGTTCAAAGAGCCTGCCGTGAACCACATTCTTGTTCGTCACGAACAAGCGGCGACGCACATGGCTGACGGCTATGCGCGCGCTACCGGCAAGGCCGGTGTGGTACTGGTCACTTCAGGTCCAGGTGCTACCAACGCAATCACCGGTATCGCCACGGCTTACATGGATTCGATTCCAATGGTCGTGCTGTCGGGTCAGGTCGCGAGCACACTGGTCGGCACCGATGCATTCCAGGAAACCGACATGATCGGTATTTCCAGGCCGATCGTGAAACACAGCTTCATGATCAAGCATCCATCGGAAATCCCTGAAGTTCTGAAAAAGGCATTCTATCTGGCGCAGTCCGGTCGTCCCGGCCCCGTGGTTGTCGATATTCCAAAGGATATGACCAACCCGGCCGAGAAGTTCGAGTACGTATTCCCCAAGAAAGCCAAGCTGCGCTCCTACAGCCCGGCCGTCCGTGGTCACTCGGGTCAGATCCGCAAGGCAGTCGAAATGCTGCTGGCAGCCAAGCGTCCGATCATTTATGCCGGTGGCGGCGTGATCATGGGCAATGGCTCCGAGCCGCTGACTGAGTTGGCGCAAAAGCTCAACGCTCCCGTGACCAATACCCTGATGGGCCTGGGCTGCTATCCAGGCATGGACCGTCAGTTTGTCGGCATGCTGGGGATGCACGGCAGCTACACTGCCAACCTGGCGATGCACCACGCTGACGTGATCCTGGCTGTTGGCGCGCGTTTTGACGACCGTGTCATCAACGGTGCGGCCAAGTTCTGCCCGAATGCCAAGATTATCCACATCGATATCGACCCGGCGTCCATCTCCAAGACCATCAAGGCTGATGTGCCTATCGTGGGTCCGGTCGAGAGCGTTCTGACTGAAATGGTCGCGACCCTCAAGGAAATCGGCGAGCTGCCCGACAAGGCGCTGGTCGCCAGCTGGTGGAAGCAGATTGACGAGTGGCGTGGCGATCGTGACCTGTTCCCGTACAACCCGGGCGATGGCAGCGTTATCAAGCCGCAGAAAGTCATCGAGACCTTGTGCGAAGTCACCAACGGCGATGCCTTTGTGACGTCCGACGTTGGTCAGCACCAGATGTTTGCTGCCCAGTATTATCGCTTCAACAAACCGAATCGCTGGATCAACTCCGGCGGTCTGGGCACCATGGGCTTTGGCTTTCCGGCTGCGATGGGTGTCAAGCTGAGCTTCCCTGAAGCGCACGTTGCGTGTGTAACAGGCGAAGGCAGTATCCAGATGAACATTCAGGAGCTGTCGACCTGCCTTCAATACGGTCTGCCTGTAAAAATCATCCTGCTCAACAACGGCGTGCTGGGCATGGTTCGCCAGTGGCAGGACATGAGCTACAGCGGTCGTCATTCCCACTCCTATATGGAGTCGCTGCCTGACTTCGTGAAACTCGTCGAAGCTTATGGCCACGTCGGGATGAAGATCACGGATCTGAAAGATTTGAAGCCGAAGATGGAAGAGGCGTTCGCCATGACGGACCGTCTGGTATTCATCGACATTCAGGTTGACGTCACCGAGCACGTTTACCCGATGCAGATCAAAGACGGCTCCATGCGCGATATGTGGCTCAGCAAGACGGAGCGGACTTAATCATGCGGCACATCATTTCCCTTTTGCTGGAAAACGAACCGGGTGCACTGTCTCGCGTCGTCGGCCTGTTTTCACAGCGCAACTACAACATCGAAAGCCTGACCGTGGCACCGACCGAAGACCCGACCCTGTCGCGTCTGACGCTGACCACTGTCGGCCAGGATGAGGTGATCGAGCAGATCACCAAAAACCTCAACAAGCTGGTCGAGGTAGTCAAACTGGTTGATCTGTCGGAGAGCGCTCACATCGAGCGTGAGCTGATGCTCATAAAGGTCAAGGCTACGGGCGCCCAGCGCGCCGAGATCAAGCGCACCACGGATATCTTCCGCGGGCAAATCGTTGACGTCTCAGCCAGCGTTTATACCGTGCAGCTGACCGGTACGAGCGACAAGCTGGACAGCTTCATTCAGGCCATCGGCACTGCCGCTATCCTGGAAACAGTACGCAGCGGCGTAACGGGCATTGCCCGTGGCGACAAAGTGCTGAGCATCTAATCTCATTTTGCAAAATGGCCTGAAGGCCACGATAACAGGGGAATTCCATGAAAGTTTATTACGACAAAGACTGCGACCTTTCGATCATCCAGGGCAAAAAAGTTGCCATCATCGGTTACGGTTCCCAGGGCCACGCTCAAGCGTGCAACCTGAAAGACTCCGGCGTTGATGTCACTGTTGGTCTGCGTAAAGGTTCGGCTACTGTCGCCAAGGCTGAAGCCCATGGCCTGAAAGTGACTGACGTCGCTTCGGCTGTTGCTGCTGCTGACCTGGTCATGATCCTGACCCCGGACGAGTTCCAGTCCGCGCTGTACAAGAACGAAGTTGAGCCGAACATCAAGAAGGGCGCTACCCTGGCCTTCTCCCATGGCTTCGCGATTCACTACAACCAGGTCGTGCCACGCGCTGATCTGGACGTGATCATGATCGCGCCAAAAGCGCCAGGTCACACTGTTCGCACTGAATTCGTCAAAGGCGGCGGCATCCCTGACCTGATCGCTGTTTACCAGGACGCTTCGGGCAACGCCAAAAACGTCGCACTGTCTTACGCTTCGGGCGTGGGCGGCGGCCGTACCGGTATCATCGAAACCACATTCAAAGACGAGACTGAAACCGACCTGTTCGGCGAGCAGGCTGTTCTGTGTGGCGGTACTGTTGAGCTGGTTAAAGCTGGTTTCGAGACGCTGGTTGAAGCTGGCTACGCTCCGGAAATGGCTTACTTCGAGTGCCTGCACGAACTGAAGCTGATCGTTGATCTCATGTACGAAGGCGGCATCGCCAACATGAACTACTCGATCTCCAACAACGCCGAATACGGCGAGTACGTGACTGGTCCTGAAGTGATCAACGCCGAATCCCGTCAGGCCATGCGCAACGCTCTGAAGCGCATCCAGGACGGCGAATACGCGAAGATGTTCATCAGCGAAGGCGCTACCGGCTACCCTTCGATGACCGCCAAGCGTCGTAACAACGCTGCTCACGGTATCGAAATCATCGGTGAGCAACTGCGCTCGATGATGCCGTGGATCGGTGCCAACAAAATCGTCGACAAAGCCAAGAACTAAGTCCTCGCGACGCTGTTTTGCGCTAGAAAAACGCGGCCAATCGGCCGCGTTTTTTCGTTATGCGCAGACGCTTCTGGTATAAAGCTGCATCGTTTGCGGACGAACACTCGTCGCAAGCATCTGTCGAAACTTTCCACACCGTTGCAAGGTAAAGTCTATGAGCGAACGTCCTGAAGAGCCAAACAAGGCCTCTGACGCCGAAAGCCTGCTACCGATCGATGAGCACATTGAAGAAGGGCATGACGCCGAAGGCCGCAAGGTCCGGCATCGCGGTATCTATCTGCTGCCCAATCTGTTTACCACTGCGAACCTGTTCGCCGGCTTTTATTCCATTATCAGCTCCATGAGCGCACAGAGTGCCTTGGCTGCGGGAGATACCGCTGGGGCGAGCAAGTATTTTGCTTTTGCCGCCATCGCCATCTTCGTCGCCATGGTGCTTGACGGTCTGGATGGGCGGGTGGCGCGGATGACCAATACTCAGAGCGCATTTGGCGCGGAGTACGACTCTCTGTCTGACATGGTCGCTTTCGGTGTTGCCCCGGCGCTCCTGGCCTTTGGCTGGGCATTGGGAGACATGGGCAAGGTCGGCTGGATGGTCGCCTTCATCTATGTCGCCGGTGCTGCGCTGCGTCTTGCGCGTTTCAACACCATGGTTGGCAAGGCTGACAAGCGCTACTTTATCGGTCTGGCCAGCCCTGCGGCGGCGGGCGTTGTTGCGGGTACCGTGTGGGCATTCAGCGACTACGGAATTCAGGGTTCCAAGCTGTCTTTCCTGGTTGCGCTGTTGGTTGCTGCTGCGGGCATGCTGATGGTCAGCAATATCAAGTACAACAGCTTTAAGGAGCTGGACCTGAAAGGGCGTGTGCCGTTTGTCGCGATTCTGGCAGTCGTGCTGGTCTTCGCTGTCGTGTTCAGCGACCCGCCGCGCATTTTGCTGCTGATTTTCCTCGCTTATGCAGCATCTGGCCCGATTCAGTATTTGTTACGTCTTCGTCGCCACAAGTCGGCCGAATGATGTAATTTCCCCCATACTCCACAGTCTATTGGTGCATCAGTTCCTCTGGATTGTGGAGTCATCATGCTAATCAAAATTCCGTCAGCGTCCGCTTGCAAAGAGTCGGACGTCACCCCCGAATCTATCTATCTCTCTCGCCGTGGCCTCTTGGGGGCTTCGCTCGCCGGGTTGGCCGTCAGTGCCATGCCACGTTGGGCGAGCGCTGCTGATCCTTCTCTTTATCCGGATGTTGAGCCTGGCAAGGCTCCCGGCTGGTTTGCCGAGAAGCTTCCCGACACCAAGTGGCAGGCGGTCAACGTCAAGGGGGAGGCGATCACCCCCTACAAGGATGCGACGCACTACAACAACTTCTATGAGTTCGGCACCGACAAGGGGGATCCGGCGCAGAATGCCGGGTCGCTGAAAACCGAGCCATGGACTGTGGTCATCGATGGCGAGGTCGGTAAGCCGGGTCGCTATGCACTCGAAGACTTCATGAAGCCTTATCAGTTGGAAGAGCGCATTTATCGACTGCGCTGTGTGGAGGCCTGGTCCATGGTCATTCCCTGGATTGGTTTTCCCATCTCCGCATTGCTCAAGCAGGTCGAGCCTACCGCCAAGGCGAAGTACATCCGTTTTGAAACCTTGCAGGACCCAAAAACGATGCCGGGGCAGCGTTCGGGTTTTGCGCTGATCGACTGGCCTTATGTCGAAGGACTGAGGCTGGACGAAGCGATGAATCCTTTGGCGATTCTTGCGGTTGGTATGTATGGGCGTGAGCTGCCTAACCAGAACGGCGCGCCGCTGCGTTTGGTGGTGCCATGGAAGTACGGCTTTAAAAGCGTGAAGTCCATTGTGAGAATCAGCCTGGTCAGCGAGCAGCCCAAGACGACCTGGCAAAGTATCGCCGCTAACGAATATGGCTTTTATGCCAACGTGAACCCGACGGTCGATCACCCCCGTTGGACGCAGGCACATGAGCGCAGGTTGCCGAGCGGGTTGTTTAGTCCCAATGTGCGGCAAACCGAAATGTTCAACGGGTACGGGGAGGAGGTTGCCTCCTTATACACAGGCCTGGATTTGCGGAAGAATTATTGATGCGTTACCCGTTCTGGCGCTTCGGCGTTTTTTTTGCTGCCTGTGTTGCCCCGGTGCTCTGGTTGTATCAGGCATGGATCTTTGCACTGGGGCCTGATCCAGGGAAGGTGCTTGTCGACAGGCTCGGTCTGGGGACTCTGATACTGCTACTCATTACGCTGGCAATGACGCCACTGCAGAAACTGACGGGGTGGGCGGGCTGGATCGTCGTCAGGCGTCAGTTGGGTCTGTGGTGCTTCGCTTATGTCTTCATGCACATGAGTGCATACGCGGTCTTCATACTGGGGCTGGATTGGTCGCAGTTAGGCGTTGAGCTGGTGAAGCGGCCTTACATCATTGTCGGCAGCCTGGCTTTTATAGGGCTGCTGGTGCTGGCGGTGACATCCAACCGCTACAGTCAGCGGCGGCTGGGCAGTCGCTGGAAGAAGCTACACCGGCTTATATACGTGATTTTGGGATTAGGCCTGCTGCATATGTTCTGGATTGTGCGGGCGGATTTGAAGGAGTGGTCCTTATATGCGGTGATAGGGCTGGGATTGCTTGCTCTTCGTATCCCAATGATTGCAGGGCGAATCCCGCGTCTCATAGGTAGAAAGCCAAAAGTTCCCACAAAAGCGTAAATA
>NZ_JACONW010000211.1 GCF_014357575.1 Pseudomonas folii | reverse complement strand
GCCGCAACGGGCCATCCATGGCCCAATGCGGCTAACCCGGCATCCTTGCCGGGTTGCCCACGGTTCAGAATCTGCGTTCGGCCAGCGTGGTTTAACGGGGCGCCCAAGATCAAAATCAAGAGCCCGGCGGCCTGAAAGCCGACCTGATTGTGTGAGCTTCCCGATCTCCTGTAGGAGCTGCCGAAGGCTGCGAAGCGGTGTGTCAGACAACGAATGCGTTGACCTTGCTGGCGTCTCGCGAACAAGTTCGCTCCTACCGGTCCGGGGTGTTAGCGCTGTAACGCTTTGCTTTTGATCTGCTTTTGACTTTGATCTGAGGCGCCCCGTTAAACCACGCCGGCCGTAATTCGACATTGCTGCGTGGGGCAAACCGGCAGGGATGCCGGTTTAGCCGCCTCAGGCCATGGATGGCCGGTGGCGGCGGCCCCACGCAGCAATGTCGGATTACGGGCATGCCGAGCGACAGCGAGGCACCAAGTGGTGGTGCATAAGCGCTTTGGTTACTTTCGCGCTCTTCGAAAGTGACGCGCTGTAAAAGCGCAACCAATATCAGCCATCACCACGAAAACGGATATGTACACAAAACTCCCGCACGACACCCTATATAAGGAAGCAACAATCCCCCACCTGCGACGGTCTGCTAGAATCGCCGTTTTCCGTATTAGCCGCGCCCCCTGTGCGCCGAGAGAGTTCGTATGACAGTCACCATCAAAACCCCTGAAGACATCGAAAAAATGCGCATTGCCGGTCGCCTGGCTGCCGATGTCCTGGAAATGATCGGTGCTTACGTCAAGCCTGGCGTCACCACCGAAGAGCTGGACCGCATCTGCCACGACTACATCGTCAACGAGCAGAAAGCGATACCGGCTCCGCTGAATTACAAAGGTTTCCCCAAGTCGATCTGCACGTCGATCAACCACGTTGTGTGCCATGGCATCCCGAATGAGAAGCCTTTAAAAAATGGCGACGTGCTGAACATCGACGTCACCGTGATCAAAGACGGCTACCACGGCGATACCAGCAAGATGTTTCACGTAGGCAAGGTCCCTGAGTGGGCCGAGCGCCTGTCGAAAATCACTCAGGAATGCCTGTATAAAGGCATAGAAATCGTTCGCCCTGGCGCAACATTGGGTGATATCGGCGAAGTCATTCAGAAACACGCCGAAAAGAACGGCTTCTCCGTGGTGCGCGAATATTGTGGCCACGGCATTGGGAAGGTGTTCCATGAAGAGCCGCAAGTTGTACATTACGGCAAGGCTGGGGAAGGCATGGCACTGGTCGAAGGCATGACCTTCACCATCGAGCCGATGATCAACCAGGGCCGTGCCGAAACCCGCCTACTGGGCGATGGCTGGACCGCGATCACCAAGGACCGCAAGCTGTCGGCACAGTGGGAGCACACCATTCTGGTCACCGCTGACGGCTATGAGATTTTTACCCTGCGCAGCGACGACACCATCGCCCGCACATCAGCCTGATCACAACGCTCGCTTGATCTAGATAAAAGGAAAGCAGTTCCATGCCGCAGGTGGATCCCGATTTGTTCGACCGTGGTCAGTTCCAGGCCGAACTCGCGTTGAAGGCGAGTCCGATTGCCGCGTTCAAGAAAGCCATCCGCAATGCGCGGGAGGTGCTTGACGAGCGTTTCAAGGCTGGCCGTGACATTCGCCGCCTGATCGAAGACCGCGCCTGGTTTGTGGACAACATCCTGCAACAGGCATGGGACCATTTCGACTGGAGCGAAGAAGCCGATATCGCCCTGCTGGCCGTCGGCGGTTACGGCCGCGGCGAATTGCATCCTTATTCGGACATCGACCTGCTGATCCTGCTGGACAGTGCTGACCACGAAGTTTTCCGCGAGCCCATCGAGCGCTTTCTTACGCTGCTCTGGGACATCGGTCTTGAAGTGGGTCAAAGCGTGCGTTCGGTGGACGAGTGCGCCGTGGAAGGCCGCGCCGATCTGACGGTGATCACCAACCTGATGGAAAGCCGCACTATCGCCGGGCCTGAACGCCTGCGGCAGCGCATGCTGGAAGTCACCAGCCCGAAACAGATGTGGCCCAGCAAAGAGTTTTTCCTGGCCAAACGTGCCGAGCAGAAAACCCGACATCACAAGTACAACGACACAGAATACAATCTAGAGCCCAACGTTAAAGGCTCGCCCGGTGGCTTGCGGGATATCCAGACCATCCTCTGGGTCGCCCGACGCCAATACGGCACGCTGAATCTGCATGCGCTGGCGGGCGAGGGGTTTTTGCTGGAAAGCGAAAACAACCTGTTGGCCTCCTCCCAGGACTTTCTCTGGAAAGTGCGTTACGCGCTACACATGCTGGCTGGCCGCTCCGAAGATCGCCTGCTGTTCGACCACCAGAGCAGCATCGCTCACCTGTTGGGCTATCAGGACAACGACGCCAAGCTGGCCATCGAACGCTTCATGCAGAAGTACTACCGCGTGGTGATGAGCATCGCGCAACTCAGCGATCTGATCATCCAGCATTTCGAAGAGGTCATCCTGACCGACGACGAAGGCGCGATCACTCAACCGCTCAACTCACGTTTCCAGGTGCACGACGGCTATATCGAGGCGACAAACCCGAACGTCTTCAAACGTACGCCGTTCGCCATGATCGAGATTTTTGTGCTGATGGCCCAGCACCCGGAAATCAAGGGTGTGCGTGCCGACACCATTCGACTGCTGCGCGAACATCGGCATTTGATCAATGATGATTTCCGTAACGATATTCGCAACACCAGCCTGTTCATAGAGCTGTTCAAGTGCGAACTGGGCATTCATCGTAATCTGCGGCGCATGAACCGTTACGGCATTCTTGGGCTTTATCTGCCTGAGTTCGGCCATATCGTCGGGCAGATGCAGCATGACCTGTTCCACATCTATACGGTCGATGCGCACACGCTGAATCTGATCAAACACCTGCGCAAGCTTCAGTACACCCAGGTCTCCGAGAAATTCCCGCTGGCCAGCAAGGTCATGGGCAGGCTGCCGAAGCCGGAATTGATTTACCTCGCTGGTCTTTATCACGACATCGGCAAGGGGCGCGGTGGCGATCACTCGGAACTTGGCGCCGTTGACGCTGAAGCGTTTGGTGTCCGCCATCAACTGCCAGCATGGGACACGCGCCTTATCGTCTGGCTGGTCAGCCATCATCTGGTGATGTCCACGACGGCTCAGCGCAAGGACTTGTCCGATCCGCAGGTGATCCACGATTTTGCCCAGTTCGTCGGGGATGAAATCCATCTGGATTATCTCTATGTGCTGACCGTTGCCGATATTAATGCCACCAACCCGACGCTATGGAACTCATGGCGGGCGAGCCTGTTGCGCCAGCTGTACACCGAAACCAAGCGCGCTTTAAAACGCGGCCTGGAAAACCCGGTGGATCGCGAGGAACAGATCCGTCGCACACAAACTGCAGCGCTGGATATACTGGTTCGCAACGGCACCGATCCGGACGATGTCGAGCAGCTCTGGTCGCAACTGGGCGACGATTACTTCCTCCGTCACACTGCAGGCGACGTGGCCTGGCATAGCGATGCGATATTGCAGCAACCTTCAGATGGCGGCTCACTGGTCCTAATCAAGGAAACTACCCAGCGCGAATTTGAAGGCGGCACCCAAATATTCATTTATGCCCCGGATCAGCATGACTTCTTCGCGGTGACTGTGGCGGCGATGGACCAGCTGAACCTGAACATTCATGACGCCCGGGTCATCACCTCGAGCAGCCGGTTCACTCTCGACACCTATATCGTGCTAGACAACGACGGTGGCTCGATCGGCAATAACCCTGAGCGCATCAAGCAGATTCGTGAAGGCCTGACCGAAGCATTGCGCAACCCTGACGACTACCCGACGATCATCAAACGTCGCGTACCGCGCCAGCTAAAGCATTTCGCCTTCGCGCCTCAGGTAACGATCCACAACGATGCCCAGCGTCCGGTGACCATTCTGGAGCTGTCTGCTCCGGATCGACCCGGCCTGCTGGCGCGGATCGGCAAGATATTTCTAGAGTTCGATCTGTCGCTGCAAAACGCCAAGATCGCGACGCTGGGCGAGCGCGTGGAAGACGTGTTCTTCATCACGGACGCCAACAACCAGCCGCTGTCCGATCCACAGTTGTGCAGCCAGTTGCAGGACGCCATTGTCGAGCAACTGAACGTCAACCACGAGCCCGGCGAATTGCGCATCAGCATCTGAGCAAACCTGACGCTGTTCAATGAATCGACTTATGGCGCTCATCCGTTCGAGCGCCCTGCTTCTGGAAGCCAGCCCCATGAATAACGCGATGCAACTGCTTCAGCCCTACCCTTTCGAAAAGCTTCGCGCCCTGCTCGGCAGCGTGACGCCAAACCCCGACAAGCGCCCGGTTGCGCTGTCCATTGGCGAACCCAAGCATCGCTCGCCGGACTTCGTTGCCAAAGCCATGACTGACAACCTGGACCAGATGGCGGTCTATCCGACAACGCTGGGCATCCCGGCCTTGCGCGAAGCCATTACCGGCTGGTGTGAGCGGCGCTTTGGCGTGCCGAGTGGCTGGCTGCACCCGGCGCGTAACGTACTTCCGGTCAATGGCACCCGTGAAGCCCTGTTTGCCTTCACCCAGACCGTGGTCAACCGAGCCGATGAGGGACTGGTAATCAGCCCAAACCCGTTCTATCAGATCTACGAAGGTGCGGCATTTCTGGCGGGCGCAACGCCGCATTATTTGCCTTGCCTGGCCGAGAAGGGCTTCAACCCCGACTTCGACGCAGTGTCGGCCGATACTTGGAAGCGCTGTCAGATTCTGTTCCTGTGCTCTCCGGGCAACCCGACCGGAGCACTGATTCCGGTGGAAACCCTGAAAAAGTTGATTGCCCTGGCTGACGAACACGACTTCGTGATCGCCGCCGACGAGTGCTACAGCGAGCTGTACTTCGACGAGCAAACACCACCTGCCGGCCTGCTCAGCGCGTGCGTTGAACTGGGTCGTCAGGATTTTAAACGTTGCGTGGTTTTCCACAGCCTGTCCAAGCGCTCGAACCTGCCGGGCCTGCGTTCCGGTTTCGTGGCAGGCGATGCAGACATACTCAAAGCGTTCCTGCTCTATCGCACCTACCACGGCTGCGCGATGCCGGTGCAAACCCAGCTGGCCAGTATTGCTGCCTGGAATGATGAAGAACACGTGCGCGCCAACCGCGACCTGTACCGCGAGAAGTTTGATGCCGTGCTTGAGATTCTTGCGCCGGTGATGGACGTACAGCGTCCCGACGGTGGCTTCTACCTGTGGCCGAGCGTTGGCGGCGACGACGCAGAATTCTGTCGAGACCTGTTCGTTGATCAACATGTGACCGTGGTGCCGGGCTCTTATCTGTCCCGTGAAGTGGACGGTTTTAACCCAGGTGCTGGACGCGTGCGCCTGGCACTGGTTGCGCCGCTGGCTGAATGCATTGAAGCGGCAGAGCGGATTCGCGACTTTATCAAGAAGTGATGTACTCCCCACGGCGTGCACTGTGCCGTGGGGTGTTGATCAAGGCAAAGAAAACCTCCCGCTTTTGTAGGAGTGAGCTTGCTCGCGATAGCCATTTACCAATCGAAGCACTTCACCTGATTAAACGCCATCGCGAACCAGCTCACTCCTTTAGCTCCACTGTTTTCTAGACGACAGTGTGATGTCAGCAACAAGTGGGCTCCTGTCAAAATTTTCTCCTAGAGCTGCCGAAGGCTGCGATAACAATCTTCCTGACATACCGCCATCGCAGCCTTCGGCAGCTCCTACAAAAATTCTGCACCGGCGCTGCCTGAGATATTGAACAATCCCCTATTCAGGTATTTGTTTCAAAGCCGATACAAACTGAAACTCACTTCATGGATGAACATATGAGCCTGTTATCGACGCTCTCCAACATCGGCACCGCCGCCTATAACGGTGTCAATGCGGCAACCAGCCCGGCAAAGACCGCTACCGCTTCAACAACTGTACTGGAGCAGGAAACACCCAGCATCGACAAGGCGACCTTTTCAAGCGCAGCGCTCGAACTCAGTCAGAAAACCTCCTACGCCTCAAAACTGTATCCAACGCGCCCCGGCATGAGTGCCAATGCGTTGCTGATGGCGGTTGCCAACCCGGGTCTTGAATCAAGCTCCAAAGGCTTGTCTTTCAGTGATGTCGCTACTGACGCACGTGCTCGCATGGACGACAAGTACGCACAGATGAAAGCCAGCGGCACCCCCTATAACCGTTATGACAAGGAAGCTGCTGACACAAACTCGTTGCTGGGCGATCTCGACCGCAGGTCTCTGTACGCGGTGAGCAAGAATGAAGGCGGCCTCTTTACCAAGGCGGAGCAGGAAGAGGCATCGGATGCGATGAACCGTCAGTTTGGCCTGGCGATGGGCCTGTACAGCGGCTTGTCATCGCTGGAAGGCGACTTTGTCGATCCGTACAAAGGTGACGATCTCACGCGTTTCAAGGTGGGTCTGAAGTTTCTGAACCAGGTCAGCAGCGAAGAAAAAAGCTCGGCAACCTGGATGCGCATGCACCAAGGGCTAGAGGAGAGCATTGCCAGTCTGGAGAATCCAGAGAAGCCCAAGGTCCATAAAACCCTGTTCGACATCATTGCCGAAATGAACTCGCAAAAAGTCGAGGAAGATGAGGAAGACAAATTCACCGGCAACAAATCCAGCTCGACGGGCGGGACACCTCAGCCGGCTGCTGCTGTATTAAATGTACCGAGCGCCACAAGTGCACCGAGCCCGGCAGTCAGCTCTGAGAAGACGGATAGCCAAGGTTAATCTGATTTGCCACGCACGGTTTGGCCTCATGAGACC
>NZ_JACONW010000210.1 GCF_014357575.1 Pseudomonas folii | reverse complement strand
AGGGTCGAAATCATTTCGGATACAACGGCGGCAGGCTCTGCTCGGCCGTCGGGTCCTGAATATTTTCGGCGGCGGGCAGGGTGCGTACTGCTCGCCATAGTTGTTCTCCCAGCCATAGCTGGCCGGTTTCGCTGTACAGCGCGCCATTGAGGCCGTCCAGTGCGTCGGACAGCGGCACGAAGCGGGCGGCCATGTCGGCCAGGGTTTCCGGTTGCTGCCGCGCCCAGGCGTCCAGTGCCTGTCGAGTCGCTTGCGGGTCGTTGGCGAGGCAAGCGCGCTTGAGGTCATCCAGCACCGTACGCGGGCTGGGGCCGGTTTGCACGGCGCGGGCGACGGCGGGCTGACTGCGGGCACGCCACCAGAGTACAAAACCGATCAGCGTCGTGAAGGCAAAAAACAGTGTGCTCATCTGCCACGGCCAGACGGGCGGGCCGATCACCGTAACGCCGTTCAAATCACTGCTGACCGGTGTGTCCACTGCCAGACTCGGGTTGATACTGATTTGCAAGGTTCGGGCGGGCAGGCTGGTGTGTTCCAGATGGTCTTCCAGGGTGTTCCACCAGACCACGTCCACGCTCGGTAAATCAATGGCACCCGGGCGAGTCGGCACCAGTGCCTCACGTTCTTCACGGGTGCCGATCAGGCCGCGATCGCTGGTTACGTTGGCCAGTTTGGGCTGGTCCGGATAACGTCGCAGGGCGCTGACTTCAGTGGCGGGCAAGGGCGGCAGTTGCGCGCCGGACAAGCCTTCGACTTTGACGGTCATGGTGCGGGTCAGGGAATCGCCCACCTGACTGTGGCCGGGTTCCGGGCTCCAGCTTTCACTGAGGTTGACACTGCGCGCGGGCAACCACGGCGCGTCGGCCGGGTAGTTGGCGGGCTTGGGCTTGACCGTCAAAGGCAGCTTTGCAGAACTGACGCGCATGACCTTGCCCGGCTGTGGCCCGAAAGGCGTGCCTGGCTCGTTGTTCGACGGGCCGTCACTGTTGGGTTGGACCAAGGTGGCGCTGAATGTCTGCGGCGGGATCACCAGCGTGCCGCTCTGTTGCGGATAAATGGCGTAGCGCATCTCGATCACGCCGTGACGGATGCCGTTGATGAGCTTTTCATAGGTGCGCGAATCGCCGAGTTTTTCGACTCGCGCTTCAGGCACTTCCAGCGGGCTCAGGTTGCTGTCATCGAACAGCGACACCGAGTGATAGACGCGCAGGGTCAATACGGCCTGGGCCTGGACATAAACGTTGTCTTTATCCAGGGTCGCTTCAACGAACACCGGCGCCTGTTGGCTGGCGTGATCCGGGTTGTCGCTTTGCATGACTTGCAGGGTGATCGGCTGGCTTTTCAACGCGCCCAGTTGCAGGGAAGGCACCTCCACCGAGCCGGTCTGTTTCGGCAGCAGCGTGATGATCCAGCGCGTGGTTGCCTGATTGCCGCCATCCAGCGTGTTGAGTCGGTTGATCTGACGAGTGCCACCGACGTCAAAGCTACCCTCAAGGGCGCTCAGGTCAGGTTTGCCGAACTGGGTGACGTCGCTGGTTTCCAGGGTCAGCTCCACTGTTTCCCCGGAGTTGAGTCGCGTGCGGTCGACACTCGCCACCAGTTCCGCAGCCTGATTGGGCAGCGCAACGAGGCCGAGCATCAAGCCGAACAATAGGGTGGAGACGCGACTCATTGGGTTTTTTCCTGACGCTGCTGTTGTTCGTACCAGAATTTACGCCGTAGCAGCTCGCCGGGATCATCCGGGATCTGCCGCAGCCATTGCTCCAGCGCCTGACGCCGTTCGCCATTGATGTTGCCGTCGGCGGGCCGGATCGGTGGCCGGGTGGTTTCCTCGTCATCCATGGGTGAGCCGGATTGCGGATTGCCTTTGGTCTGCGCAGACGACTCTCCGGGTGATGGTTCACCATCGGCACTGTTTGCTTCGGCAGACTCGGTTGCTTGCTGGTTCTCGGAGCGTTGACTGGCAGCGGCCTGATTCTGCGGGTTCTCGCCGTCGTTATCGTCGTCGCGGGTTTGAGCCTGATCAGCGTCATCAGGTTCCGCGGCTTTCTTCTGTTCCAGTGCTTCCTCCACCAGCGCTTTGTTTTGCAGCGCAGCCCGCAAGTCTGGCTGACTTTCCAGCGCCTGCTCATAAGCGTCCAGCGCTGCCTCCAGATCGCCGTTGCGCGCCAGCGCATTGCCGCGATTGTAATGGTCGGCGGCGCTGCTGCCCTCGGCAAAACGCTGGGCGGCGCTGGCGTAGTCTCCGGCCTGGTAGAGGGCGATGCCTTTCCACTGTGGATTTTCGAAGTGTTGTGCGGCTTCGGCAGGGCGTTGCTGTTCAAGCAGTTGCTGGCCTTGTTGGTCGGGACGTAACCACAGATCGGCAAAGTCGAAGGCGTAGCTGTTTTGCGGCAGCACCAGCAGCAGTGGCAGGCACAGCAACCAGCCCCGACGCCCGGCGCAGGCGGCCAACAGCAACAGTGGCAGCAGGAACCAGTAACCCTGATCTGTCCAGCTGTCGAGCTGGATCATTTGCCCGTCGCTTTGCACCTGTCTCGGGCTGTCCAGCAAACCCAGCTCCCGTAGATCGTGATCGTCCATGCGCAACTGCCGGTACTGGCCGCCGACTTGCCCGGCGAAGTCCGTGAGGCTGGCGCTGTCCAGACGCGGCAGTAGAATTGCCCCTTGGTCGTCTTTGAGCAGACCGCCTTTTTCCTGCTCGACCGGTGCGCCTTCCGCCGTGCCGACACCGAGAATCAGCAGTGGCGGGGATTGGCCAGCCAAAGCCTGGCGGATGCCCTGACGCTCCTGCTCGCTCAATGACGAACCGATCAACAGCAAACGCCCGCGCCCCAGTTCGCCTTGCTTGAGCAGGGCCAGCGCTTTATGTACGGCCAGATCGGCACGATGTCCGGCCTGGGGCATGATCGACGGTTTGACTGCATCCAGCAGGTTGCGAATTGTGATCTGATCGTCGGAGAGCGGCACTAGCGTGTGGGCGCTGCCGGAGTAGACGATAATCGCCGTTTGCGAGTCGCTGCGCGCCTGCAACAAGTCCAGCAGCTTGCGCCGGGCTTGTTCCAGCCGGGTTGGCGGGGCGTCGGTGGCGAGCATTTCCGGAGTCAACTCCAGCAGCACCACCAATGGATCAACCGGCTTCTGGCTCAGTTGTTCAACCCGCTGCCAGCCGGGGCCGAGCAATGCGAGCAGCGCCAGCAGCCAGGCAACGCCGAGCACCACCCAAGGTTTTTTACTGTCGCGACCACGGCCGCCGCTGAGCAACACAGAATGGAACGCTGCGGGCAGAATCATTTGCCAGCGCCCGGCACGTTTCTGTCGGTGCCAGAGTTGCCAAAGCAGCCAGCCCAGCAACGGCAGAAGCAGTAACCACCAAGGGCGAAACCAGTGCGGCCAGAGCGCAATCATCGGCGACGCCCCAGACGCTGGACGCGCTGCCGCCAGTGCTGAGCGTCGCGGATGAAACGCTGGCGATTGAGCAGTCGATGCAGGGGGTTGTTCGGCCAGCGCTCATGCACTACCAGCAACACGCTGAACAGCATCGCCAACGCCAGCGGCCATTGATAAAGCGCGTGAGCCGGGCGAGCCTGAGTCTGTTGCTGGGCTACGGGCTCCAGCGCGTCGAGGGTCTGGCGAATTTTTTCCAACTGATCGCCATCCCGTGCGCGGAAGTACTGGCCGCCGGTCAACTGGGCGATTTCCTTGAGGGTTGGCTCATCCAGGTCCAGGCTGGGGTTCATCCCGAGCATACTCAGCGAACCCTCTTTATTCGGGTCCGAGCCGATGCCGATGGTGTAAATCTTCACTTGCTGCTCAGCTGCAAGCCGCGCAGCGGTCACCGGATCAATCTGCCCGCCGTTATTGGCGCCGTCGGTGACCAGCACCAGAACGCGACTCTGGGCCGGGCGCAGCCGCAGGCGTTTCAGAGCGAGGCCAATGGCGTCGCCAATCGCTGTGTTTTTACCAGCAATGCCGATTCGTGCTTCATCCAGCCACACGCGCACGGTGTGGCGGTCGAACGTCAGTGGGGCTTGCACGAATGCCTGGCTGCCAAACAGGATCAGCCCGACGCGATCACCCTTACGGCCTTGCAGAAAATCGCCCAGCAGATGCTGAACCAGCACCAGACGGCTGACATCGTCGTTCTTCCACTCCATGTCCGGATAATCCATGGAGCCGGAAACATCCACCGCCACCAGCAGATCGCGTCCGCTCGACGGCAAAGGCAACGGTTCTCCGAGCCATTGCGGGCGGGCAGCAGCTACCAGCAGCAACAGCCAGATCAGAATGAACGGCAATTGCTGACGCCAGCCGGGCAGGGCGACCTTGGCCCTTCTTCCGACCAGCTCTTCGAGATCACCGAGGAAGCTGACCTTGAGCGCCGCTTCGCCACTGTCGGCGGTCGGCAGCATCAAGCGCATCAGCCACGGCAACGGCAGCAGGGCGAAAATCCAGGGCCAGGCGAACTCAAACATGTTTGCGAATCCAGGTTTCAACGGATTGCGTCAGGCCATTGATGGCCTTGTCGTCGAGTTTGCATTCGGGTTTGTATGCGCCTTCCACCAATACCATCCAGCGAGTCAGGCCCGCGGCAGGGCAGCGGTTGTCGAGGAAAGCCAGCCATTTGCGGCCATTCAGCGTATGGCTCTGGCTGTACGGATAATGGTTGCGACACAGTCTTTTCAGCAGGCCGTTGATTTGCTGCAGCCATGCGCCTGCGGGAGCCCCGTCGTACGGTTTTGGCATGTTGGCCAGTTCGGTCAGCGCCGCAACGCGCACCGGGTCCAGTGGCTGTTCTGCGCGGCGAACCCGGGTCTTCACCGGCAACATATGCCGCATCCGCCACAATCCCCAACCGGCCAGGGGAATCAACAGCAGCAGTAACCACCAGCCCGGTGCCAGCGGCCAGAAGCCCACGGCGGGCGGCGCTATCAGCGGTTGCAGTTGATCCAGCGGGTTCATTTGCGTTTCACCGGGCGCTGGGCGCTGAGGTATTCACGCAGTTGCTCGACCATTTCCTGCTGCGTGTTCAGCGGCATCAGAAGCACGCGCAATTTCTTCGCAAGCATTTCCCAGCGGTCTTTACGTGCTTCACCCTGAGCGCGGTAGGCCTGACGCAGCTCGGGGTTCAAGGTGTCCATTTCAAGCTGCGCGCCGCGCTCGGCAAAGCGCAGCAGGCCGGAAGCGGGCAGGGCGTGATCCAGCGGATCGGACAGCGGCAACAGCAGCAGATCGCAATGCCGGGACAGCAGGCTCAGTTGCTGTTCGGCGGCATCAGACAATGCGCGCTCGTCACACAGCACGATCACCAGACTGCCCGGCCGCAGCACTTCCCGAGCGCGGCGCAAGGCAATGCCGAACGCATCGCGGTCGGCAGCGGTTTCAGTGTGCAGCGACTGGTTGACCCGCACCAAGCGGTTGAGCAACTGCAGCAGGCTTTGCTTGCTGCGCCGTGGTTTGATTTCGTAATGCTCGTTGTCGCCAAACACCAGGCCACCCACCCGGTCGTTGTGGATCAACGCCGCCCAGCCGATCAACGCCGCAGCCTGGGCGGCGAGCACTGATTTGAACATCAGGCCGGAGCCGAAAAACAGCCTGCGGCTTTGCTCGACCAGGATAAAAATCGGTCGTTCGCGTTCTTCGTGGAACAGCTTGGTGTGCGGCTCCTGAGTGCGGGCCGTCACTCGCCAGTCAATGCTGCGGACGTCATCCCCCGCCTGATAAACCCGCACCTGATCGAAATCCACACCCCGACCGCGCAGCTTGGAATGGTGCAGGCCAATCAACGGGCTGCGCTGGCTCGGGGTGGAGAACAGCTGGACTTCGCGGACGCGATGACGCATTTCGATCAGCTCTGTGAGGCTGACGCGAATACCCGGCTGGGTGATCAGGTTGGGTTGCATGGCTTCACGCAACAGCCACGACATCAAGAATGCGCTGGATCACCCGATCCTGATCGATCCCTGCGGCTTCCGCCTCGAACGACAGGATGATCCGGTGGCGTAATACGTCGAACAGGACTGCCTGAATATCTTCCGGGCTGACGAAATCCCGCCCGGCCAGCCAGGCGTGGGCCCGCGCACAGCGATCCAGAGCAATAGAGCCACGGGGGCTGGCGCCATAAGAAATCCACTCGGCCATTTCCGCGTCGAACTTGGCCGGGTTGCGGGTCGCCATGACCAGTTGCACCAGGTATTCCTCCACCGCATCGGCCATGTATAGCCCAAGGATTTCCTTGCGCGCGGCGAAAATCGCCTGCTGGCTGACCCGGCGTTCTGGTTTGGTCTCACCATTCAGCGCTTCGCCACGGGCCTGGGCCAGAATCTTGCGTTCCACCGAAGCGTCCGGGAAACCGATCTTGACGTGCATCAGGAAACGGTCGAGTTGGGCTTCAGGCAGCGGATAGGTGCCTTCCTGCTCGATGGGGTTCTGGGTGGCCATGACCAGGAACAGTGGCGACAGGTCGTACGTACTGCGTCCCACGCTGACCTGACGCTCGGCCATGGCTTCAAGCAGTGCTGACTGGACCTTGGCGGGCGCACGGTTGATTTCGTCCGCCAGTACCAGATTGTGGAAGATCGGACCCTGTTGGAAGACGAAGCTGCCGGTTTCCGGACGATAGATCTCGGTGCCGGTGATGTCGGCAGGCAGCAGGTCGGGAGTGAACTGGATGCGGTGGAATTGTGCTTCGATGCCTTCTGCCAGTTCCTTGATCGCTTTGGTCTTGGCCAGACCGGGAGCCCCTTCGACGAGCATGTGGCCGTCGGCGAGCAGAGCGATCAAGAGACGTTCGATCAGTTTTTCCTGACCGAGGATCTGCGTGGAAAGAAAGGTTCGCAGCGCTATCAGCGCTTCACGATGTTCCATCGGTGACTGTTCCTGGCAGGTAATCAGCGGCGTCAATCAACGCCGAAGCTGGGGGCGATACTTTAATCCATAGAGGGGCCTGGCGACTAACGGCTCTGGGGTTTTTTGTGTGGTTTTGAGGATAACGCTACAAAGCTTGAGGATTTTTCCTACGGAATTGGGGGTGTAGGGCTTGGCGGTGCTTCTTAATGTTGTGTACATATCCGTTGGCGGGGTAGCGGCTGGTATTGGTTGCGCTTTTACAGCGCCTCACTTTTGAAAGCGCAAAAGTAAGCAAAACGCTCTTGCCCCATCACTCGGTCCCTCGCCTAGGCTCGGGATGCCCGCCCGC
>NZ_JACONW010000021.1 GCF_014357575.1 Pseudomonas folii | reverse complement strand
GGATTGCGTTTCAATCCACAGGAGTTTTAATCAATCAACCGCAGCCGACCCAGCCTTCACCGGCTCATCGTCATCCTTCATCTTGCGGAAGTAGGTCGAAAGCAGTGCCCCGGAAATGTTGTGCCACACGCTGAACAGCGCACTTGGCACGGCCGCCAGTGGTGAGAAGTGGGCGCTGGCCAGGGCGGCACCCAAGCCGGAGTTCTGCATGCCGACTTCCAGTGCCAATGACTTACGCTGAGGCAGCGGCAGTTTGAACACCTTGCCGGTGAAGTAACCCAGCAGGAAGCCGAAGGTGTTGTGCAGGATCACTACTGCCATGATCAGCAAGCCTGATTCAGCGATTTTCGCCTGGCTGGCGGCAACGACGGCGCAGACGATCATCACGATGCTCACCACCGAAATCAGCGGCAGCACGTCGATCGCGTAAGTGACCCGGGCACCCAGCAGGCGCTGGGCCAAAACGCCAAGCACGATGGGCAGCATGACCAGTTGCAGAATCGACCAGAACATATCCATAAAGGACACCGGCAACCAGGCCGACGCCAGGAACCAGATCAGTGTTGGCGTCAGCAGCGGAGCGAGCAGGGTGGTGACCGCTGCAATGGCAACGGCCAGCGCCAGATCGCCCTTGGCCAGCCACGCCATGACGTTGGACGAGGTACCGCTCGGGCAGCAACCAACCAGAATCACACCGACGGCGATTTCCGGCGGCAGTTGGAACACTTGGCACAACAACCACGCCACGCCGGGCATGATCACGAAGTGCGCAACCACACCCAAGGCAACACGCCATGGATTGCGGGCGACTTCGGAAAAGTCTTCAAGCTTCAGGGTCAGGCCCATGCCGAACATCACCAGACCCAGCAACGGCACGATGAGGGGCTTGAGCCCGATGAACGCTTGGGGGAAGACGAAGGCCAATATGGCGAACAGAAGCACCCAGTACGCAAAGGTATTACCGACAAAACGACTCAAGGCTGCCAATGCACGCATGGCGGGTTCCTTTCTTATTAGGAGGGAGGTTGTAGTAGTCCAGCGAGCACTGGAACTGTAGGAGTGAGCTTGCTCGCGATAGCATTCTGTCAGTTCCAGAAATGGCGTCTGGAGAAACGCCATCGCGAGCAAGCTCACTCCTACAGATTTGTACGGTGTTTAAATCCCCTGCGGAATCTCTTCACCGCCCAGCGCTTCAAACAGCTCTGGCAGGAACTCACCGAAAGTCAGCATCATCAGGGTGAAGCTGGCGTCCAGTTGGCCCAGTGCTTCGTCGCCGCCGTCCTGTTCTGCTTGATCCTGCAGCAGGTCTTCGAACTTCAGACGCTTGACCGTCATCTTGTCGTCCAGCACGAAGGACAGCTTGTCCTGCCATGCCAGGGACAATTGGGTCACAACCTTTCCAGTGCTCAGGTGCAGCTGAATTTCATCGCTGGTCAGGTCCTGACGTTTGCAGCGCACGATCCCGCCATCTTCGTGGGTGTCGCGCAGTTCGCATTCATCCAGCACGAAGAAGTTGTCGGCAGCCTTCTGCGTGGTGACCCAATCGGTCATCACAGCGGTAGGCGCGGTCTTCACGGTCAGCGGACGTACGGGCAGGGTGCCGATTACTTCACGCAGGGTCGACAGCAAATCCTCAGCGCGCTTCGGGCTCGCCGAGTTGACCAGAATCAGTCCCTGTTTCGGCGCGATGGCAGCGAAGGTCGACGAACGACGAATAAAGGCACGCGGCAGGAACGCCTGGATGATTTCATCCTTGATCTGCTCGCGTTCCTTCTTATAGACCTTGCGCATTTGCTCGGCTTCGATCTCGTCGACCTTTTCCTTCAATGCGTCGCGCACAACGCTGCCCGGCAGGATGCGTTCTTCTTTACGGGCCGAGATCAGCAGGAAGTCGCCGCTGACGTGCACCAAGGGTGCGTCTTCGCCTTTGCCGAAAGGGGCGACGAAACCGTAAGTGGTCAGCTCCTGGCTGGCACAGGCACGGGCCGGTTTGGTGGCCAAAGCGGTTTCCAGTGCTTCGGCGTCAAAAGGCAGATCCTGGGTCAGGCGGTAGACAAGCAGGTTTTTGAACCACATGAGGTGAATCTCTCCTTCTGTAAAAAGTGGGGCATTATTCGCTGCTATTACCCTGCGGCCAACCCTGAGCTAAGCCTTTGGAAGGATTATAAAAATTATTTAAAAAAGTGCTTGCCAGAGGTTAGGTCGCTCCGTAGAATGCGCGCCACACCGAGAGTGAAGGGTGATTAGCTCAGCTGGGAGAGCAGCTGCCTTACAAGCAGCGGGTCGGCGGTTCGATCCCGTCATCACCCACCAACTCGCTCTAAGTGTTACGCGCAGCGGTAGTTCAGTCGGTTAGAATACCGGCCTGTCACGCCGGGGGTCGCGGGTTCGAGTCCCGTCCGCTGCGCCATATTTCGCTTCAAGGCCCTTGAACTCCTTGAAGCAACAGAAAGCCCGCCTAGTGCGGGCTTTTTGTTGTCTGGGTTTTATGCTCCTGCGATTTGATCAGGCGTCAGCCCGGGAATCTGTAGGAGCTGCTGAAGGCTGCGATGGCGGTGTGTCAGGATGAATGCTTCGCAGCCTTCGGCAGCTCCTACAAAGTAAACAGCAGGTACAGTCTTTTACGATTCTTCGCGCGTCAATTTTCGTATGGGTTCGTCTATTGCTGGATTGTGTCCCCCTCCTTGGTGCAAACGCTGGATCCGTGTAGCCTGAACACCGCAGCTGAACAGAAAGTCGTCGACCAGTGTTGCTCTCAAGAGAATGGCGCGGCTCGTCCTGACGACACGATTAAACGTCCCAGCGCCTTAGTGCCGGCCCACCAGGTTATGTCGGCGAACGGTATTGGATAAAGGCAGGACGTAGGTCCTGAGCAGGACAAGGAGAATCTACTATGTTTGCCAGGCAGGATTTATTAGAGTCTTTTGATGTAGTCGATGAGGACAGTTCTGGGCATCTTTTTTTTCAGTATGATTTTCCAAAGAAAACTTTTCGATACTGTTTGAAAAGCTATGCTCATCATTATGCTGTCGTGGGGTCTGAAAATGTAGATGACCGCCAGTTTGCATCTGCTGTACTGGATCAATTGCCAGATTTTCTGTCTCCCGTTAAGCCTACCCTATATAGTCTGCAAGAAAACAGTTATGGCTTTACTCATGCGATAGCGGTTCCAAAGGAATATCACGGGCATTTGAAAGGGGATTTGCGGGATAAACGTGATGGACTATTTCTCTGTGTTCCGATTTTCAAGTGTGAATTTTCCGGGAGGGAGAATGAAGTTGAATTCAAACAATGGGTACGTATGTTGCCGATTTTCGAATGGAATAGAGATGTTTTTCCTAAGTTAAATGTTTACTTTGATAATCCCTCGACAGGGGCAGGGACGGATGAAGAGGGTGCGCTGTTTAAATTTTCGACATTGGTTTTGGAAATTGAAAATCTAAATGGTGTCGTCAGTGGTTTTATTGAAATAACGAACTATAAGGGCGATGTGATAGAAGTCTTGTCACCGGCTATCGATGCGTATACGTTGATAAGAAATCGTTGTGATGATGAGGCTGAGACGCCATTGAATTTTTCCGAGCTTGTGAAAAAGATAGCCGAGTTCTCCGAGCTTTAGTTGAGCTGTTGATGACATAGGGTCGGAAGCAAAGTCGAACTTGATTGTTGGGGGCGATGCCTGCGTTCAGGTTCCACCTCCTCCAGGCCCTTGAACTCCTTGAAGTAACAGAAAGCCCGCCTGGCTCGGGAGCAGGTCGCACGCTTGCGCGGCACGCTGCGCTGACCGTCCTTCGCAACAACACCCGCAACACCCGCAGCACGGTGCAATGCCGGCTGCGGCACAGGCTGAAACAATCTCTCACTTAATCATAATTATTCTCATCCTCCCTTCGTCTTATTGGAAAGCAGGTAAAAAGGCCGACGTAAAAGGCCTTCTACCGATCTATTCGCTGGCGACAGGAGAGTAAGTCCAATGGCATTTGATCGCGAAGACGCGCTGTACAAGGTTCTGATCAATCAGCAAGAGCAGTATTCATTGTGGCCCGACTACAAGGCCGTGCCGGCAGGCTGGCGTGAGGCGGGCAAGCAGGGCAACAAGGCTGACTGCCTGGCCTACGTCGAGCAGGTCTGGACCGACATGCGGCCCCTGAGCCTGCGGCAAAAGATGGACGGGCAGACGGAGGCGCGTTGAGCCATGCAGCGTCCTGCCCTGCGACTGTTCTGTCTGCCTTACTCCGGTGCCAGCGCCATGGTTTATCTGCGCTGGCGTCGCTCGCTGCCAGCATGGATCGAAGTCTGTCCGCTTGAGTTGCCCGGTCGTGGCCGACGTTTTAACGAGCCGCTGCAAACCGATATGCCAGCGCTGGTGGCGCAGCTTGCCGTCGAACTGGAAGGTCGCCTTGATCTGCCTTACGTCCTGTTCGGTCACAGTCTGGGAGCGTTGCTCGCCTTTGAGTTGGCCCACGCCTTGCGGCGCAAGGGGGCACCACCTGCGCGCATGCTGTTCGTCTCCGGCGCACCGGCTCCCGCCCACCGTGAATACCACACTGACTTGCAGGCAGAGCAGAGCGATGAGCAGTTGCTGGCCCGTTTGCGTCAATTGGGCGGAACCGACGAGGCGGTGTTCGCGGACCCGGAAATGCTGCTCCTGACTCTGCCGGTACTGCGTGCCGACTTCCTCTTGTGTGGCCGTTATCGCTATGACCGCCGGGCATTGCTCAGTAGCCCGATTCATGTATTTGGCGGCAAGCAGGACCGCATGTCGGTAGAGGCTTTGTCGGCGTGGCAGAACGAAACCGCTGAAGGCTTCTCCCTGGAGATGTTTGACGGCGACCACTTTTTTATCAATGCCCATGAAGCGCACCTGCTCGAGCTGATGGTCGAGCGACTGCAGCC
The DNA here is from genome assembly GCF_014357575.1 of Pseudomonas folii. Lineage (GTDB taxonomy): Bacteria > Pseudomonadota > Gammaproteobacteria > Pseudomonadales > Pseudomonadaceae > Aquipseudomonas > Aquipseudomonas folii. The sequence continues at coordinate 47,949 of NZ_JACONW010000021.1, read as the reverse complement.
AGTCGGGCCAGTGCAACAGCCGGTCACGGCTTGAGCGGAGAATGCGCGATGGATTCCAGTCAACTGTTTACCTTTGATACGTTGCCCGGCGTTCGCGGCGACCTGCCGTTGTTGGTCCAGGCGCGCCACGAAGGCATTGATCTGCAGGATGCGCTCGCCGAGTTGCGTGTGTTGAGCGCCGAGCGCCTGGAAAAGTGCGGCGGCCTGTTGCTGCGTGGTTTTCACGTCGGCGGTGCCGAGCGCTTCAGAGAGTTCGCGGCAGGCTTTGGTCATCCGCTACTCAACTACGAGTTCGGTTCAACGCCGCGCAGCAATGTGACCTCCGGTGTTTATACGTCCACCGAGTATCCGGCCCATCAGCACATTCCGCTGCACAACGAGCAGGCCTACACCCGCGAATGGCCGATGAGAATCTGGTTCTATTGTGTGCAGGCCGCGCTGGTCGGCGGCGAAACCCCGGTGGCGGACAGCCGCGAGGTCTATCGGCGCGTGCCGCAGGCTATTCGCGAGCGCTTCACCGAACGCGGCCTGATGTACGTGCGCAATTTCGGCAACGGTCTGGATGTTGCGTGGGAACAAGTGTTCAACACCGATAACCAGCAGGAAGTCGAAGCCTACTGCCGTCTGCACTCTATCGAGTGCGAGTGGAAAGACGACGGCGAACTACGCACGCGCCAGCTCTGCCAGGCGGTGGCGCGTCATCCGCGCACTGCGGAGTGGGTCTGGTTCAACCAGGCGCACCTGTTTCACATCTCCAACCTGCCACAGGAAGTACGGGAAAACCTGCTGGAGGTGGTCGACGAGGAGGACTTGCCGCGCAATGTGTACTACGGCGACGGCAGCCCTATCGAAGATTCGCTGCTCGATGAAGTGCGCGGTGTGCTGGAGGAAACCAAAGTGGTTTTCCCGTGGTACAGCGGCGACGTCCTGATGCTCGACAACATGCTGGCTGCCCACGCCCGCTCGCCGTTCAGCGGACCGCGCAAAGTAGTGGTGGCTATGGCTGAAGGTCATCAAGTCAGCACGCTTTCCTGAAGCGTTGATTACCGCGTCAGCTTTTTAGCTCTGGCTCTTTAGCGCCTGAGGCAAGGCTGACGCGGCTTTTTTCTTTTTTCAGAACTGCCCCGGCGGGCGAGCCACTGCCCGTCGTCCATAACAGGTGATGCCATGAATGACCCCTACGAAGCCGTCAACCTGGTTGAGGTGTTGCAGCAGCGTGCCTGCCAGACACCTGAAAAGATCGCACTGCGTTTCATCGCCGAAGACGGCGATCAACCACTCAGTTACCGGGAGCTGGACGAGCGTGCACGAGCCCTGGCTGTACAGATGCGCCAGCATGCCGCTTCGGGAGCGCGTGCGGTGTTGTTGCTGCCGAGTGGTCCAGATTACGTCACCGCCTTTTTCGCTTGTCTGTATGCGAACATTATTGCCGTTCCGGCCTATCCGCCAGAATCGGTACGCCCGCAGCATTTGATGCGCCTGCGCGCTATTCTCGACGATGCCGAGCCGAGCCTGGTACTGACCGATTCGACTCTGATCGAGGCTCTGCGCCCAGCCTGCGAGCGTAGCAACGGTGAGTCGTCACTGCTGCTGGCGGTCGATCAGGTGCCGAGCGCGCTGGCCGAACAATGGCAACTACCGACGCTGCATGACGACGACATTGCCTTTCTGCAATACACCTCTGGCTCCACGTCGACTCCCAAAGGGGTACAGGTCACTCAGGGCAACTTGTTGGCCAATGAGCGGCTGATTCGTCACGGGCTGTCGATTGGCGATGACGATGTGATGGTCAGCTGGCTGCCACTGTTCCATGACATGGGCTTGATTGGCGGTCTGCTGCAACCGATCTACAGCGGCGTTCCCTGCGTATTGATGTCGCCCCGTTACTTTCTCGAACGGCCGCAGCGCTGGCTCGAAGCGATCAGCAAGTACCGGGGGACCATCAGCGGCGGCCCTGACTTTGCCTATCGTCTGTGCTGCGAGCGACTCAAGGAATCCGCGTTCAAAGGCCTCGACCTGAGCTGCTGGCGACTGGCGTATTCCGGCTCCGAGCCGATCCGTCCCGACACGCTGGAACGCTTTGCCAACCAGTTTGCCGTGGCCGGATTCGACGAAAACGCCTGGTTCGCCAGTTACGGCCTGGCGGAAGCCACGTTGTTCGTCAGCGGCAGTCGGCGTGGTCAAGGTATTGCCCAGATTGAGGTGGATACCCACGCGCTGGCCGATAACCTCGGTCGCCCGGGCTCCGGCAGTCGTCTGGTCAGCTGTGGCTGGGGCCAGCCACAGCATCCGTTGATGCTGGTTGATCCGGTCAGCACTGAGCCGGTAGCCGAGGGCGGTGTCGGCGAAGTCTGGAGCTCTGGCCCGAGCGTGGCCAGCGGCTACTGGCGCAACCCACAAGCCACTGCCAAGAGCTTCATCGAGCGTGACGGCCGTGTCTGGCTGCGCACCGGCGACCTGGGTTTCATGCACGGCGGTGAGTTGTTTATCACCGGTCGCCTGAAAGACATGATCATTATTCGTGGCCAGAATCTGTACCCGCAGGATCTCGAACGCTGCGTTGAAGAAGAAGTGGACGTGGTGCGCAAGGGTCGTGTTTCGGCGTTCGCCATTGAACATGATGGCAATGAAGGGATTGGCATCGCTGCAGAAATCGGCCGTAGCGTGCGCAAGCTGGTGCCTGCAGAGTCGTTGATCAAGGCCATCAGTGAGGCCGTGGCAGAGCGTTTTCAGGAAGTCCCTGTGTTGATCGCGCTGCTTGAGCCGGGTGCCTTGCCAAAAACGTCCAGCGGCAAACTGCAACGTTCAGCCTGTCGCCAGGGCCTGGCCGACGGCAGTGTCGCCAGCTATGCCATACAGCGTGCCGGGCGGATGCTCGACGACGCAAAGCAGGACAATGCACCGCTCAGTGCTGCCGAACAGGCCATGGCCGAGTTGTGGACGCAGGTGCTGGATGCGTCTGTGACGCAGCGTGAAGCCAACTTTTTTGCCTTGGGCGGTAACTCGATCAAGGCAGCGCAACTGATGGCTCGACTGCGTGAACGCCAAGGTCACGCAGTGGAGTTGCGCCTATTGTTCGAGGCGCCACAACTGGACGCTTTCGTCGCCGCGCTGGGCAACCAGCCGCAGCACTCGGTCGCACCCGTCGTGCTGCTCGACCGTCAGGGCCTATTGCTGCCATCTGCTGCCCAGCAGCGTTTGTGGTTCCTGTGGAAGCTCGAGCCGCACAGCGCGGTGTACAACATTGGCGGCCGTTTGCGGCTGCGTGGTCAGCTCAATCTGACCGTGTTGCAGGAGGTTTTCGCGGCCTTGTTGCAACGGCATGAAGTGCTGCGCAGCCGTTTTATCGAGTCTGAAGACGGCGAGGTAACGCTGCAGTTTGCCGCGCCCGGTGCGGTCCCGCTCAGCGAGGTCAACCTCGGTTCCCTGGCCGACGCCGAGCGTGAAATCGAAGCCCGTGCCGATACCGAGCGCTTTATCGCTGAGCCGTTCGATCTGGCCAGCGGCCCATTGCTGCGTCTGCGTGTGCAGCAACTGGACACTGACCGGCAACAGCTGTTGCTGTGTGTGCATCACATCGTGGCCGATGGCTGGTCCCTGAACCTGCTGCTCGGGGAGTTCGCCGAGCTGTACAGTGCGCGACTGCAAGGTCGTGTAGCCGCTATCGCGCCATTGTCACGCCAATACCTGGACGTAGCCGAGGCCCAGCGCCAGCAACTGCAAGCGGGTGAGGGCGAGCGTCAGTTGCACTGGTGGAAAGAGCGTCTCGGCACCCGGCATGTGCCGCTGGAGCTGCCTTATGCGCTGCCTTACAACCCACAGCAAAGCCGACGTGCTGCGTTTATAGACGACAAACTGGGCGCTGAGCTGAGCGCGCAACTCGGCCAGTTGGCACTGCGCCATGGCGTCACCCCGGCGATGCTGTTGCTGGCGGCGTTCAATCTGCTGCTGCAACGCTATAGCGCAACCCACGACTTGCGCGTGGGCCTGACCCAGGCGGGACGCGAAAGTCTGGACAGCGAAGCGTTGGTAGGTTTCTTCGTTAATCTGCTGGTTCTGCGTTGCGAACTGCCTGCAGGTCTTACCCTGGCAGACCTGCTGCATCAGGTGCGAGACAACGTGCTGCAGGCGCAGGCGCATCAGTCTTTGCCGTTCGAACAATTGGTGGAGGCCTTGCACCCGGAGCGTGGTCACGGCCGTCATCCGCTGTGCCAGGTGGCCTTCGATTATCAGTGGCAAACCCGTGCCGCCGACAACCTCAGCGGCTTGCAGGTCGAAGCGCTGGAGCAGATCGACCTGCAAACGCCGTTCGATCTGGTGTTGCGTGTGCGTGAAAGCCAGGACGGCCTGCATCTGAACTTCTGCTATGCCAGCGAGGGCTATGCCGCTGCCGGCATGAACCGTCTGGCGAGTAACTTCCGGCGCTTGCTGCAAACCCTGCTGCAACAGCCTGCTGATCAGCCACTGCAGGCCTCGGCCTGGCTGCCTGAAAGCGAATGGCGTGACACCGCCGATTGGCCAGTGCAGGCTTTTACTCCGCTGAGCGAGCGGATTGCCGAGCAGTGTCTGGCGCTGGGCGACCGCCCAGCCCTGATTGACCAGCAGCATCAGCTCAGCTTTACCCAGTTGGAAACGCGTTCCAACGCACTGGCGAATCACCTCATCGCCCAAGGCATTGGCGCCGAAGTGCTAGTCGGTGTGGCCCTGCCGCGTGGAGTGGAAATCCCTCTCGCCCTGCTGGCGATCATGAAAGCCGGTGGCGCCTATGTACCGCTGGATATCGATTACCCGCGCGAGCGTCTGACGTGGTTGATACAGGACGCCGGTATTCACCGGGTACTGACCCACAGCAGCTTGCGCGACCGGTTGTCTCTGCCGGACGGTGTGCTGAGTCTGGAGCTTGATCAACTGGACCTGAGTCGCGAATCTACGCAGCGCCCGGCAGTGACTGTCGAGGCGCAAAACCTCGCGTACCTGATCTACACCTCGGGTTCGACTGGCCAGCCCAAAGGGGTGGCGGTCGCCCACGGCGAAATCGCCATGCATTGCCAGGCGATTGGTCAGCGTTATGCGATGAGCGCTGCCGACCGTGAGCTGATTTTCATGTCCTTTGCGTTCGACGGTGCTCACGAGCGCTGGCTGACGGCGCTGTCGCACGGGGCCAGTGTGCTGATTCGCGGTGACGAGCTGTGGACCGCCGAGCAAACCCTGAATCAACTGCGTGAACATTCGGTCAGCGTGGCGGCTTTCCCGCCGGCTTACCTGTTGCAGTTGGCCGAGGAGGCCGCGCGCCAAGGCCCTGTGCCGAGCATGCGGATCTATTGCTTTGGCGGCGACGCCGTGCCCGAAGCCAGTTTCGAACTGGCCCGGTGGCACCTCAAGGCCGAACATCTGATCAACGGCTACGGCCCGACCGAAACAGTGGTCACGCCTCTCTTGTGGAAAGCCGATGCCAGCGCCAAGTGCGGCGCGGCGTATGCGCCGATTGGCGAAGTGGTCGGCGCTCGTCGCCTGTACGTTCTCGATGACCAGTTGCAGCCTCTGCCACGTGGCGTCGCGGGTGAGCTCTACATCGGCGGTGAAGGCTTGGCGCGGGGTTATCACCAGCGTCCGGCAATGACCGCCGAGCGTTTTATTGCTGATCCGTTCAGCGCTGCTGGCGGCCGTTTGTACCGGACCGGTGACCGGGTTCGCCTGCGTGAAGACAACGCCATGGACTATCTGGGGCGTGTTGACCAACAGGTAAAAATTCGTGGCTTCCGGATCGAACCCGGGGAAATAGAAGCGCGCCTGCAAGCGTTGCCGGGCGTTCATGCGGCGGCGGTATGCGCCCGTGAGTCGGCACAGGGTCTGCAACTGGTAGGCTACGTGGCTGCCGTCAGCGGTCAGTCATTGAGCACCGACAGCTTGAAAGCAGCACTGCGCGATCAGGTGCCGGACTACATGGTGCCTGCACACATTCTGCTGCTCGACAGCCTGCCGCTGAACATCAACGGCAAGCTGGACCGCAACGCGCTGCCCGAGCCCCAAGGGCAGGGTGCCGAGTTTGTTGCACCACTGGACGGCCTCGAAAGCCAGGTAGCGGCGATCTGGAGTGAAGTGCTCGGCGTGGCGCGTGTCGGTCGTCAGGATGATTTCTTTGATCTGGGCGGGCACTCGCTGCTGGCGACTCAGGTGGTTTCGCGGATCAAGCGTGACCTGGGCCTGGAATGCCCATTGCGTACCCTGTTCGAATGCTCACGGTTGAACGAGTTCGCGGCGCGACTGGCTGCCCAGGACGTCTCGACCAGCACTCACCCAGAGCTACGGGCCCTGCCGCGCAATGGCACGATGCCGCTGTCACCCGCCCAGAGCCGCCTGTGGTTCTTCTGGCAGATGGAACCGCAAAGCGCGGCCTACAACGTGCCCGGTGCGCTGCGTTTGCGCGGTGCGCTGGATCTTGCCGCGCTGCGTCGCGCTTTCAATGCGCTGGTACAGCGCCACGAAACCTTGCGTACTCGTTTCGACGAAATCGACGGCCACCCATGCCAGGTCATCGAGTCCGCGCAACCATTGCCTCTGGTCGAACATGACCTGTCTGGCGTCGTTGATGCTGAGCAGCAGGCACGACAATTGGCGGCAACCGAAGCGCTGCAACCCTTCGATTTACGCGAGGGACCGTTGCTGCGTCTAAGCCTCATTCGTTTGGGTGACGATCACCACGTGCTGCTGTTGACCATGCACCACATGGTCTCCGACGGCTGGTCGATCCGGGTACTGGTCAATGAGTTCAGTGAGCTTTATGGCGCATTCACGGCGCAGCGCGAACCGGTTCTGGCTCCGCTGTCGGTGCAATACGCTGACTATGCCCAGTGGCAACGCGAACTGTTGGCCAGCGCCGAGGGCGCGCGGCAGCTTGCCTGGTGGAAGGAGCGTCTGGGCACCGACCAGACCGTGCTCGAACTGGCGACCGATCGTCCGCGTCCTGCCGTACAAAGCTACCGTGGCGCGAGCCTGGGCTTCGAACTGGACGGCGAGCTTGGTACTCGCCTCAAGGCGTTGGCCAAAGCGCATGACGTGACGTTGTTCATGCTGCTGCTGGCCGCTTACGGTGTCTTGCTCAGGGGCTACAGCGGTCAGCGTGACCTGCGTATTGCGGTGCCGGTGGCCAGTCGGCAGCAGATGGAAACCGAAGGCCTCATCGGCTTCTTCGTCAACACTCAGGTCATGCCGTGCCACATAGACGACTCAGCCAGCTTTGCTGCGCTGCTCGCCGAAACCCGTCAACTGGCACTCGGCGCCCAGGCCAACCAGGACTTGCCGTTCGAACAACTGGTAGAAGCCTTACAGCCCGAGCGCAGCCTGGCGCATAACCCTTTGGTGCAGGTGAAATTCAACTTCGGCTTTGATGTCAGTGTGCTGCCGAATGCCGGCGACCTGCGGCTTGAGCTGTTCAGTGAAGAGCAATACGGCGCACGGTTCGACCTCGCGCTGGACATGGCCGAAGGGCAGGACAACGTGCTGCGCGGCAGTTTTGTCTATGCCAGCGACTTGTTTGATGCACCGAGCGTGACGGCCATGGCGCAGACCTTCCGCCAGCTGCTTGCTCGTCTCTGTGAAGCACCGGCAGGTCCGTTGTCCGAGCTGCCGCTGGCGGCATTGGGCGAGGCTGCCGAGTTGCGCGGCGAACTGCAGCAGTGGCCGTTCAGCGATGTGCTGGCCGGGTTCGCCGCTCAAGTCGTGACACGGCCAGAGGCGATTGCCGTGCAGGCCTGGGATGGTCAGTTGAGTTATGCCCAGCTTGACGCTGCAACCAATCGACTGGCGCGACGCTTGCAGGCCGCCGGTGTGCAACCGGGCGACCGCGTGGCGCTGTGTCAGGCGCGCAGCAGCCAGTGGGTGCTGATGTTGTTGAGCGTCATGAAGGCGGGGGCGGCTTACGTGCCACTGGACCCGGCGCTGCCGTTGGCGCGGCTGCAACGTATCGTGGTCGAAAGTGGCGCCCGTTGTGTGTTGCTGGGTGATCCGGCATGGCTAACCAGCTTCGGTGATGCGGCACTGTTGGTCGATGCTGGCAGCGAGGACGGTTTCTCCGACGCCGCACTGTCACTGCCTGTCGATGTTACCAACGCAGCCTACGTGATTTTCACCTCCGGTTCGACCGGGCAACCCAAGGGCGTGGTGGTCAGCCACGGCGCCTTGGCCAACTACGTTCAAGGCATTCAGGCACGTTTGGATCTGTGCGCCGGGCAGGGCATGGCGATGGTCTCGTCGGTGGCCGCCGACTTGGGCAACACCACGCTGTTCGGGGCGTTGTGCTCCGGTGGCCGACTGTGTCTGGCGAGCCAGGATGATGTAGCGGATGCCGAATGTTTTGCCGCCTTCATGCAACAGCATGCGGTGGATGTACTGAAGATTGTTCCCGGTCATCTCAGTGGCTTGCTCGCCGCACTGCCCGAAGCCCGGCTGCTGCCGCGTCAACTGTTGGTAGTAGGGGGCGAGGCATGCGACCGCAGCCTGCTGCAGCAGGTGCGCGAACTGGCACCGGCTTGCCGCATCGTCAACCACTATGGTCCGAGCGAAGCGACAGTCGGTGTCCTGACCCATGAGCTGTTGCAGGACGCCGAACTGCCGTTGGGCGCGCTGGCAATCGGTCGGCCATTGCCCAACTGCCACGTGCGGATTGTCGACGAGTACCGCAACCCGTTGCCGGTTGGCGTGCCGGGTGAGCTGTTGATTGGAGGTGCCGGGCTGGCTGATGGCTACCTTAGCCAGCCTGAGTTGAGCGCCGAGTATTTCGTGCACATCGACGGTGAGCGTCTGTACCGCAGCGGTGACCGCGTGCGCCTGCGCCATGACGGCCTGATCGAGTTCCTCGGACGTCTCGATGAGCAGGTCAAGATTCGTGGTTACCGGGTTGAGCTGGGGGAAATTACCCAAGCCCTGAAAGCGCTGCCCGGCGTCAGTGCTGCGCTGGTACTGGCCGAGCGCGAAGCCGAGGGGCCATTGCGCCTGTTGGCATGGTGCGTCAGCAGTGCCGGCGACGCTGAAAGCCTGCGTCAGGCACTGGCGGAGCAAGTTCCGGAATACATGCTGCCTGCACAGTTGATGCTGCTGCCGAGCATTCCATTGACTGCCAACGGCAAGGTTGATCGCCAGGCACTGCCTCGTGGCCCGGTGGTGGAGGCTGGCAGTGCGCCGGAAGCGGCGATGAACGAACTGGAAAGCCAGTTGGCCGCCATCTGGCAGGCCGTGCTGAAGGTTGAAACGGTGCGTGCCGAAGACAACTTCTTCGAACTGGGTGGCGACTCGATTCTCAGCCTGCAAATCATCTCGCGTATCCGCAAGCTGGGTTACAAACTCAGCCCCAAACAGCTCTTCGAGCGTCAGAGTGTTCGCCAACTGGCGCAGTGGCTGGAAAGTCGCGGCCCGGCCAAACCGGTGGCGACAGCCGCCGCAGCTGCCGTGGCGGTCAGTGGCGAGTTGCCGTTGGCGCCGGTGCAGGCGCGGTTCTTCGAGCGGGTCCAGAGTGACCAGCGCAATCACTGGAACCAGGCAATTTTGCTGCAACCCAAGTCGCCGCTAGATCTGGACAGCCTGGAGCGTGCGCTGCACTGGTTGCTCGGTCAGCACGACAGCCTGCGCTTGCGCTTCGACAGCCGCACCCAGCCTGTGCGGCAGGTCTATGCCGAGCCGGGTTTGCTGGACCTGACGCTGCTGTGGCGTCGCCGTGCCAGTGATGAGCAGACTCTGGAACGCCTGTGTGACGAGGCGCAACGCAGCCTTGACCTGAACGCAGGTCCGTTGCTGCGAGCGATGCATGTCAGACTGGAAGATGGCAGCGAGCGCCTGTTACTGGTTATTCATCACCTGGCGGTAGACGGTGTGTCGTGGCGGGTGCTGCTGGAAGACCTCGAAAGCGCCTACCGTCAATTGTTGGCGGGCAAGACTGCGACGCCACGGATTAAAAGTGACAGCTATCAGGCCTGGGCCCAGCGTCAGCATGCCTTCGCCAACAGCGCCGAGTTGCACGCCGAACTGGGTTACTGGCAGGCGCAGCTGCAAGACGCCCCGGCTTTGCCACAGTCGCGCAGTGATGCTCGCACCACCTGGCGCGAAGCCGCACACTCAGGCTTCAGCCTGGACAGCGAAGCTACCCGGCAACTGCTCGGCCCGGCTCAGCAGGCGTACCGCACCCAGATCAACGACCTGTTACTCACCGCACTGGCCCGCGCGCTGTGCAGTTGGAGCGGTGCCGAACAGGCGCTGATCGAACTGGAAGGCCATGGCCGCGATGCTTTTGATCAGGGGGCGGCACTGGACCTGAGCCGAAGCGTGGGCTGGTTCACCAGTCTTTACCCTGTGCGCCTGAGTCCTCAAGGCGATGCCGGTGCTTCTTTGAAAGCCATCAAAGAGCAGTTGCGTGGCGTGCCGCGTGCCGGTATCGGGTACGGCTTGCTGCGCTACCTCAGTCCATTGGGTGCCCAGTTACAAGAGCTGCCGCCAGCGCGAGTGACCTTCAATTATCTGGGACAGTTCGATCAGCAGTTCACTGATTCGGCATTCCTTCCGGCCAGTGAGTCGGTCGGCCGCAGCCATGCCGATGACGCGCAATTGGGCAACTGGCTGGTGTTCAACGGCAAAGTGCTCGGCGGTTGTCTGCAGTTGGAGTTGCATTACAGCCGCGAGATGTTCGACGCCGCACTGATTGACCAATTGTTGAGCGTGCTGCAGGCCGAGCTTCAAGGTTTGTTGCAGCACTGTCTGCAAGCCGCTCCGGCGCTGACCCCAAGTGACCTGCCACTGGCGGGCCTTGGTCAGGCCACGCTGGACAGCTTGCCGGTGGACGCCAGTAACCTCGAAGACTTGTATCCGCTGGCGCCGATGCAGCAGGGCATGCTGTTCCATGCCCTTGATGTGCCGGGCTCGGCGCTCTACGTCAACCAACTGCGCGTGGACCTGGACAACCTCGACGAAGCCCGCTTCGTGGCTGCCTGGCAGCAGGTGCTGAGCCGCCATGCCACGCTGCGCAGTGGCTTTCTGACTGAAGGCCTTGAAGTGCCTTTGCAGTTCGTATTGCGCCACGCCGAACTGCCGGTGGAGCATTTCGATTGGCGCGAGCGCAGTACCGACCGGGTAGCGCTAGACGCATTGGCCGACAGTCAGCGCCAACGCGGTTTCGACCTGGCGCGTCCGCCCTTGCAGCGTCTGGCACTGGTACGCCTCGGTGAGCAGCGCTTTCACTTGCTGTGGACCTGTCATCACCTGTTGCTGGACGGCTGGAGCAGTGCACGTTTGATCGGTGAAGTGCTGGCCGCTTATCAGGGCAGCAGCCTGCCGCCGGTTGCGGGCCGCTACCGTGATTACATCGCCTGGTTGCAAGCGCAGGATGCTAGCCTCGGTGAGCACTTCTGGCGTCAGCGTCTGGCTGATTTCGACGAGCCGACGCTGTTGGCAACCGCCTGCGCGGGCAGCTATGTCGTCGAACCGACTCGCGAGGTGCGCAGCCAGTTCGATGCTGCAGCCAGCCAGCGTTTGCAGCAGTTTGCCCAGCAACAGCGCGTGACCCTCAATACCCTGTTGCAAGGGGCGTGGCTGTTGCTGCTGCAACGCTACAGCGGTCAGTCGCGTGTAGCCTTCGGGGCCACCGTGGCCGGGCGTCCGGGCAACTTGCCGGGTGCCGAGGACATGCTCGGGCTGTTCATCAATACCCTGCCCATCGTTCAGCAACCGCAGGCCGCTCAAGGACTGGGTGACTGGCTGCGTGAATTGCAGGCCTACAACCTGGAAGTGCGCGAGTTCGAACACAGCCCGCTGTACGACATCCAGCGCTGGGCCGGGCGTGGTGGTCAGGCATTGTTCGACAGCATTCTGGTGTTTGAGAATTTCCCGATGGATGCCGCGCTCACGCATTCGGCGTCAGGCGAAGACGGCCTGCGTATCCTCGGTCACCAACCGGTGGACTCCACCAACTACGCGCTGACCCTGGTCGCCAGTGCCGGTGAGTGCCTGGATGTGCGTTACGGTTATCGTTCCGAGCGCTTCTGCGCCAGCCAGGTCGAGCGTCTGCGCGAGCATTTCGAGTGCCTGCTGCTGAGCTTCTGTGACAGCGCCGAGAAAGCACTGGCGCACTTGCCGATGCTGGCCGCGTCTGAGCGCGAGCAGTTGCTGCATGGCTGGAACGACACCACCACTGACTTCCCCGATCAGGTGCAACTGCAAACCCTGATCGAACAGCAAGTCACCGCCACACCTGACGCCTTGGCCGTGCAGTTCGGCAATCAGCAACTCAGCTACCGCGAACTCAACGCACGCGCCAACCAACTGGCTCGTTGGCTGCGGGAGCAGGGTGTAGGCCCGGATGTGCTGGTTGGTGTGTGCGCAGAGCGTTCACTGGAACTGGTGCTGGCCTTGCTGGCCATCGTCAAGGCCGGTGGTGCTTACGTGCCGATGGATCCGGACTACCCGCGTGAACGTCTGGAACACATGCTCGGCGACAGCGGTGTGCAACTGTTGCTGACTCAGCAGCACTTGCTTGAGCAACTGCCCGCCAGTGCCGCGCAGACCTTCTGCCTGGACAGCCAGTGGCCTGAGTTGCAGGCGCTGGATGCCAGCGATCTGCCAACCCTGGGCAGCCCGCAGAACCTGGCGTATCTGATTTACACCTCCGGCTCCACCGGCAAACCCAAGGGTGCAGGCAACAGCCATGCGGCGCTGATCAACCGTTTGCACTGGATGCAGAAGGCGTATCAGTTGGATCACACCGACCGCATCCTGCAAAAGACCCCGTTCAGTTTCGACGTGTCGGTCTGGGAGTTCTTCTGGCCGTTGCTGACCGGCGCTGCGCTGGTGGTGGCAGAGCCTGGCGCGCATCGCGACCCGCTGGAATTGCGTCGGGTGATCAACGACGGTCAGGTCAGTGTGCTGCACTTCGTGCCGTCGATGCTGCAAGCCTTTGTCATCTCCGGCGAGCTGGAACACTGCCCATCATTGAAACAGGTGATGTGCAGCGGCGAAGCGCTGCCTTACGAGCTGCAACAGCAGTTCCGTCAACGCCACAGTGCACAGCTGCACAATCTGTATGGCCCGACCGAGGCGGCCATCGACGTCAGCTACTGGGCCTGCGATGAAGAAAATGATCGGCATCAGGTGCCGATTGGCCGACCTATCGACAACCTGCGGCTGTACATCCTTGATGCGTTCCTGGAACCCGTGCCGCAAGGTGTTGCGGGCGAGTTGTACATCGGTGGCGTGGGCCTGGCGCGGGGCTACCATCTGCGTCCGGGGCTGACCGCCGAGCGTTTCGTGGCCGACCCCTTCACGGCGGGCGAACGGCTGTATCGCACCGGCGACCTGGCTCGCTGGCGCGCAGACGGCGCCATCGAATACGTCGGGCGTATCGATCATCAAGTGAAGATCCGCGGATTGCGTATCGAACTGGGTGAAATCGAAGCCCGCCTGCAAGGACTGGAATCGGTCGAAGAGGCCGTGGTGATTGCCCGCGACACGCCGCAAGGCAAGCAACTGGTGGGCTATGTGGTGGTTCATGGCACTGAAGGCAGCGACAGCGAAAGCCTGCGCCGTGAACTGCTGGAGCACCTGCCGGAATACATGGTGCCTGCGCAGATTCTAGTGCTGCCCGCCATGCCGCTGTCGCCTAACGGCAAGCTGGACCGCAAGGCCTTGCCTGCACCGGAGTTCGCTTCCAGTCCGCGTGGTTATGTCGCGCCGGGCACTGAACTTGAGCAGCAACTGGTCGAGATCTGGCAGAGCGTGCTGGGGATCGAAAAGGTCGGCATCACTGACGACTTCTTCGAACTGGGCGGGCACTCGCTGCTCCTCACTCAGGTCGGCATGACCCTGCGCAAGCGTCTGAACGTGGAGTTGCCGCTGCACCGATTGTTCGAATTGAGTTCCATCCAGGCGTTGGCCGCTCACCTGCAGGCTCAACCTGACGCTGCGCAAAATAAACAGGTTGATCTGGACCTGATGGACGAGTTGCTGGGCGAGTTGGAGAATTTTTGATGAGTAACACCGAACAACAGAAGTTGCAGCAAGTTGCCGAACGCCTGGCCGCTCTGCCGGAAGACCGCCAGCTGATTTTCCTGCGTCAACTGGGCGAAAAAGGTGTGCGCCTGGAGCGCCTGCCGATTGTGCGTCAGCCCTGTGAGCAGGCACCGTTGTCGGCTGCGCAAAGCCGCTTGTGGTTTCTGTGGCAGATGGAACCGCACAGCGCGGCCTACAACATCCCGGCGGCGGTGCGGCTGCGCGGTGAGCTGGACGAAGGGGCGCTGCAACACAGTTTTGCGGCCCTGATCGCCCGCCACGAAAGCCTGCGCACGCTGTTTCGCGAAGTAGAGGGGGAGCATGGCTCGCAAGCTGTCCAAGTGATACTGCCGAGCCTTGAACCGCAGCTGCAACGTTTTGATCTGAGCACGCTGCCCGTTGAACAGCGCGAGGCACGTGCCCGTGAACAACTGGAGCACGCGGCGCGGCAACCCTTTGATCTGAGCACTGGGCCGCTGCTGCGTCTGGCGCTGATTCGGCTCGATGCCCGCGAACACATCCTGCTGCTGACACTGCACCATATCGTCTCTGACGGCTGGTCGATGGGGGTGCTGACCGACGAGTTCGCCAGCCTGTATACCGCGCACGTCAGCGGTGCGGCGGCGCAACTGGAAGCCTTGCCGGTTCAGTACGCCGACTATGCGCGATGGCAGCGCTTGTGGATGGCTGCTGGTGAGGGCGACCGTCAACTGGAATACTGGACCCGGCAATTGGGCGGCGAAGCGCTGGTGCTGACCCTGCCCAGTGACCGCCCACGCCCGGCAGTGCAGAGCTACCAAGGTGCGGCGCTGGACTTCCAGTTGCCGGCAGCCTTGAGCAGCGGCCTGCGCGAACTGGCTCGCAGCCAGGGCGCAACGCTGTTCATGCTGTTGTTGGCGGCGTATCAGGTGCTGCTGTTTCGTTACAGCGGCCAGCGTGAGCTGCGGGTCGGTGTGCCTGTGGCCAACCGTGGTCGGGGGGAGAGCGAACGGCTGATCGGTTTCTTCGTCAACACTCAGGTGTTGGGCACGGAGATGAATGAGCACGAAACCTTCGTCGCGTTTCTGGACCGCACCCGTCAGGCGGTACTCGGGGCCCAGGCCCATCAGGACTTGCCGTTCGAGCGTCTGGTGGAGGTTTTGCAGCCAGAGCGCAGCCTCAGCTACAACCCTTTGTTTCAGGTGGCCTACAACCATTTGCCGAGTCAGCGCGACGGCTTGCGCGAACTGCCTTCAGCCGATGGTCGCGGGCTGACCCTGGAAAGCCTCGAACTGGACGTTGGCATCGCCAAGTTCGACCTGATGCTGAGCACCGAAGAGAGCCGTGATGGCCGGGTGCGCGGTCAGCTTAGCTACGCTACCGATTTGTTCAATACTGCGAGCATTGCGCAGATGCGCGAGCATTTCCTGCACCTGTTGCAGGCGCTGCTCAATGATCCACGCCAGGCAGTCGGCCGCTTGCCCATGCTCTCGGGCAATGATCGCGAACAGTTGCTGCACGGCTGGAACGACACCACCACTGACTTCCCTGATCAGGTGCAGTTGCAAAGCCTGATCGAACAGCAAGTCGCTGCAACGCCGGATGCCCTGGCGGTGCAGTTCGGCAATCAGCAACTGAGCTACCGCGAACTCAACGCACGCGCTAACCAACTGGCTCGTTGGCTGCGTGAGCAGGGTGTAGGCCCGGATGTGCTGGTCGGTGTGTGCGCGGAACGTTCGCTGGAACTGGTGCTGGCCTTGCTGGCCATCGTCAAGGCCGGTGGTGCTTACGTGCCGATGGACCCGGACTACCCGCGTGAACGTCTGGAACACATGCTCGGCGACAGCGGTGTGCAACTGTTGCTGACCCAGCAGCACCTGCTTGAGCAATTGCCCGCCAGTGCCGCGCAGACCTTCTGCCTGGACAGCCAGTGGTCTGAGTTGCAGGCGCTGGACGCCAGCGATCTGCCAACCCTGGGCAGCCCGCAGAACCTGGCGTATCTGATTTACACCTCCGGCTCCACCGGCAAACCCAAGGGTGCAGGCAACAGCCATGCGGCGCTGATCAACCGTCTGCACTGGATGCAGAAGGCGTATCAGTTGGATCACACCGACCGCATCCTGCAAAAGACCCCGTTCAGTTTCGACGTGTCGGTCTGGGAGTTCTTCTGGCCGTTGCTGACCGGCGCTGCGCTAGTGGTTGCAGAGCCGGGTGCTCATCGTGACCCATTGGAATTGCGTCGTGTGATCAACGAAGGTCAGGTCAGCGTGCTGCACTTCGTGCCGTCGATGCTGCAAGCCTTTGTCATCTCCGGCGAGCTGGAACACTGCCCATCACTGAAACAGGTGATGTGCAGCGGCGAAGCTCTGCCTTACGAGCTGCAACAGCAGTTCCGTCAACGCCACAGTGCACGGCTGCACAATCTCTATGGCCCGACCGAAGCGGCCATCGACGTCAGCTACTGGGCGTGCGACGAAGAAAATGATCGGCATCAGGTGCCGATTGGCCGACCTATCGACAACCTGCGGCTGTACATCCTTGATGCGTTCCTGGAACCCGTGCCGCAAGGTGTAGCGGGCGAGTTGTACATCGGTGGCGTGGGCCTGGCGCGGGGTTATCACCTGCGTCCGGGGCTGACCGCCGAGCGTTTCGTGGCCGACCCCTTCACCGCGGGCGAACGGCTGTATCGCACCGGCGACCTGGCTCGCTGGCGTGCAGACGGCGCCATCGAATACGTCGGGCGTATTGATCATCAAGTGAAGATCCGCGGATTGCGTATCGAACTGGGTGAAATCGAAGCCCGCCTGCAAGGGCTGGAATCGGTCGAAGAGGCCGTGGTGATTGCCCGCGACACGCCGCAAGGCAAGCAACTGGTGGGCTATGTGGTGGCTCATGGCACTGAAGGCAATGACAGCGAAAGCCTGCGCCGTGAACTGCTGGAGCACCTGCCGGAATACATGGTGCCTGCGCAGATTCTAGTGCTGCCCGCCATGCCGCTGTCGCCTAACGGCAAGCTGGACCGCAAGGCCTTGCCGGAGCCTGACTTCAGCCAGCAACAGAAGCAATACCAGGCCCCGCGTGATGAGCGCGAGACCCTGCTGGCAGAGATCTGGCAGTCGGTTCTGGGCATTGAACGGGTCGGTATCGACGACAATTTCTTCGAGTTGGGCGGCGATTCGATTGTCTCGATTCAGGTGGTCAGCCGTGCCCGCCAGGCCGGCTTGCAACTGAGCCCGAAAGACCTGTTCCTGCACCAGACCCTGAAAGCCCTGGCCGCTGTTGCGCGTCAGGGTGACAGTGTGGCCGTGGTCAACGCACCGGCCAGCGGCCGCACGCCGTTACTGCCGATCCAGCACTGGTTCTTCGAACAGCAACTGCCACACCGCGCACACTGGAACCAGTCGGTATTGCTCGGTTGCCAGCAACCATTGGACAGCGCCGTGCTGGCGCGCGCCCTCGGGCACGTCTGCCAACTGCATGATGGTTTGCGCCTGCGTTTCGGCGATGAGCCGAGCAGTGCCGAATATGCCGTCTACGAACAGGATCCCGAGTTGCTGTGGATTCGTCAGGCCGCAGATGCCGACGAATTGCTGATGCACTGCGAGGCGGCCCAGCGCAGCCTGGATTTGAGCCAGGGCCCACTGTTGCGTGCGCTGTTGGTGGACTTGGCCGATGGCAGCCAGCGCTTGCTGTTGGCGATTCATCACCTGGTGGTGGATGGCGTTTCCTGGCGAATATTGCTTGAAGACCTGCAGACGGCTTACCGGCAACTGGCGAGCGGAGTCAGCGTGCAACTGCCACCGCGCAGCAGCTCGTTCCAGCAATGGGCCGAGCGACTGGCGGCCCATGCCCACAGCGCCGAAATGAGCGCCGAACTGAAATACTGGCAGACCAGCCTGCAAGGTCCGAGCGGTGATTTACCAGCGCGTGACCCACAGGCCAGCCTGAGCGGCCGCCATGCGCGCACGCACAGTGTCGAACTGGACGCCGCGACCACCGCCGCCTTGTTGCAGCAGGCCCCTGCGGTGTTTCGCACGCAAGTCAACGATCTGCTGCTCACCGCCCTGACCCGCAGTCTGTGCGCCTGGACGGGCGAAACCTCGGCGCTGGTGCAGCTCGAAGGACATGGCCGCGAAGCACTGTTCGACGACCTCGATCTAAGCCGCACGGTCGGCTGGTTCACCAGCCTGTTTGCCCTGCGCCTGCACGACGGTGGTGAGCCGATAGCAACGCTGAAGTCGGTCAAGGAACAACTGCGTGGCGTACCGCAGCGTGGCCTGGGCTATGGTCTGCTGCGTTACCTGGGTGGCGAAGGGCAAAGCTTTGCCGCACTGCCGCAGGCGCGGGTTACGTTCAACTATCTGGGGCAGTTTGACCACAGTTTTGGCAGCGATGCCTTGTTCCAGCCTGCCAGCGAAAAATCGGGCGCCAACCGTGATGCCGAGGGTGCGCTGAGCAACTGGTTGAGCGTTGACGGCCAAGTCTTTGGCGGCAAGTTGAGCCTGCGCTGGACGTACAGCACAGCGATGTTCGATGACACAGCCATCGAGGCGCTGGCCCAGTCTTATGTCGAGCAATTGCAGGGTTTGATTGCACTGTGCCTGGAGGAAGGCGCGGGCGGTGTGACACCGTCTGACTTCCCGTTGGCAGGCGTGGAGCAAACGCAGCTTGATGCCTTGCCGCTGGCCGCTCGGCAAATCGAAGACCTTTATCCGCTGGCACCGATGCAACAGGGCATGCTGTTCCATGCCTTGTATGAAAACGAGGGTGGGGTTTACGTCAACCAGTTACGCGTCGACATCGACGGTGTTGATGCCGAGCGCTTCCGTACGGCCTGGCAGGCTGCGCTGGACAGCCACGACAATTTGCGTGCGAGCTTCCTTTGGGAAGGTCTGGCGCAACCGCTGCAATTGATTCATCGGCAACTCAAACTGCCGCTGGAAGTACTCGACTGGCGCCATCGCGACGATCAGGCCAGCGCCCTCGATGCGCTGGCTGAAGCGCAACGCGCCGCAGGTTTTGCCCTTGATCAACCGCCACTGTTACGGCTGGTGCTGGTGCGTTGTGACGAGCGGCGTCACCAGTTGATCTATACCCATCACCACATCCTCATGGACGGCTGGAGCAACGCGCAGCTGTTTGCCGAAGTGTTGCAGCGCTACGCCGGGCAAACCGTCGCACCCAGTGGTCATTACCGCGATTACATTCAGTGGCTGCAAGGCCGTGATGTGGCCGCCAGCGAGGCTTTCTGGCAGACGCAACTGGCGGTGCTGGACGCGCCGACCCGCTTGGCAGAATGTGTGCCGCAGAGCCCTGCGCAGGACGGTTTTGGTCAGGTACAGCACTTGTTGACCGTTGCGCAGGGCGCACGCTTGAGTGCGTTTGCCCGTCAGCATAAAGTCACCGTCAACACCGTGTTGCAGGCGGCCTGGGCGTTGCTGCTGCAGCGCTACAGTGGCCAGGCCACCGTGGTTTTCGGCGCGACCGTGGCCGGGCGTCCGGCTGAGCTGGCCGGGATCGAGCAACAGTTGGGCCTGTTCATCAACAGCCTGCCGGTGGTGGTCAGCCTGTGCGACGAACAGCCACTGGCAGATTTCCTGCAAGCTTTGCAGGTGCAGAACCTGCAACTGCGCGAACACGAACATACGCCGCTGAGCAGCATCCAGCGCGCATTTGCTCAAGGCGGCGAAGCGCTGTTCGACAGCCTGTTGGTGTTCGAAAACTATCCGGTTGCCGAGGCCTTGCGTCAGGCTCCTGGTGGTTTGAGTTTTTCCGGCATGCAGGCGCAGGAAAACACCAACTACCCGTTGACGCTGATGGTTGCTCAGGGCGAGCGACTGCGCTTGAACTTTGACTACCGTTGCAGCCATTTCCACGCGGACACCGTGCAGAGCATCGGCGACCAACTGTTGCACCTGCTCTGGCAGTTCTGTGCCGACGGTCGCCAGCCGCTGGGCGAAATCGGCTTGCTGGACAGCAGCGTACGTCAGCGCGTGCTGCGTGATTTCAACGCCAGCGCCATGGACTACCCGCGTCAGGCCTGTCTGCATCAGTTGATCGAGCAACAGGCTGCGCTCAATCCCCAGGCGCTGGCACTGGACGATGGCAGTACCCGGCTTAGCCACGCGCAGTTGAACGCCCGCGCCAATCGTCTGGCCCGCTGGTTGCGTGCTCAGGGTGCAGGCCCTGATTGTGCGGTCGGCGTTGCACTGGAACGTAGCGTGCAGTTGCCGGTGGCGTTGCTGGCGGTGCTCAAGGCTGGCGCTGCGTATGTGCCGCTGGATCCTGAGTTCCCTGCCGAGCGTCTGGCGCACATGCTGGCCGATAGCCAAGTGCGCTTGCTGTTGACCCAAGAGCATTTATTGAGCGAACTGCCGGACCGCCAGGCGCAGGTGTTCTGCCTGGACCGCGACTGGTCGCAGTTGGGCAGTCTGGCCGAGCACGATCTGCGCCCGGATGAATTGCAACGGCCAGTGAACATCGACGACCTGGCGTATGTGATCTACACCTCCGGCTCCACCGGCAAGCCCAAAGGCGTGGCCGTGCGTCATGGCGGGGTGGTCAACTTTATGTCAAGCATGGCTCGGGAACCGGGCCTGACGGCCCGCGACCGGGTGCTGGCGCTGACTTCGCTGTCCTTCGACATTTTCGCCCTGGAGCTGTACCTGCCGTTGCTGGTCGGTGGCAGCGTGCAACTGGTGGACCGTGATTGCGCCCGAGACCCGGCGCGGCTGTTGGCCACTGTGCTGGAAAAAGGTGTGACGGTGATTCAGGCGACGCCGTCGACCTGGACGCTGCTCAGCGCCCATGAGGATTTCTCGCGCCTGCAGGGCTGTCGTTTCTTCTGCGGTGGTGAGGCGCTGTCGGTCGAGTTGGCAGCAGTGCTCAGTGCCCAGGCGGATGAGCTGTGGAACCTTTATGGCCCGACCGAAACCACCATCTGGTCTGCGGCCTGGCGTATCCCTCATGGCGGTCGGGCGTTGCTCGGCAAGCCGATTGCCAACACCCAGCTCTACGTCCTGGACGCTGCACTGCAACCGCTGCCAGCGGGTGTCGCCGGGGAGCTCTACATCGCCGGTGACGGCCTGGCGCGTGGTTATCACGCACGGCCGGGGCTGACTGCCGAGCGCTTTGTAGCAGATCCGTTCAATGCGCAGGGCGGTTGCATGTACCGCACTGGTGATCTGGCGCGCTGGAGTCAGGACGGTGTGCTGGAGTATTTCGGGCGTATCGACCATCAGGTCAAGGTGCGTGGTTTCCGTATCGAACTGGGCGAAATCGAATCGTGCCTGTTGGCGTGCGACGGTGTGCGTGAAGCGGTAGTGATTGCCCGCGAAACCTCATTGGGCAAGCAACTGCTGGGCTACGTTGTCGCTGACGGCGAAGCCGCTCCTGGGCCGGAGGCGCTGCGCGCTGCGTTGCAGGCTCAACTGCCGGATTACATGGTGCCTGCGCAGGTAACGGTGTTGGCGCGCATGCCACTGACGCCGAATGGCAAGCTCGACCGCAAGGCCTTGCCAGACCCGGATTTCAGCAGTTTGCAAAAGCGTTATCAGGCGCCGCGCAGCGAGCTGGAACAGCATTTGGCCCAGCTGTGGCAGCAGGTGCTGGGGCTGCAACAGGTCGGCATCGACGACAACTTCTTCGAGCTGGGCGGCGACTCCATCATGTCTATCCAGTTGGCTGGCCGCGCACGTCAGGCCGGGCTGCAACTCAGCCCGCGACAACTGTTTGGGCACCCAACCGTCGCGCAGCTGGCGCAGGTGATCACTGCTGTGGGCGCGCCTGTAACTAGCAGCGTCAGCGACTCGACCGCTGCACAAACGGGGCACTTCCCGCTGGCGCGTCTGGACGCTGGGCAGATCGAGAAGCTGGGACTGGACCTGACTCAGGTCGAGAACCTCTATCCGCTGTCACCCATGCAGCAGGGCATGCTGTTCCATGCGCTGGACAATCCTGGATCAGGGCTGTACGTCAATCAGATCAGCGTACCGGTCGAGGGGCTCGACAGCACACGTTTCGCCCAGGCCTGGCGCCGCGCCGTGGCTCGCCATGACACGCTGCGCAGTGGCTTCATCTGGCAAAGCGGCCTGCGTGAACCGTTGCAGGTGGTGTATGCCACGGCCCCGGCGCAGTTGCGCCTGCGTGACGATGTGCAGGATATCGTCGCCTTTGCCGAAGCGGATCGTCTGGAAGGTTTCGACCTGGCTCGGCCGCCACTGCAACGCCTGACGCTGATTGATCTGGGCGAGGGTCGCCAGCATTTGATCTGGACCACTCATCACTTGCTGATGGACGGCTGGAGTGGCGCGCAACTGATCAAAGAGGTGCTGCAACTGTATGCAGGCGCTGAATTGCCAGCCGTCAGTGCGCGCTATGCGGACTACATCGGCTGGCTGCAACGCCAGGATGGGGTGGCAGCCGAAGCGTTCTGGCGTGCCCGCCTGGCCCAGGTGCAGCAGCCGACACTGCTTGCCGACAGTCTGTCGCGCCCGGCCGAAGGTGAGGGGCACGGCCTGAGTTACAGCCACTACGATGCGACGGCCACCGAGCGCTTGAAAACCTATGCGCGCAGCCAGCGCATCACCCTCAATACCTTGCTGCAAAGTGCCTGGCTGCTGCTGTTGCAGCGTTATACCGGGCAGCAACAGGTGGTCTTCGGTGCCACGGTGGCCGGGCGTCCGGCACAATTGCCGGGTATCGACAGCCTGCTCGGGCTGTTCATCAATACCTTGCCGATTGCCCAGGCCCCCCAGGCTCAGGATGATTTGGGCGAATGGCTGCGTCAGTTGCAGGCTTACAACGCAGAGGTACGCGAGTTTGAACACACGCCGCTGTATGACATTCAGCGTTGGGCCGGACACAGCGGTCAGGCCTTGTTTGACAGCATCATCGTGTTCGAGAACTATCCGGTAGACGAGGCTCTGCGCCGTGGTGCCGGTAACGGCCCGCGCTTTGGCGAGCTGAGCCTGAAAGACGTAACCAATGTGCCGATGGATTTGGCCATACGTGTGGGTGAAGGCCTGGAGATTGAGTACCAGTACCTGCGCAGCCATTTCGATGCGGTGGCGGTCGAGCGGATTCGCGGCAACATGGAGCAGATACTCGACGCCATGGTCGCTGGTCAAGCGCGCTTCATTGGCGATCCACAATGCCTGTCCGAGGCTGATCGCAGTGCTCTGAGCAATTGCTGTGGCCCGCATCAGGCTCGCTTGCCGGCGCCGCCGGTGCATCTGGCGATTGCAGATCAGGCGCGCCTGCGTCCGTCGTCAACTGCCTTGCTGTGTGGCACAGAACAGCTCGAGTACGCCGCGCTGGAGCTTGGCTCCAATCAATTGGCGCATCATTTGATCAGCCTGGGTATCGGGCCGGAAGTGCGGGTCGGCGTGGTGCTGCCTCGCGGGGTTGCGATTCCGCTGGCACTGCTGGCGGTGCTCAAATCGGGCGGGGCTTACGTGCCGCTCGACGCGGATTACCCGCGTGAGCGTCTGGCGTTCCAGATGGCCGATGCCGGAATTGCGTTGCTGATTACCGACAGCCGACTGCGTGAGCGCTTGCCGCTGCCCGACGGCGTGCTGTGTCTGGAGCTCGACACGCTGGATCTGAGCACCGAACGCAGTGATCTGCCGTCGGTAAAACTGGAGCCTGAAAACCTCGCTTACATCATTTACACCTCAGGCTCCACGGGGCAGCCGAAGGGCGTCAGCGTGGCCCATGGACCGTTGGCGATGCATTGTGCCGCGATTGGCGAGCTATACGAAATGGACAGCTCGACCCGCGAGCTGCACTTCATGTCGTTCGCGTTCGACGGTGCTCACGAGCGCTGGCTGACCACGCTGGTACACGGTGGCAGTCTGGTGCTGCGTGGTGAAGAGTTGTGGACACCGGAGCAGGTCTACACGGTGTTGCACGAACAGCGCATTGATGTGGTTGCCTTCCCTCCGGCCTATCTGCAACAACTGGCCGAGCACGCCCTGCGTGACGGTAATCCGCCGCCGGTCCGGATCTACTGCTTCGGTGGTGATGCTGTGCCAAACGCCAGCTTTGAACTGGCCAAAAAGGCGCTGCGTCCACAGTGCATCACCAACGGTTACGGGCCAACCGAAACGGTGGTGACCCCGCTGCTCTGGAAAGCCGACGCAAACACGGCTTGCGATGCGGCGTACGCGCCGATTGGTAAAAGCGTAGGTGCACGTCAACTGCATATCCTCGATCCGGACCTGCGCCCGGTGCCATTAGGTGTGGCGGGTGAGCTGTACATCGGTGGCGAAGGTCTCGCTCGCGGTTACCATCAGCGTCCGGACTTGACTGCCGAGCGTTTCGTGGCTGACCCGTTCAGCACAGACGGCGGCCGCTTGTACCGCACAGGCGATCTGGTGCGTGGCCGCGTCGATGGCGTGATCGACTATGTCGGGCGTATCGATCATCAGGTGAAAATTCGCGGGTTCCGTATCGAACTCGGGGAAATCGAAGCGCGTTTGCAGGAGCACCCGCAGGTTCGTGAAGCGCTGGTCGTCGCCCGCGACGGCCATAGCGGCAAGCAACTGATCGGCTATGTGGTCAACCACCCAGGCGTTGCGCTGAGTGGCGACGACTTGCGCAGTTACCTGCGCGCACGGCTGCCGGACTACATGGTGCCGGTGCAGGTCATGCTGCTGGAGCGCATGCCGTTGTCGCCTGCCGGCAAGCTCGACCGCAAAGCGCTTCCGGAGCCGCAATGGAACAGCGGCAGCTCGTATGTTGCACCGCGTAATGCCACCGAGCAGGTTCTGGCCGCGATCTGGCAAGAGGTGCTGCAGGTTGAGCAAGTCGGCATTCACGATAACTTCTTCGATCTGGGTGGCGACTCGATTCTCAGTCTGCAAGTGATTTCCCGGGTGCGTCAGGCCGAAGGCCTTGGGCTTGAGATCCGTCTGCGTGATCTTCTGCAATACCAGACCATTGCCGGTCTGTTGGAACGTGCCCAAGAGAGCACCGAAGCGGGTGCTGCCGAGCCACAGGCGGTGGCCGAAAGTGTCGGTGATGAAGCGTTCGGGCTGATCCCGATTCAGCAATGGTTGTTCGAGCAGGACCTGCAAGCACCTGAGCACTTCAACCAGGCGATCCTCTTGCAGTGCCGAGAACCGCTGGACGTGGTGCATCTGGCTGCGGCGTTGCAAGCGATACTCAGCGAGCACGCCAGCCTGCGCCTGGCGTTTGTTCGCGGCAACGATGGCCAGTGGCGCCAGCGCTACTGCGAGCTGAGCGAACTGCAGGACGGACTGCGCGCCGACCCGGTGTTGTGGCTGCGTGACGCACTGGACAGCGAGGCCGCGCTGGCGATTGCCAACCAGGCCCAGCGCAGTCTGGACATTACCAACGGACGTTTGCTGCGGGCGGTTTACAGTGAGTTGGCCGACGGCAGTCAACGACTGTTGCTGGTGGCTCACCACTTGGGTATCGACGGTGTCTCGTGGCGGATTCTGCTTGAAGACCTGCAACAGGCTTATACGCAGCTGTGTAACGGCCAGGAGCCGCGCTTCAGTGCGCGTACCAGCAGCTATCGGGCCTGGGCGCAAAGTCTGCGCGAGTATGCTGCGCATCCGCGTCTGCTGGCCGAGCTGCCGTACTGGTTGGAACAGACCGAGCCTGCGGGCCTGGGCGAACCGTCGCCGGACAACCCGCGTGGCAGCCAGCGCGTAGCGCATATGCAACAGGTGCAGTTACGCCTGGACCGCGACTTGACGGCGCAATTACTGAAAGTTGCACCCGAGGCGTACCGCACGCAGATCAACGATTTGCTGCTCACGGCGCTGGGCCGCGTGCTGTGTCGCTTCAGTGACAGCGAGTCGGTGTTGCTCGGTCTTGAGGGCCATGGCCGCGAGGACATTTTCGAAGGCCTGGATCACAGTCGCACGCTTGGCTGGTTCACCAGTCTGTTCCCGTTGCGCCTGACGCCGGGGCAGGGCGGTTATGCCGAGTCGGTTGTTGCCACTCGCGAGCAACTGCGTGCGGTGCCTGATAAAGGTATCGGGCATGGCGTGCTGCGTTACCTGGGTGATGCCCAGACGCGCCGCTTGCTGGCAGGCAGGGTGCAACCGCGTGTGACCTTCAACTACCTGGGGCAATTCGACCAGAGCTTTGATGACAAGGCGCTGTTTGCGCCGCTGCAGGAGCGTCCCGGCGATGCGTATGCGGCCAGTGCACCGCTGAACAACTGGCTGGAGATCATCGGTCAGGTTTACGACGGTGAGCTGGCATTACGTTGTCTGTTCAGTAGTCGAGTGTTCCGCACCACGACCGTCGAACAACTGATGGCGTTGTACCGCCAGGAACTGCAAGGCCTGATCCAGCACTGTTGCGCACAGGTCGCTGAACGCGAGCAGATGCCGGTATGAGCCGAACACTAGTTAACGAGGTGAGTATGTTGCACCCGGATATTTCTGCCTTTCTCGATATGGTTGACGAAGGCCGCCAGGCCGGACGTCCGGCGCTTCATGAGCTGAGCGTCGCGCAGGCGCGTGAAGAGTTCGAAGCCTCTTCGCAGGCGCTCAAGGCCAGTGCGCCGCTGATGCCGGTCGAGCATTTGCTGTTGCCTGGGCGGCAAGGGCATGAATTGCCAGCGCGTCTGTACCAACCGGTATCCGACGCGTCGGCACCCAGGCCGGTGTTGCTGTATCTGCATGGGGGCGGTTACACGGTGGGCAGTCTGGATTCTCACGATGGTCTGTGCCGTTCGCTGGCCCAGGCCTGTGGCTGTGCGGTGCTTGCACTGGGTTACCGGCTGGCGCCTCAAGCGCCATTCCCGGCAGCGCTGGATGACACCCGCGACGCCTGGGACTGGCTGCAAAAGAATGCCGCGTCTTACGGCCTCGACGTGAAGCGCATTGCTGTCGCCGGTGACAGTGCCGGGGCCACTCTGGCCAGTGTGCTGGCCGCCCAATTGGCCAGCGAGGGCGGGCCGCAGCCGCGAGCGCAGTTGCTGTTCTATCCGGCAACTGACGCAACCCGGCGCAGCGAATCTCAAGAGCTGTTTGCGGAAGGTTATTTGCTGGAAACCGCCAGCCTGGACTGGTTCTATCAGCACTACGCAGCGGATCTGGCACAGCGTCATGACTGGCGTTGTTCACCGCTGTATGCGGCTGATGCATTGCGCGGCAGTGCGCCTGCCTTGCTGTATGCCGCGGAATACGACCCGCTGCTGGACGAGGGCCTGGCCTATGCCGAGGCGTTACGTGAACAGGGCGTCTCGGTGCACGCGCAGCTGTGTCATGGCATGACCCATGACTTTCTGAGGATGGGCGGGCTGGTGCCCGAAGTGGGCAGCTACTTCCGGCAAGCGGCGCAGTTTCTCTCGCGTCACTGGTAAATATCGAGTGAAGCCTGAACAGGCCTCTGTTCAGGCTTCACCACGATTGGCATAGGTATCTACACAACTTTCATGCAGAAATTCTTGTGTACATATCCGTTACCGCGTTATGGGTTGATATTGGTTGCGCCCTTACGGCGCCTCACTTTTGGGGCCCAAAAGTAAGCAAAAGGCTCTTGCCCCACCACTGGGTCCCTCGCTGTCGCTCGGCATACCCGTAATCCGACATTGCTGCGTGGGGCCGCTGCCACCGGCCATCCATGGCCTGAAGCAGCTAAACCGGCATCCCTGCCGGTTTGCCCCACGCAGCAATGTCGAATTCCGGCCGTCGTGGTTTAACGGGGCGCCTAAGGTCAAAATCTAAAGCAGATCAAAAGCCAAAGCGTGGTATCAGGTGCTGCCCGACTCATCGTTGATGACTATCGCCAGCAAACCAGCGCTTATAGCGCGGTAAGTTCACACATCAGGTCGGCTTTCAGGCCGCCGTGTTTTTGATCTGGGGCGCCCCGTTAAACCACGCTGGCCGAACGGAGATTCTGAAGCGTGGGCAACCCGGCAGGACGCCGGGTTAGCTGCACCGGGCCATGGATGGCCCATTGCAGCGGCCCACGGTTCAGGATCTGCGGGCGGGTACACCGAGCGACAGCGAGGGGCCGAGTGGTGGGGTATGAGCCTTTTGCTTACTTTTGGGCTCTTTCAAAAGTGAGGCGCTGTAAAAGCGCAACCAATAGAAGCCCTTAACGCGGTAACGGATATGTACGCAAAAATCCCTGCATGGAAAAGATGTGTAGATACCTATGCCACGATTGGCAGCGCAACCGATCAGCGCCGCTGGCGGTGCATCAGCCAGAGGAAGTACGGGCAACCGATAAAGGCTGCCAGCAACCCTGCAGAAACCGGCCACGGGTAAGCGATATTACGTCCCAGCCAGTCGGCTACGAGCATGATCAGTCCGCCGATGATTGCACTCAGCAAGATCTGCGGCGCAGTACGGTGCACGCCGAGCTGGCGGGCGATGTGCGGCGCGATCAAACCAACGAAGCTCAGCGGGCCGACGATCAGCGTGGCGGTCGCGGTCAGCACTGCTGCCACGCCGAGAATCGCCAGGTGGCTGAGACGCAATGGCAAGCCGAGGGCCGAGGCTGTGCCGCCACCCAGGGTCAGCAAGTCCAGCGGCCGCGAAAGCAACAGACTGACCAGCAGCATGACGCCAGCGATCACCAGCGCCGTCAACGCGGCCGGACCGTCGACGTGATAGGTCGAACCGGTCATCCAGCTCAACAGCAAGGTCATGCGCGGGTCTCCGCTGGCCATCAACAGCGTGCTCAATGCCCCCATCAGCGTGGTCAGGCAGACCCCGGTCAGTAACAGGCGCTCCGGGCTCAAGGCGCTGCGCCAGTTGAACCAGAACAGTGCGCCGAGTGTGAGCAGGGTACCGGCGCAGGCTGCAGGCACCATCAAGGCCTGTGGCTGGGGCACCAACAGGAACAGCACCATCACCCCCAGCGCTGCACCGGAGCTGGCACCCAGTACTTCCGGGCTGGCCATCGGGTTGCCGGTCAGGCGCTGGATCAGCAAACCGGCCACCGCCAACATGACTCCGGCGCTGAGCGAACCCATTACCCGTGGCAATCGCCATTGCAACGCGCCGTCGAATTGCTCCGGGCCGCTCCAGTGCCAGCCGTGCACGCCGATGCCCAGGCTGATTGCCGGTATGACCAGCAACACGAGCAGTACTGCACCGACGCTGATGTACCGGCCAGGGTTGTGCAGCCTGCGCCACGTGCTGCTCTGCTGCGCGACGATGCCGCCGCTGCGCTGACGCTTGAGCAGCCAGAGCAACAGCGGCACGCTGAACACGGCGGTGAGAATGCCGGCCGGCACTTCACCGACAAATCGTGAAAGCTCACGCGCGCACTGGTCCACCAGACACAGCAGCGCTGCGCCCATCAACGGTGCCCATATCAGCCGTTGGCGCAAGGTGCGCGCGCCGCTGAGGCGGGCGATGGCTGGCGCTGCGAGACCGACAAAACCGATGATGCCGACGGCGCTGGTAACGAAGGCGCTGAGTGCCACGGCGACTACTAGCCCCAGGGTGCGCGTGGTCCGCAGAGAAACCCCAAGGCTGGCCGCGCTCTGGTCCTCAAGCCCCAGCACGGCCAGAGGTCTGGCGAGCAAACCGGCGATCAGTGCGGCGACGGCCAGACGAGGCGCCAGATAAGTCACGCCTTCCCAGCCACTCTGGTTGAGTGAACCGGCTTGCCAGAGCAGCAGGTCGACGAGGTAGTCATGGTTGAACAACACCAGCAGTGAATTGATGGCGTTGCAATACAGGCTGATCACCATGCCCGCGAGGATAAAGCGCAGCGAAGACATCGTGCGGCTCCACGCGAAGGCGAACAGCGCCAGCGTGGCCAGTCCGGCACCGACCAGCGTCACTCCCTCCAGGCCATGCAGCAGCAGGGCAGGTGCTGCGATAGTGGCAATCGACAGGGCCAGATTGGCTCCGGCCGCCACGCCGAGCGTGACCGGCTCGGCCAGCGGGTTGCGCAGAATCTGCTGAAACAGCGTCCCCGCCAGCCCTAACGCAGCCCCTACCATCAGGCTGACCAGCATGCGTGGTGCGAAGCTGAAATGCAGCAGGACCTGACGGCCGTCGTCCAGGTCTGGGGTCCACAGTGCCTGCCACCACAGCGCGCTGGGCAGCAGGGCCTGTAACCCATGCACCGCGATCAGCATCGCCAGCAAGGCCAGCATCAGAACCCAGGGCAGAGGTCCCTGGAACAGCGCAGGGCGAGGGGCCGCCAGGCCGATAGCCGGTTCAAGCATGCTCTTGTTCTCCGCGATGGCTCAGGTACGCGCCAATCAATTCGGCCAGGTTGAGTGCCGAGGCAGCCGCGCCGTAAGGGAAGAATTTACCCAGCGCCAGGGTGTTGCCACGTCGCACTGCGGGCAGGTTTTCCCACAGCGCGTTGGTCTGGCGCAGGCTCTGCAGGCGCGCCGATGTCGTCGGAATTTCGATGTACAGCAGATGCGCGTCCGGGGTTTCGGCGAGTCGTTCGACGCCAATCAGGGAAATTCCCATGGCGCTGCTTGGGCCTTGCCAGGCATTGACCAGACCGAGCCGGTCGAGCACGTCCTGAATCATGCTGTTCTTGCCGTAGACCGTCGCATGGCGACCGTCCTGATTGAGCACTGCCACACAGATCGGCGGCTGAGGGCGTTGCGCCAGTTGTGCGCGCAGTTGAGCGAGACGGGTTTCACCTGCCGCGATCCAGCTTGTAGCCTGTTGCTGGCGGTCGATACGGGCTGCCAGCCGGGTCATGAAGCCCGTGGCGCTGGTCCAGACGCTACGGGCGCTGGGGTAGACATCGACCACTTCGGTGGGCGCAATGCCCTGCAGCGAGCGGGCGATGGCAGGCGGCATTTGATCGCTGAGGATCAATTGCGGGGAGAGTTCTTTGATCAATTCAAGATTGGGTTCCCAGTAAGGGCCCACGTCGAGGACTTCGTGAGGCAGTGGCGCAGTGGGCATGCGTCGGCTGTAATAACTGCCGTCGGAGATCGCCAGTGGCGTGACTCCCAGCGTCAACAGCGTTTCGGCGGCAGCCCAGTTGATGGCGATGATACGTTGCAGCGGGGCGGCGAAAAGGCTCATGGAGGGTAGACCGCTGGTCAGCGCAAGGCCGCCCACGGCAAATCGCTTAAGCAGGTGACGGCGGGTCAGAGGCATGTTCGTTCTCCTCGGTGGTAACGGCTCATCGTGATCCTCCAAAAACGACACCGGGCCCCTTGATCAAAGGAGCCCGGCTGAGGGTTCAGCAACGCACTGACACAGTCTGGACAGGCGCTGCCTGCCCGACGCAGCATGGTGCTGCGCGGACAGACATATACCCGTGAAAGATCAGGCGTTTATCACCATTTGTATTTCACGCTGGTCAGCAAGGTGCGGCGCATGCCCGGGTAGCACTCGTACGAGTCATCGCAAGTGGCTGAGTATTTCTCGTCCAGCAGGTTTTGGGCATTGACCGAGACAGTCACGCTCTTATTGAGCGGGTAGCTCGCGCCCGCGTCGAACAGGGTGTAGTTGTCGATGTGGAAGGTGTTGGCGTTATCGCCGTAGAGCACCCCGGTATAACGTGCGCCGCCACCCAGGCTGAGGCCATTGAGAATCGTGTCGTTGAAGGTGTAGTTCAGCCAGGCCGAAGCCATGTGTTTGGGCACGTTGGCCGGACGATTACCCTCGTCGCCAGCGTTGCTCTTGGTGATCTCGGCCTTGGTGTAGGTGTAGGACGCAATCAGGTCCCAGTTCTGGTCCAGTTTGGCCTTGACCTCGGCTTCGATACCGCGCGACTGCTGTTCGCCATTGGCGACCGAGAAAGCGGTATTGCCCAGATCCCGGGTCAGTACGTTGGTCTTGGTCAGGTCGTAGGCTGCCAGGGTCATCAGGATAGCGTCGGTAGGCTGGTATTTGACACCCGCTTCCCACTGGTGCGCTTCGCTCGAATCAAAGCCCCTGCCGCTGCTGTCCAGGCCAGTATTAGGCGCAAAAGACTCGGAATAGCTGACGTACGGCGCCAGGCCGAACTCAGTCAGGTAGGTCAGGCCCAGACGGCCAGTAAAGGCATTGTCTTTCTGGTTCGTCGGGTCAGCGACGTGGTTATCCAGGTCATTGCGCACATAGTCGTAGCGACCGCCTGCGGTCAGGATCCAGTGATCGTCGAACTTGATCTGGTCCTGAATGTAGCCACCGATCTGCTCGATGGTCTGGTCATAGTCGATCGAGCCGATGCTGTTGGCCTGGGTTGGGCGGGTTACCGGCTGGCCGTAGACCGGGTTGTAGACGTTCAGGTCCGGGCCGCGAACGCGCCAGCGAGTGACGTCGGCGTCCTGCCATGTGTAATCCACGCCGGTCAGCAGCTTGTGCGTGAACGGGCCGGTCTGGAAGTCAGCCTGCAACTGGTTGTCCAGCGCAAAAGTGTTCATGTGCTGATCAAAACGGTCTGCGCCACGAATGGTGTTTCCGGTGCTGGTATCAACACTGAACGGCAGCAGGTTCTGGAAGATCACGTCTACCTGACCATAGCGGGCGTTCTGGCGGAATTCCCAGGTGTCATCGAAACGATGACGGAACTCATAACCGAAGCTGTACTGATCCTGATTCAGATGGTTGAAGCTGTGATCACCCATCAACGTATTGGTGGTGTGCCCGTTCGGCGTGCTGTAAGCAAACAGCGAGCCGCCGTTACGGTCACGCAGGAAGTCGCTGAGGAACGTCAGGCTGGTGTCTTCGTCCGGTGCCCAGGTGAAGGATGGCGCGATGTACAGGCGGTCGTCTTTGACTTCGTGGCCATCGTCGTACTCCACCTGCGTGTTGCTGTCCCTTACCGAACCGACGACGCGATAAAGGAAGTGTTGCTGATCGTCCAGTGCGCCACCGAGGTCGAACTGGCCTTGTCGGCGGTCATAGTTGCCGACTGAAAGCTGTACTTCGTTGACATGGTTGACTTCGGGTTTCTTGCTGACGCGGTTGATGATACCGCCAGCGTCACCTTGGCCGAACAGGGTCGAAGAGGGGCCTTTTACCACGTCGATACGGTCAAACGCATAAGGTTCGCTGCGGAAGAACGCATAGCTGTTGTTCTGCTGACGCAGGCCATTGAGGTAGTCGCTGGTGGACTGACCGTTGAAGCCGCGAATGTACAGCCAGTCGAAACCTTTCGGATCCAGACCATAGGCTTCGACTTTGACGCCCGGGACGTAACGCAACGCATCCGTGACGGTTTGCGCGCCCTGGTCTTCCATCTGCTTGCGGGTGACCACGGAGATGGACTGCGGGATCTCGATCAGCGGCGTATTGGTCTTGCTGGCGCTGTTGCTGGTTTTCGGAACGTAGCTCTCGTAACCCTCTGGCACCGCCGCGCGACCGGAAATGATCTGGTCGGGTATGGTCAGCTGGCCGCTGGTCGGTGCCGCGGCAAGCAAGGTGACCCGGCTGCCTTCTATCTGATACTGGATGCCCGTCCCACGGAGCAGCGAGTTCAGTGCTTGCGTTGGTTCAATTTCCCCGTGCAGCTCGGGGCTGCGCAGGTTCTGCAATTGAACCGGGTTGAACACGATTTGCAAGTCAGACTGTGTACCGAGACTGATCAGCGCCGAACCCAGCGGTTGCGCCGGAATATCGATGCGCACCGGCGCGGCAACTGCGTCGGTGGCGGTCAATGCCAGACCCAGGGCGGCGCTGCTGATCAACATCGCCAGATGGCTGGTTGGGTGTTTGAGGGTTGGGGGCTTGCTTTTACCAATCAATTTTTACGCTCCTGGATACTGGTTTTTAATAAAACTTTTTTAGTTTTTTAGTTTTTTGGTGTTGGCGATGACAGACAGCTTTTTACAACTACGGCGCCACTGTAATCAGGGGCGCCGTGACGGATCAGGTGAGTGCGACGTCGGGGCTGGTTGACGAGGTGTCCTTGTTCTTGCGCTGGACCTCGACGATGTTTCCCGCGCTCATCCGCAGTAATCGGTCGGCGACATCGAAGTAGCGATCGTCGTGAGAAATCACGATCAAGGTCTTGCCCTGGGCGCGCAGCTCCGGCAGCAACTCGGTGTAGAAAATGCGCCGGAACTCAGGGTCCTGGTCTGCGGCCCATTCATCGAACACCAGCACCGGGCGCTTCTCGAGCCAGGCTTGAACCAGAGCGAGACGTTTGCGCTGACCGGTGGACAGGTCGGTGGTGGAATAGCTGTGGTCGTTCAGTGAGACCTTGTGGGCAATTTCCAGCCGCTCCAGATAGCGGTTGGCTTCGGCGGGGATTTCAGCACTGTCCTTGAGCAGGTCTTCGAACAGGAAGTAGTCGGCAAAAATAGTCGTGAACAGCTGGCGATAGTCGTCGCGGTTGCTGTCGTCGACAGGTCTGCCATCAATCAATACCTGGCCGCTCTGTGGCACATAAAGGCCCAACAGCAGTTTGATCATGCTGGTTTTACCGCAGCCGTTTTCGCCCGCAATAAACAGAATCTCACCGCGCTGGATGGTCAGGTTGAGCGGACCGACACCAAAACCGGTGCTGCCGTCTTCGGTAGGGTAGTGGTAGCTCAGGTCACGCAGTTCGATCTGCTCAATGTCCAGGGTCTTGCGCTCATCGTCGCGCAACAGCAGGTTGGGCTCCGGAGAAGAGAAGCGAATCGACAGCTCGGCAATGCGCCGGAAAGCAACCTGGGCACGACTGACGATGGGCAGGTTGCCGACCAGATGCTCAAGCGGACCTTTCATGTACAGCAACACCAGAATAAAGCCGCTGAGGGTGGCTCTATCGGTGCTCGGCCAGATTGACTCATAGGCCAGAGCCAGGCCTATGACGATGAAGAACAGGGTGGAGCCGAAGCCTTTGGCGACCACAAACAGGTTGATCGAACGAACCTGGATATCGCAGATGCGATCAATGGTGCCTTGCAGGCGCTCGTTGTAGTGCTGGAAGCGGCGCGGGCGGCTGATACGCAGTTCCTTGGCGCCTTCAGCCAGGGCACGGTAGTGCTTTTGCAGTTCGTCTTCTTCTTCGCGGGCCTGAAAGAACCCACGGATGCCACGGCTGCGCACCAGAAACTGGATGGCGCTGCCAATGATGATGGCGACCGCCGTGGTGAGGAACATCGGCAGCGACAAGACCGCTAGGTAGCCCAGGCAGCTCAGGCAGACCGTCAGCGATACCGCCAGCGGTGCAAAGGCGAACACAAAGTCGCTGATGGTATCGATGTCGTGCGTCAGTACCGGGATCAGGCGATGACTGCGATAGCGCTCGATCTGCTCGATAGGGGCGGAGATGATCTTGCTGCCCAGCTCTTTACGTAACCGTGCAATGGAGTGCTGCCCGACATAGTTGGTGCCGATGTCAGAAATGATCGATCCCACCAGCGCCAGCACACAGAGGCCGGCAAACCCTGCCAGCAAGCCTGATTGCATGCCACCTTCGGCATTCAGGCTGTGGTTGATGGTGGCAAGTAGCGCAGTAATGCTGGCGCCGCCGATGATGCCGAGGACCGTCGCCATCAGCAACTGTGGCCAGAACGGCCGCAGTAGCTTGAAAAGCTCACCAAGGGTGCTTTGTGGGGGAGTCTGCATCATTTTTTCCTAGGCTCTGCGGCCACCGTCGGGCACGCTGGAATTCAAGGGCTGATCGGTGCGTTGGCCCTGAGAGTGGAAGCCAAGCCGAATCATTTTTGTTAAGACGAGCGAGCGAAGGAAAATTTAAGAAAAATTGCATGCTGGCAATTCGCCTTTTATGGTGCGGGATTCTTCGTCTGAGTCAGACCTTTCACGAACAGGCTCGCTGCTGCAAAAAAACAGCATGAATTCAGAGGTTTATGCGGTGTTTCTCAAGCGGGGCAGCGGTGTCTTTGACACCGCGCTCTAGCGCAGTCGGCACTGCCCTGACCGGCACCGAATTTATCCGGGAATGCGGCATTCCGACACTCCCTGCGAGGGGGGGCGACTGCGCTTTAGCCTGGCGCGCCACTTCTGCGGCCCGATACGCAAATGAGAAACATTACTAAAGTTTTTCTGAGCGCTCTCGTCACTACCTTTGAATGCACTTTTGAAAGCGCTTCTTCTGGCCGATGCGCAGGTGTTGGAAAAGGCAGGCTGCGCCGTGAAGGCGGAGTAACGCCACCCTCAGGGTGAGGAAGATTTATTCCGGCCCGCGTCGTGCTCCACAGCTACCGTGAAACAGGACACTGGCATCATGACTCAGTTGATCTCACCGACCTACGACGTACTTGGCATTGGCTTTGGTCCGTCTAATCTGGCGCTGGCGATTGCTTTGCAGGAACAGGCTCTGCAGCAGGGGCGCAATTATCAGGCGCTTTTCCTCGACAAACAGCACGACTACCGCTGGCATGGCAACACCCTCGTCACCCAGAGCGAGTTACAGATTTCCTACCTCAAGGATCTGGTCACCTTGCGTAACCCGACCAGCCCTTTCAGTTTCGTGAATTACCTGCAC
Source organism: Pseudomonas folii (assembly GCF_014357575.1). Classification (GTDB taxonomy): domain Bacteria; phylum Pseudomonadota; class Gammaproteobacteria; order Pseudomonadales; family Pseudomonadaceae; genus Aquipseudomonas; species Aquipseudomonas folii. Next base: position 11,595 of record NZ_JACONW010000021.1, on the reverse strand, counting down.
AAGCACGACCGACTGATCGACTTCATAAACCTGGGCACACTTTATCCGTGCCGTATGGAGTACAACGACTATTTGTGCTGGGTGGCCCGACAATTTTCCGAGCAGTGCGCCTATGGCGAAGAAGTTTCCCGCGTTGAGCCCGTGCAAGGTCCTGATGGCATAGAACTGCTCAAAGTGCTGTCCACCGATGTGCGGGGTCAGGAGCGTTTCCGTCTGACGCGCTCCGTAGTCGTCAGTACCGGTGGGACGCCGCGCATCCCGGCGGCGTTCAGTCATCTACGTAACGACGCGCGCGTGTTTCACCACTCGCGCTACCTGGAAAGTATCGCCAGACAGCCATGCCTGAAGAACCCGTCGATGCGCATTGCGGTGATTGGCGGCGGGCAGAGTGCGGCCGAGGCGTTCATTGACCTGAATGACAGCTACCCGTCAGCGCAGGTCGACATGATTCTGCGTGCAGCGGTGCTAAAACCAGCGGATGACAGCCCTTTCGTCAACGAAATCTTCGCGCCGAGCTATACCGATCTGGTGTTCAACGAGCCGCAGGCAGAGCGTGAAAAGTTGATCCAGGAATACCACAACACCAACTATTCGGTGGTGGACCTCAATCTGATCGAGTCGATCTATTCGATTTTTTACCGACAGAAAGTTGCCAATCAGCAGCGTCATGCGTTTCTCAGCCGGCGCACTGTCGAGTTGGCCGGTGCCGACAGCAACGGCATCGAACTGACCCTGCGCGACAGCGCCACCGGCGCGACCGAGCAACGCCGTTATGACGTGGTGATTCTGGCTACCGGTTATCAGCGCAGCTCCCATCGCGAGCTGCTCGCGCCGCTCAAGGATTACCTTGGCGACTATGAAGTGGGTCGCGATTACCGTTTGCAAACCGATCCGCGTCTGCGTGCGAGCATCTACATGCAGGGCTTCAGCCAGGACAGCCACGGCCTCAGCGACACGCTGCTGTCGGTGTTGCCGATGCGTGCTGCGGAAATCGCTGCATCGATTTTCGATCAGCCACAGGGTGGCAAAAGCATCAATCGCGATACGAAGAGCCGGGCGGCACAAAGTGCCTGAGCGACTCTGACTGCGGTGTGATTTACACATCCGGACTAAATCCGCAGCGCCCCTGCGCGTCATACGAGACGGGGGCGCTGTTTTCAATGCGCATCTTTTTCGCGGCCCGAGGTGGTCCTGCCATGTCCTGCAACTCTACCAATGGAACGCTGTTACTGCCCGACGGGCGCCGACTGTTCGCCTATGCAGGCGAGCGCTTCCTTGTGTTGATGGTCGACGATAAGCCGCTGCTTGAAGTGGCGGGTGACGGCGACGTCTGGCGGGTGCCGCATGATCGCGAGCCGTCACAACTGAATTTCGCACTGTGGGCATTGGCTGCGCTGATGCTGCTGAGCCGCGAAGTGTTCTTCGAGCAATGCCAGTTATGTTGACGTTATTTCACCTGAGCGTAATCACTCCCGACGCCAGGCAGCGCGGGGCGCAAGCATGATTGCTGCCCTTGCGCCGCTGTTCATGGGGCAGTTCGCAAGCTATCGCGACGTGCTGGTAACGCGTGATGACCCTCGGCCCTCGATTGCTTCCACGCGGCTGTTGCAGCCTGAGTATCTGGAGCCTGTGCTGCAGCGTTTTTCACCGGAACACGCGGGCCAGGATCGTCGCGCCCTGGCGTCACAATGGTCGAAGTATTATCTGGTCAAACTGATTCCGCCGGTGGTGGCTGCTGCTCTGGTACTTGGCCGTCGCCTGCCGTTGGACTTTGCTGACGTCGAGGTGGTGCTTGATGCACAGGGCTTGCCTGAAGCCTTCAAGCTGACGGGCGACGGCGAGGTGTTCAGTAGCCCTCCGAGCGATCCGTTCCAACGTTTCAGCGACCTGATCGACACCCATTTGCAGCCTTTTGTGCAGGGCCTGGCCAGTGAGGTCAAGCTCTCACCCAAAGTGCTGTGGAGCAACGCTGGTAACTATTTCGAGTGGTTTATCGGTGAAATGGCGCGAGTGCCGCTGCCGCCGCATCTATTGGCGGATGGCAAGGCACTGCTGGAAACCGAACGGCGCCCGGACGGTTCACGCAATCCGCTGTTTTTACCGATTCGCTACGAACCCGTGTCCTGTGACCTGCGCGCAGACGGACGCTGGCGTCAACGGCGAGTCTGCTGCATTCGCTATCGTCTGGACACGCTGGCTCATTGTGATAACTGTCCTTTGATCGACGAGCCGCCGCCGGAAATGATTACCCTCTAGCCGCCCTTAGGCGCTGCCGGGCGGTAAGCCACCGCGCTGCGCTCGATGATTCACCTCAATCAGTCAGATCGGGTAGCTGATCGGTGAGCCGTCGACAGGGTTGGGCAGCACGCCCATCGCAATGCCATAAATGTCTTGCAGGATTTCACTGCGCATCAGTTGGCTTGGGCTGCCCTGGGCCAGCAAACGTCCACCGTGCAGTGCCAGCAGATGGTCGCAATAACGAGCCGCCATATTGACGTCATGCAAGACCACCAGCACCCCGAGGTTGAGTTCGCGGCTAAGGGTCTTGACCCTGCCGAGCACTTCCACCTGATGGGCGATGTCCAGTGCAGACGTCGGCTCGTCGAGCAGCAGGAAACGGCTGTTTTGCGCCAGCAACATGGCCAACCAGACCCGCTGGCGCTCGCCACCGGACAACTGGTCGACCATCCGTTCGGCAAAGGTGTCGGTGTCGGTCAGTTCCAGCGCACGATCAATGTGCATGTTGTCTTCGCGCGTTACGCGACCCAGCGCCCCATGCCAGGGGTAACGCCCGAAAGCGACCAGTTCGCGGACATTCAAGCTGTCGGTCTGCGGCAATTGTTGGGGCAGGTAAGCGACCTGACGGGCGAAATCGCGACCGTTCCAGCTGCTCAGCGGCTTGCCGTCCAGGCTGATCGTTCCTGAGGAAGGTTGCAGCTGACGGGCCAGCAGTTTGAGCAGGGTCGATTTGCCCGAGCCGTTGTGACCGATCAGGCCGATCATCTCGCCATGGGGCAGTTGCATGCTGAGGGGGTGGAGCAGAGTGCGCTCGGTGACGTTGAGGCTGACGTTTTCCAGATCGAACATTAAGTCACCCTGACCGATTGAATCGCGGGGGAAGAGTATAGGTTTTAATGCTAATGATAATCAATGTTGAGAATGGTAGTCGGCAGGTTCTTGCAGCCTGCATATTCTCGGCCCGTTAACGCGCAGTCTTTCGCCTGCTGTTATCTTGCTGAGCGCGAGAAACGGCATCCCGGGTCGATCACACCGACCTTCGACGCCGCTCATCGACACTGAAATGATCAGCGACTGATCGCGGCCTTCTTGTGCGCGTGCGCTGTCTGAACGAAGGGCGCAACCAATACCAGCCGTTACAACAAAAACGGATATGTACACAAAATGCACTAAACGAAGGTTGGGCCTATGCCAGCCCGATTGCCCCCCAGACCTGAACCCCAACTGAACATCCCACGCTCTTGCCAAGAAAACCTTTGGATACCTGAACTTATCTGCATTTTCTGTCTCTCATGCCGGTAGCCATTGATCGCGGCACCCTGATAAGCTCGCGGCTTTACTCGTTTGCCCTATTGGCGCATGAACAAGGAATCAGAATGAAACAGCATCGGTTGGCAGCGGCGATTGCCCTGGTCGGTCTGGTACTCGCAGGTTGTGATAAGCAAGCCAGCACTGTTGAGCTGAAAACCCCGGCACAAAAAGCGTCTTACGGCATTGGTCTGAACATGGGCAAAAGCCTGGCTCAGGAAGGCATGGATGACCTTGACTCCAAAGCAGTAGCCCTTGGTATCGAAGATGCCGTCGGCAAGAAAGATCAAAAGCTCAAGGATGAAGAATTGGTTGAAGCCTTCGCAGCGCTGCAAAAGCGTGCCGAAGAGCGTATGGCCAAAATGAGCGAAGAGTCGGCAGCGGCCGGCAAGAAATTCCTCGAAGAAAACGGCAAGAAGGCAGGTGTAGTGACTACCGCTTCGGGCCTGCAGTATGAAATCGTCAAGAAAGCCGATGGCCCTCAGCCTAAGCCAACTGACGTAGTGACTGTTCACTACGAAGGCAAGCTGACTGACGGCAAGGTTTTCGACAGCTCTGTTGAGCGTGGCAGCCCGATTGATCTGCCGGTTAGCGGCGTGATCCCGGGTTGGGTCGAAGGTCTGCAACTGATGCACGTTGGCGAGAAGATCAAGCTCTACATTCCGAGCGATCTGGCCTACGGCGCACAGAGCCCAAGCCCGACGATCCCTGCCAACTCGGTTCTGGTATTCGACCTGGAACTGCTGGGCATCAAGGACCCTGCAGCCGCAGGTGCACCTGACGCCGAAGAAGAGCCGGCGGCTCCCGCTTCCAAGTAAGCGACGCACCGGTTTGACCACAACGCCCCGTTTCGACGGGGCGTTGTCGTTTCTGGTCGAACGGATTCGTATGGGCGCAGTCGGAGTAACAGAACCGACGACAGAAGCCATGTGCTTTGTCTGACGATCCAACATTTTTGTGACAGTGGCTGTGGGTAACTTCTGGGCAGGCTTAAGTCAACGATTTTTATAGCTTTTTTTATGTGACTAAAAAACGCCCGATTTGACTCCGGACCCCGTAAAACAAGGGTTGTGGCCAGAAAAAACGCCTCTGTTCACAAGGTTATCCACAAGTTGTGTGGATAACCTTTTTGAGTACCGGACACCGGCTTTGTAGGGACGGTGTTTATCGGCAACAAACGTCGTTCAACGGGAGTTGACATGAAAGCACCGTGGAATTTGCTTCGATATCTGCCTATGGCGCGACGATTGATCGCTGCCGGACGCTTGCCAGCCTTGTTATTCGCCGTGGCGCGAAAAGGTTCTGCTGAAGGCAGTCGCCTTGGCAAGATAAAGGACGACCTGCGCCTGTTGCAGGCGTTGTGTCTGGCTTACTGGCGGGGCGAGTATCGATCGATCAGCCCCAAGGCGCTGCTGTCGATCGTGGCCGGTCTGATGTACTTCCTGAGCCCGCTGGACGCGATCCCCGACTGGATACCCGGGCTCGGTATGTTCGACGACATTGCCGTTCTTGCCTGGATCATGAAAAGCCTCGATGGCGAGCTGAATGCGTTCCGCGAGTGGCGTGCACGTCAATCACCGGAAAAGCTGATTGTAGTCGAGCGTCTGCCTGCCACTGCTGCCTTGCTTGAGCAGGAAAAAGCCAAGGATTGACGGATCAGTCCTCTCAACCCGATCAGGAGGCTGGGGAGCGCACTTGGAGTGGGCAAGTAGCCCATGACCGCTGTTAAACTGCGGCCATGGAAATAAACCTACTCGATGTGTGTAGTTGTCCTACATGGGGGTTGTATGGATCTGCAGGTTATTTCTCGCGATGGTGAGCCCGAGTACGCGGTTCTGCCGTGGGCCCAGTATCAGGCGTTGCTCAAGGCCGCCGGCATCTCTGGTCACTCAGAGGCTCAGCCAAATCCCGCACCGGCCGTGTCTGTTGGTGAGGTTGCCGAACTGCCGGGTCTTGATCAGTTGGCGGCGCTACGTGCCGCCAAAGGGCTTGAAGTCGCGCAATTGGCAAGAACTGTTGGGATCAGTCCGTCGTATCTGGAAATGATCGAACGTGGCGATCGTAAACCTGACGCCGCAATTCTTCGCAGCCTTGCCTGGGAAATGGGTTTGACGGGCTGGCGGGGTGAGGCATGAGTGTGCGCATCAGTCGTCAGCATTGGGACGGGTTGCTGGCCGAGCTGGATCAGGCACGTCGCCAGCGCCATCTGTTGACCTATCGCGCATTGCTGGAGCGTCTGCAATTTCCAACTCCGGCGATGCAGACCCTGACTGCTGCCCTGGAACACCTCGCGGCCATTGATGCCAAGGCCGAGCAGCCGTTGCGTAGTTCGCTGGTGATCAGCCAGGGCGCGAGTCGATTGCCGCGTACCGGGTTTTTTGAGTGTGCTGAGCGTTTGGGGCGGTTTTCAGGGCCGTCCGATGGCGTTGCTGCCGCGTCGTGGCATGCATCGGAAGTGGTTCGGGTGTTTGAGTTCAGTTATCCCGAGTAGCTGCGGCTTGGAATAAGATCTCCTGTGTGAGATCTCTGGCTGCCTGCAATTTTCCTGACGTGGGACCGGCTTTAGCCGGGAAGAGGCCTGTAAAGGCAATGAGAACTCCTGTACCGAAACATTGCCTTCCCGGCTAAAGCCGGTCCCACGACAACCACCGCACCGCCTTGGCATTGCACAGCCCATCACCCCACCTGAGCCAACCCCAACTCCCGCGTATCAATCACATGCACGCTCGCGCCAATAATGTCCTTGGCATGATGCTTGGCCTCTGACGCCAGTTCGGCCAACTGGCTTGCATCGAGCTCGCTGCAGGATTCGCTGTGCAAGTGAATCACACCAATCGACAGCGACAGCAAGGGGAATTCCTGGCGCTGGCCTTGACGATTGGAGGCGATAAAGCAGCCCGCTTCCAGATGCTCGACGCGATAGAAGCGGCGGCACTGATTCTGGAAGTCTTCCAGCAGTATGTTCAGGCGCTTCCGCCAGTCCTCGGAGCCCAACACCATCAGGAAGTCGTCGCCGCCAATGTGGCCGACGAAGTCCTGGCTAGGGTCAATACGGTCATTCAGGCATTGCGCCAGGCACAGCAAGACTTCGTCGCCACGGCCGTAACCATAGATATCGTTGAAGGGTTTGAAGCTGTCGATGTCCACGTAGCAAATCATCGACTCGCGGCCCTGCTGTAGCAGGCGGGTCAGGCATTGCTGGATCGGGACGTTGCCGGGCAACAGTGTCAGCGGGTTGGCATAACGGGCCTGCTGAATCTTCAGTTCGGTAATCAACTTGAGTACATCGATCACTCGGCCAAGCCCCAGGTAGCTGCCGTTCAAGGTGATGATGAAGTCTTCTTCGATGCGCTGTCGGGCGCGGCTGGTCAATAAACGACTGACCTTTTGCAGCGACTGATTCAGTTCAACCGCGAGAAAGTCATCGCTCATCAAACGGCTGATAGGCTTGCGGGCGAACAGCTCGGTGCCGAAGGGTTTGAGCAGGACTTCTGACAATGAATGCCGGTGCACGATGCCACACGGTCGACCCTGATCATCCAGAACGGCCATGGAGTTCAGCGCCGCCTGCTTGCGAAATACTTCGAGCACCGAAGCGGTGGGAGTGCTTTGCTCGACGGCCGGTTGTTCATTGAGCAAAGCGCTCAGGTCGCTGCCTTCATCGGTCAAGGTGGGCATGGCTACAGCGTCCAGTTTCGGGAGCAGCGTGCGGGTGTCGCGGGGAGGTTGCTCCTGCGGGCGGCACAGCAGGTAACCCTGCACCAGATCTACACCCATCTCGCTCAATACCGCGAGTTCTTCCGGCAGTTCGATGCCTTCGGCGATGACCGAGGCGCGTGAAGCCTTGGCCATTTGCAGCATTGAACCGACGAATTCACGTTTGACGGCATCTTGATGAATGCCGTCGATGAAGTGCCGGTCGATCTTTACGTACTCGGGACGCAACTCTGACCATAAGCGCAGGCTGGAGTATCCAGCTCCGAGATCATCCATGGCGATGGAAAATCCCATGTCTCGATAGTGATGCAAAGCGGTGTACAGCAGCTCGAAATCTTCCGTCGGGGTTTGTTCGGTCAGCTCGATCACGACCTTGTTGGGCGCGATGCCATACCTTTGCAGCAACTCCAGCGTGCGACCGGGCGGATGCGCGGACTCCAACAGGGATTCCGGCGAGATGTTAAGAAACAGCTTGCCTTCAAGTTGCTGTTCACTGAATCGACGGCAGGCACTTTCGCGACAGGCCATCTCCAGCTCGCTCAAGCGTCCGGCATGACGGGCCACCGCGAACAGGTTGACAGGGGAGTGCAGGGCGCTGTTCGAGGGGCCCCGCGTCAGGGCTTCATAACCCAGAATTCTTCGTTCGGTCAGCGACACGATTGGCTGGAACAGGCTGTGCAGATCGCTGTGAGCGAGAATCGAGCTCAGTGCGCTCAGCTGTTCTGTCATGGTCATGGCAATCTCGAGGCAAGAAAAAAGGGGCCAAACGACAGTGCGCTTGAGCCCCTTATTTCACGACAGCTTCATGACTGTTTGATGACGATTGCCATCAGATCGCCATTCCTCAGGATTCAATCCGAATTTTTGTACGAGGTCACTCAGTTTTCCTGACACTGCGCTGTTGCGCGACAAACATGGGACATGTAGAAGTGACCGGGGTGGCGATCCACATTGCTCGCGATTCGGTCTGTCAGGCGATAAATATATTGCCTGTACTGGAGCTATCGCGAGCAAGCTCGCTCCTACAGAATTTGCAAATTCCTGTAGGAGCTCACGAGCAACGCCAGGCAGCGATTACATTCGCCTGACACACCGCGATCGCGGGCGTCGTAACCTCCGTGCGCTCCTGCAAGGACCTGTTTACTTCTTGGCGACCGAAGCACTTAAACCCAGATAGTCGATCAGAATACGACCGGTTTCGGACAGATATGCATCGTCCTCCGGTTTGGCGTTCTCGTCTTCTACCGGTAGGGCATCTTCATCTTCTTTCTTCAGTTCTTTGAGCGGCTCTTCACCTTTGGCCTTACGACGGGCGTTTTCCAGCGCCAGTTGCTTGGCTTCGATCGAGGCGTGCTCGGCGCGACGGTCCGCTTCGTTGAGGCTGACCGTTTTCTCATTCATCAATTGCTTGGCCAGGGCCAGCCGATTTTCGATGAACACGAATTCTGCATCCTTCGCCGAACGGGTTTCATGTCGCGACTGAAGCTGGGCCAGGAACGGCTTGAAAGGATCAACAGCCGGTTTGATCGCCGGTTTGATGCTGTCCCATGGCATTGCCTCAGGCAGCGCACTCTCGCCGATTTCCTTGGTGTCGATGATCGACGGATAGTTGATGTCCGGCACGACGCCCTGATGCTGGGTGCTCTGCCCGGAAACCCGGTAGAACTTGGCCAGGGTCAGTTTCAGCTCACCGTGATTGAGCGGCTGAATGGTCTGCACGGTACCTTTACCGAAGGTCTGGCCGCCGATGATCAACGCGCGGTGGTAGTCCTGCATGGCGCCGGCGAAAATCTCCGAGGCCGAGGCAGACAGGCGGTTCACCAACAGTGCCATCGGGCCTTTGTAGAAAGCGCCGGTGTCTTCGTCTTCAAGTACATCAACCTTGCCGTCGGCATTACGCACCAGAACAGTTGGGCCTTTGTCGATGAACAGGCTGGTCAGTTCGGTCGCTTCCTGCAGCGAGCCGCCACCGTTGTTACGCAGATCCAGAACCACGCCATCGACCTTTTCGGCCTGCAGTTCGGTCAGCAGTTTCTTCACGTCACGGGTGGTGCTCTTGTACTGCGGATCACCCGCACGGTAAGCCTTGAAGTCCAGATAGAAAGCCGGAATGTCGATCACGCCAAGCTTGTAGTCGCGGCCATCCTGTTTCAGATGCAGGATGGATTTCTTCGCGGCCTGTTCTTCCAGCTTCACCGCTTCGCGAGTGATAGCAACGATTTTGCTGGTCTGGTCATTCGGTGCATTGCTGGCCGGAATCACTTCGAGGCGCACAACGGAGCCTTTCGGACCGCGAATCAGCTTCACGACTTCATCCAGACGCCAGCCGATCACGTCGACCATTTCCTTGTCGCCCTGAGCAACGGCGACGATCTTGTCGGCAGGCGCAACCTGTTTGGTTTTGGCGGCAGGGCCGGCCGGTACCAGACGCACGATCTTCACGTTGTCGTTGTCGCTCTGCAACACGGCGCCAATGCCTTCCAGCGACAGGCTCATGTTGATGTCAAAGTTTTCCGCGCTGTCCGGAGACAGGTAGTTGGTGTGCGGATCGTAAGACATGGCGAAGGTGTTGATGTACGCCTGGAAGATATCTTCAGCGCGGGTCTGACTCAGACGTGCCAGTTGATTCTTGTAGCGCTTGGTCAGCGTCTCCTGAATCTTGGCCGGGTCTTTACCCGCGATCTTCAGGCGCAGGACTTCGTCCTTGACGCGCTTGCGCCACAGGTCATCCAGTTCAGCTTCGTTTTTCGGCCAGGCGGCGTCCTTGCGATCTACCAGCAGGCTTTCCTTGGCGGTGAAATCAAGTTTGTCGACGCCTTTGTTCAATTCAGCCAGTGCGAAATCCAGACGCGACTTGATGCGGTCCAGATAACGCTTGTAGATGGTAAAACCAGGATTCAGGTCGCCGCTTTTCAGGAAATCGTCGAACTGGGTACGCCACTTGTCGAACTCGGCGACATCGCTGGCGAGGAAGTAGCTGCGCGCCGGGTCCAGAAGCTTGAGGTAGCTTTCATAGATGATCACCGAACGTTTGTCGTCCAGGGGCGGTTTGCTGTAATGGTGACGCTTGAGCAGCTCAACCACGTTGAGACTGGCGATCACTTCGTCGCGATCCGGCTGGAGATTATCCCAGCTGTTGGCGGCAAAGGAGCTGGCGGACATCGGCAAAATGCTGAGACCCACAACCAGCGCAAGGGCGGTACTTGGTAAGAAATGCTTCATGCTGATTCGACGCGGGGACAATTGATAACGCATATTAGGCCGTCTTTGGAAGTCGCCGGTTCCGTCGGATCCGGTCGCATAATGCAAGAAAGCCCGTGCTGTTTCAGCTTCGGGCTCAGTCCAGACTCACTATGGAGGCACTGTGAAGGCATTGCAAGGCGTTGAAGGTCGTGTGGAATGGGTCGATGAGCCAAGTCCGGCTCTGGATGTAGGGCAAGTTCGTATCAAAGTTGCGGCTGCGGGATTGAATCGGGCCGATTTATTACAGCGTGCGGGGCTCTATCCGCCACCGCCCGGGGCGAGCGAAATTCTCGGGATGGAGTGTTCTGGCGTGATCGCTGAAGTCGGGCCCGGCGCTTCCTGGCAAGTGGGCGACAGAGTCTGTGCGCTGCTGGCTGGCGGGGCGATGGCGGAAGAAGCGGTGGTCGATGGGCGGCATGTCTTGCCGGTCCCTGAAGGCCTGTCACTGGCCGAGGCCGCCGCTATTCCGGAAGTCTATGCCACTGCATGGCTTAACCTGTTTCAGTTGGCGGGTCTCAAGCCCGGCGAGAAAGTGTTGTTGCACGCCGGTGCAAGTGGAGTTGGTTCAGCTGGTATTCAGCTTTGCAAAGCGTTTGGCAATCCGGTCTGGGTCAGTGTGGGTTCGGCAGACCGTCTGGAGTACTGCATAGAATTGGGGGCTCAGGGCGGCGTGGTGCGCAATGAAAGCCTGGACAGCCTCAAGGACTTCGCGCCGTTCAATGTGATCCTTGATCCCGTGGGCGCGAACTATGCCGAGCTGAACGTCAAACTGCTGGGTGTCGATGGTCGCTGGGTGCTGATCGGCTTGATGGGCGGCCGCGAGGCGCAACTGGACATGGCGCAGATACTGGGCAAACGCATTCAGTTGCTGGGTTCGACCCTGCGCAGCCGTGATGACACGTTCAAGGCTGACCTGTTGCATGATCTGGGGCAGCACGTCTGGCCACTGTTCACCGAAGGCCGCCTCAAACCGCAACTGGCCCGCAGCTACCCGATCAAGGACGCAGAAGCGGCTTATGCCGAGCTGGCGACCAATAAGGTCAATGGCAAGCTGGTGCTGGTGATTGATGAGAGTCTGGTTTAAAGGCT
>NZ_JACONW010000209.1 GCF_014357575.1 Pseudomonas folii | reverse complement strand
CACGCCTCCTCAGTAAGCCTGTTCTGGCTTGACCTGAACTGCGTTGCGCAGCGGAATCGGGAGAGGGTTGGATTCACGCGTCGACAATTTCTCGCCATACAAAGCAACCACGGTACGGTTGAGCGCCAGGTCTTCCGAGTCTTTGCCCACCAGAACCTTGAACTTGCCCGGGTCTACGATCCAGCTGACAGCGTCAGGCGAATAGTAGGCGAACGAGCGGGAGTCCAGCGGGATCGTCACGGTTTTGCTTTCGCCCGGCTTCAGATAGACCTTGGAGAAACCCTTCAGCTCTTTTTCCGGACGATCGACTTGCGGCTTCGAAGGCTGCACGTACAACTGAGCCACTTCGAAACCAGGCTTGTCGCCCGTGTTGGTCACGGTGAAAGTGGCCTTGATGGTTGCGCCGGGAGCAAGAACGTTGCTCGACAGCTTCAGATCGCTGTACTGATAGGTCGTGTAAGACAAGCCGAAACCGAACGGGTAGAGCGGCTTCGCGTGGTTCTTGTCATAACCGCGATAGCCGAGGTACAGGCCTTCGCTGTAGGTCATTTCAGTCGGCGGGTTAGGGCTGCTGAAGTAGTACGGTGCGGGGTCGGAGTACGAGGCGAAGCTCGGGTTATCCTGCACTTTCTTGTCCAGCGTGATGGGCAGCTTGCCTGACGGGTTGACCTTGCCGTACAGGATTTCTGCCAGCGCCTGACCGCCTTGTTGGCCCGGGAACCAGGCATGCAGGGAAGCCGCGACCTTGGTTGCCCACGGCTGCATGTCCATACCGCCACCGCCGTGCATCACGACGATGGTTTTCGGGTTGGCTCTCTGCACGAAGCTGATCAGCTCGGACTGAAATTGCGGCAGTTCAAAGGGGTGATCAAGGGACTCACCTTCGTATTCGAAGTTGCTGCCCGCCGCCACCACGACTGCGTCATAGTCAGCCAGATTGGTCGGCGGACGCAGCGATGCCCAGCTCAGTTGCACGCCGTTCATGCCGCCCAGCACCGGGGTGTAATTGCCTTTGAGGCGACGATATTCCAGGCGCACGTTGTACTCGGTGCCGGCTTTCAGCGCGACAGTCTTGACGGTACGTGGCACCACAGGAATCAGGTCGAATGAAACCTGCTTGTCTTCATCCTCAACCACCAGCTCGTCGTTGATCCAAAGCTTGTAGGCGCCATCGGCACGGACTTTGAAGACGTGCGGGCCGGTGATGGTGGGTTTGATCTTGCTGGTGAAGCGAGCCGAGAATGCGCCCGGTGCCGGGGTGTAGCCGGTTACCGCGCTGGTGCCGCTGTCGGTGACGTTGGTGTTGGTGATCCAGCTCAGGTTGAGGCCCGGTTCGATGCGGGTCGCAACAGGGTCCCCGGACAATGTGGTGTTGGCGTAGTACTCGGCTTTCACGCCTGTGTTGCTGATGGCTTCCTTACCTTTGCCTTTACCGCTGCTCGGCTGATACCAGACCGACGATTTCGGATCGAGGCTCATCTGCGGCAGGTAATCGACATTGCTGGTGCTCGACGCCAGCTGCTTTAGGCCGCTGAGTTCGGTCACATAGCTGGCAGGCGCTGAATAAGCGGTGCCGAATGGCGCAGTCGGTGCCTGCATCGCCAGGTCGCCAATGACAGCGATCTTTGCCGTTTTCGGCAGCGGCAGCAGGGGCTTCTGTCCGTCTACAGGTTCGTTGCGCAGGAGCACAATCGACTCCCTCGCCACGTTCAGCGCAGCCAGTTGACCGTACTCGCGGTGCTCAAGAGGCTGAGCCTTGTTGATGCCTTTATCAAAGCCGTAGCTGACCAGTGCCCTGAGATTCCGGCGGACTTTGTCGTCGATGACGCTCTGATGCAACTGGCCGTTCCAGACATAGGGCAGCAGCTTGGCTTCAGTGAATTGCAGGCCGCTTGGCATGTCGATATCGGTGCCTGCCCAGGCGCCTTTGAACGCGTCCTGCACCGAGTTGAAGTCACTCATCACGTTGCCCTGGAAGCCCCATTGGCCTTTCAGGATGTCAGTGATCAGGTGATGGTTCTCACAGGCGTATTCGCCGTTGATCTTGTTGTAGCCGCACATGATCGAGGCAATGTTCGAGTTCTTGACCAGCGACTCGAAGCCGGGCAGATACAGCTCCTGCATTGCTCGCTCGTCAATTTTGACGTCCAGATAGTGCCGGTTCGCTTCTTGCTCGTTCATCAGGTAGTGCTTGGCGGCAGACTGGACGCCCTGCACCTGAATACCGTTGGTAACGGCCGGAGCCAGCACTGCGCCGAGGAATGGATCTTCGCCACTCATGTACTCAGCGGAGCGCCCGTTGAACGGGGTGCGATAGAGGTTGATGGCCGGAGACAGCATTTGCTGACCGCCAGCGATCCGGGTTTCATAGCCAATCGCGAGACCGAATTCCTTGGCCCGGTTGATGCTCCACGTTGCGGCCAGTGCCGACGGTGACGGGTACTGCGCACCAAAGGTCTTGCCGCCTACCAGCACGCCCATCGCCGAGTCATAGGCGACGGTACCTTGCAGGTTGAATTTGTCCAGCTTGGGAATCATGCGTCCGTCATCAACCCGCGAGAAGTTGATTTTTTCCGATTGGGTCATGTTGTCGAGCATCGCGCCAACCCGCGCTTCGACCTCATTGCCCGTCATCGGGGTGACAGCCATTACGGTGCCTGCCTGAGCAATGCTCAATGCAAGCAGACTCAGGCCTAAGCCTTGTTTGATCATGGACATGGAGCTACTCCTGAATTCGTTCGATAGGGGGTGTGCTGCGTATCAAACGAAGACTCATTTCTCGTCATCGGTCGCAGGGGCATCGTCGGTGACGACCGGGGCATCCAGCACGCGTTGGGCACCGGTTGACTGGCTTTTCGTGGCGCTTTCGGCTCCGGTGATCTGCTCGCGTTTGGCCTCGACTTCCACGCGCACATCGTTCGATGTCGAGGGCAGGGGATTTTTGTTTTCGGCGGCTGATACAGAAAGAGTGGTGAAGCCCATCAGAAAAATGGCAGCAAGAGGCAGCAAGCTTCTAGCCATCGGGAGAATCTCCAAATAGAGGTAGGTAACGAGGAAGTGTCAGCGCGTGGAGGTTTACTACAGGCTGCGACAGTAAGTCCGCAGTGTGAGCTTAAAGTTCTATGGCGGCAAAATATTGCAGTTATATATTTAAATATATCGATCTAATGGTTTTTAAAAAAATAGATTTTGTTGGTGTTTTTTGATGATTTTATTAGAAATAACGATTTTAAAATCTGTATTTTATGATTTTTTAGCTACAAAAAATCTTTTATCAAAGCAGAGCTTAAGCTCTGTTTTGAGCGGTGTTAAAGTGGTCGGGTCATAAGGGAATCCCTTCATGTCGCGTTGGCACATAGGGTGTGCATGCCACGTTGCTCATTCCAGCAGGCGAGAAAACCCACGGTGTGAACAAGGGCGGGTTTTCAGGCTAATGGTATTCAGAGGTTTATCTGTGACATCCCGAGCGAGTTCCTTTCTGTCTCATGAGGCCGGGTTAATCCCGGAGCTCACAGACCCTGTCGCGGTAGATCTGACGATTTTAAAAGCGGTCTGGCTGCTCAGTGAGGGAAAGTCTGGCGAGAGCAAGCCACGAAAGCTGACGTGTGGGCAGATCTACATGCAGTTGGTGCGCCGTCAACCAAGCGTTCCATCCATCGTGCGCTGTGTGTTGGCGATCGATGTGCTCGTGAACGAAGGGCTGTTGGTGTCGGAGCGGGTGCTGGATGCAGACCCTGCTTTTCCCTACACCCAGCACATCATCAGCGGGCTGACCGAGATCGGTGCAGCGTCCCTGATGGTCAAGGACGCGATGAACACCACCCGACATCCAGTGCGGTTCTGATTGGCCTGGCTATGCATCAAGTCCCGATGGCGTTACTGATTGAAGGGCAGTGAAATATAGTGCTGACCCAGTTCTGTCAGCCTTCCTTCTTCGTTCAACAGGCTCGAAAAGTGTGGGTCGTCATTCATCCGACCCGTAAACCAGGCATACCGAAACACATCCGCGCGGTTCTCGCAGACCGCCACCATCTCTGTCATTTGCTGTTTTTGCTTTTCAAGCGTGTCGATCTGTACCCCATCAATCGGTGAGTGCCAGTTGGCGAACTCGGTGACCCAAAATGGTTTTCCATACTTGGACAGCCTGTCGAGCATGCCTGACAGCCCATAGTCGTACCAATGAAACGCCAGGTAGTCGATCTTCGGATCACGATTCTGATTTTGCGCACGATACGCAGCGTAGAAGGCATCAAGCCACACAACCGGGTCGCCATAACCGGACATCGTTCCCCAGTTCATTGCGGGGCCCACCAGCTTTACCCCGGTCTGCGCGGATATCTGTTCCAGTCTTGGCCAGAATTGCGCGGCGGCCTCGGGTGTCATGTTGGCCTGATCGACAAGATTGGGCTCATTGATCACCAGTAAATAGCGGATATCCGGGTGGGCCTGCAGGTAGAGTTTCAGTTGCCCATCATCGACATTGGCATTCCAGACCATGGGGATGAAGTCGACCCCGTAGGTGGACGAATAGTTATAGGCGGCGAGCCGGTCGTGGGGCTTTGGGCTCCAGTTGTACCACCAGCTGATTCCCGGGGACAAAGCACTCAAGTCCGCAGGTGAGGCTATGTCGTAGGCGATGCCGCGCTTTGCACTTTTGGTGGCTGACCAGGCCGGCGTGGAGACTGTGGCGAGGGCAAGGCTGAACGCTGTGAGCAGGGTGAATATTCGCAGGTAGTTACGAAACTGCATGATTCGATCCTCCGTGAAATTGTCGTGCTGGAATGCTTGTGGCGTTCATTTGCTTGCAGTTCAGATGCCATCGCTTATCAATCTACTGAAAAGCCATGGGCCGCCAGGAGAGCTCAAGGGGGCGATTCCAACAATAGTTCGGACCATGGCTGCACGTTTAAATCATCAACTTGTCACTTATGGTCATTGAGCAGGCCGCGAAGCTCGTCTTTACTGTTGCGCAATGAACAGGCCACCAAGGCCTGAATAATTGACGGCTGCCTCAGGCGGCCGCATCCCGTGACAGTTCGATGGAGTTTCTATGGCCGCCGCTCATTACCCGCACCTCCTGGCCCCGCTGGATCTGGGGTTTACCACCTTGCGCAACCGCACCCTGATGGGTTCGATGCACACCGGACTGGAAGAGAAGCCGGGCGGTTTTGAGCGCATGGCGGCGTATTTTGCCGAGCGGGCGACGGGAGGTGTCGGGCTGATGGTCACGGGTGGTATTGCGCCCAATGAAGAAGGCGGCGTGTACACCGGCGCGGCCAAGCTGACCACGATTGAAGAGGCGGAGCAGCATCGCGTGGTCACTCAAGCGGTGCATGCGGCGGGCGGCAAGATCTGTCTGCAAATCCTGCACGCCGGGCGTTATGCCTACAGCAAGAATCAAGTTGCCCCCAGCGCCATTCAGGCGCCGATCAATCCGTTCAAACCTCGCGAGCTGGACGAAGCGGGGATCGAAAAGCAGATCGCCGATTTCGTCACCTGCTCGACGCTGGCCCAAAGCGCCGGGTATGACGGCGTGGAGGTCATGGGTTCCGAAGGCTATTTCATCAATCAGTTTCTGGCAGCCCACACCAATCACCGAACGGATCGCTGGGGCGGCAGCTACGAAAATCGCATGCGTTTGCCGGTGGAAATCGTTCGCCGGGTTCGCGAGGCCGTGGGTGCCGAGTTCATCATTATCTTTCGTTTGTCGATGCTGGATCTGGTGGAAGGCGGCAGCACCTGGGAAGAGATCGTGCAATTGGCTCAAGCCATTGAGCAGGCCGGTGCGACCATCATCAATACCGGTATCGGCTGGCACGAAGCACGTATCCCGACCATTGCGACCAAGGTGCCGCGCGCGGCTTTCAGTAAAGTCACTGCCAAGCTGCGTGGTTCGGTGGGCATTCCACTGATCACTACCAACCGCATCAACACGCCGGAAATCGCCGAGCAGATTCTCAGCGAAGGCGACGCCGACATGGTCTCCATGGCGCGGCCTTTTCTGGCGGATCCAGAGTTCGTCAACAAGGCAGCGGCGGGGCGTGCTGATGAAATCAACACCTGTATCGGCTGCAACCAGGCCTGTCTGGATCATACCTTTGGCGGCAAGCTGACCAGTTGCCTGGTCAATCCGCGTGCCTGTCATGAGACCGAACTGAATTACATCCCGACGCGCCAAAGCAAGAAAATCGCTGTGATTGGTGCCGGTCCTGCGGGCCTTGCGGCATCTACAGTGGCTGCCGAGCGTGGTCATCACGTGACCTTGTTCGATTCCGCAGCCGAGATCGGCGGCCAGTTCAACATCGCCAAGCGAGTGCCGGGCAAGGAAGAGTTTTACGAAACCTTGCGTTACTTCGCCCGCAAGCTGCAAACCACGGGCGTTGATGTGCGGCTCAATACGCGTGTCGCCGTTGAGGACTTGCTGGGCGCCGGTTACGACGAGGTGATCCTGGCCACTGGTATTGCGCCACGCACCCCGGCGATTCCGGGCATCGATCATCCCAAGGTGTTGAGTTATCTCGACGTGATCCTGCAACGCAAACCGGTAGGACAGAGCGTTGCGGTGATCGGCGCGGGCGGTATCGGCTTCGATGTGTCGGAGTTTCTGGTGCATCAGGGCATTTCCACCAGTCTGGACCGAACCGCGTTCTGGAAAGAATGGGGCATCGATACCCATCTTGAAGCGCGCGGTGGCGTGGCGGGGATCAAACCGGAGCTGCATGCCCCGGCACGTCAGGTGTTCCTGTTGCAGCGCAAGGCGTCCAAGGTCGGCGACGGACTGGGCAAAACCACCGGCTGGATTCACCGTACCGGCCTGAAGAACAAACAGGTGCAGATGCTCAACAGTGTCGAATACCTGCGCATTGACGACGCCGGTCTGCACATCCGTATCGGCGAAGGTGAAGAGAAAGTGTTGCCGGTGGACAACATCGTAATCTGCGCCGGGCAGGACCCGTTGCGTGAGCTTTACGACGGGCTGGTTGCGGCGGGGCAAGCCGTGCACCTGATCGGCGGCGCGGATGTCGCGGCAGAGCTGGATGCCAAGCGGGCGATTGATCAGGGTTCAAGGTTGGCGGCGCGGTTGTAGGGCTTCACTCGGTCTCACTTTAAAAAAGCAATCAAGCTCCGCTCACAGAACTCACTGATGACGTGGGACCGGCTTTAGCCGGGAAGAGGCCGGGGCAC
>NZ_JACONW010000208.1 GCF_014357575.1 Pseudomonas folii | reverse complement strand
ACCGCGCCCTTATCGCGGGCAAGCACCGCTCCCACAGGGGCGCATTGAACTCAGAGAGTTGCGGTCTTAGTATCAAAGTCCCGAAAGGCCAAGCGCCTGATCTATCCCGTCCAGCGCATCCGCCAGTGCCTTGGCTTTGCTGGCGATCAACTTGCGTTGTTCTGCATCCACCTGGTCGTAAGAGCGCATGCCGGTGCCGGTGCTCAGGCCGTTCAATTCGGTGTCCAGCGCAGCGGCGGCGGCATCGATCTGCTCCAGCAGCGACTTGGCACTTTTTGCCAGCATCGGGCGCAGCAACTCGATGACCTTGCGGGTGCCTTCCAGGTTGGCAACGAAGCCGTTCAAATCGCTGTGGCTGTAGCGTTCCTCTTCGCCGTTGCTGCGGATTTCGGCGAGGCTGCGCATGTTGCGGGCGATGACGCTGGCCAGTTGTTCGGGGGCCATGTTCTGCGCTAGCAACTGCTGCTTGAGCGTGGTGACGTCGGTTTGCAGACGCTGCGCCACCGGGAGCAGGCCTTCAACGCTGTGCTGGTCGAACAGTCCATATTCAAGACGATGGAAGCCGCTGAATCCTGGGTCCTGCTCGCGTTTTTCGTAGTAGTCGGCGCGGGCGTTGATGGCGTTGTCCAGTTCTGCAAGGCGTTGCGCTGCCGGAGCAATACGCTGATAGGCCGCGCGGGCTGGAAGGTAAGCCGCCTGGGCGGCGCTCAAGTCGCCCGCCGCAATAGCATCCTGCAGTGCATTCACCGCTTTGATCAGCGCCGAACCCTGGGTGCTCAGGTAAACCCGGTACTCCGACAGCGGCCCGATGAAGGCAACCATCGAAGGGCGCGCCTTGGCATTGGCGTCCGACTCGGCGGTCGGCGTCACGTGTAGGGTGCCGCGCGGATTGCTCAACAGTCCGCAGGTGATCGCGTAGTCGCCGGGTTGCAGGTTGGCATTGATCACCTGACTCAAACCTGGCGCAATGTTTTCCCGTTCTTCAATCACCAGCACGCCATCGAGAATCTCCCATTCAACGGCCCGCTCGGAACGGTTGACGATACGGAAGGCGTTCTTGCCCGCTGGCACAGTTAGCGCATTGGGCTCACAGGCATGGGCATGAATGGTGACCACGGTCTCGGCGCTGTTGTTGGCGGCGCGCTTTTTGGTCGCGCTTTGCGAGGCGTAATAAAACAGCCCGCCCGCAGCGATCATGAGCACCACGGAACCGGCGACAGCCAATTTCAAGGCGCGAGGTGGCTTGGCTTTATCTGAAAGCCCTGTAGGACGATTCGACATGGATTGCCTTATTCGTTTGTAGCGGAAGAGGGATGCGAATGCGCCGGTCGGGTGGGCAAATTCACCACCCGAGCGTGGGGCATAAAAAACAGCACCAGCGCGAAGATCAGATAAATCAGGTAAGCGCTGAGGGTGCTGATAGTCGGCGCGTCCTGATAACCGAACATGCCCGCCAGTACCGAGCCTGTTGGGCCATCCATCGGCAACGTTGCGCTGATATCGAAGACCACGGTTTGCAAGTGGTTCCAGACCCCGGCTTCATGCAGCGCCTGCACCGAGTTGGCGAGAATCCCGGCCGCCACCACGAGGATGAACAGCCCGGTCCAGCGGAAGAACAGGCTCAGGTTCAAACGCATGCTGCCGCTGTAGATGGCGAAACCGATCACCACTGCGAGGATCAGGCCGAGCAGGGCACCCAGTGGTGCGCTGGCTCCCTCACTCTGCTGGAAGACGGCAAGCAGGAAAAACACGGTTTCCAGCCCTTCGCGGGCCACGGCAAAGAACACCATGGCAATCAACGCGTAGGTCTGGTTTTTCGAACCCGCGAGGGCGGCGTCGAGAGATTCATGCAGAGCGTGCTTGATCGAACGCGCCACTTTGCGCATCCAGAACACCATGGAGCTGAGGATCACCACAGCCACGAGGCCGACGACGCCTTCGAACAATTCCTGCTGCTTCTGCGGGAATTCGGCACTGACCAGTTCCAGTCCGCCGCCGACAAACAGCGCCAGGGCGACGGCCAGGAATACGCCAATCCACACGGCGGGCATCCACTCGCCACGGCCGGTCTGCTTCAGGTAACTGGCAATGATGCCAACGATAAGCGCGGCTTCAATCCCTTCGCGCAGCATGATCAAAAAAGGAACGAGCATGTTTCACCAGGGTTAATGCATTAGGCTGATCTGCTTCAGGGCGATAAAAGACACACGCCTGAAACAATGCGTAACATAATGATACTCATTATTGAATGCGCATAGTTGTTTTTTCGCGCTGGATCGTATTTGGATTTTTTATTCAGGTGGGGTTCAGGTGGGCAGAGATGCCTGTAGGAGCTGCCGAAGGCTGCGAATCGGTGTGTCAGGTAAAATCAATCGCAGCCTTCGGCAGCTCCTACAGGGATAGAGTGGTTATTTCAGTTCCCGCAAAATCTCATGCGCCAACTTCACCCGCGCTTCATTGGGGTAGTTCTTGTTGGCGAGAATCACGATGCCGACTTTCTTCTCCGGAACAAATGCCACATAGCCGCCGTAGCCAGTGGTAGATCCGGTCTTGTTGATCCAGGCATTTTGCTGCGGTTCGAGCGGCGGATTGATCGGGCTGGCAGGCTGGGTTTCGAAAGCCATCTTGTACGAGTTGCCCTCCTGCAGCGTCTCAACAGTGACCGGGTAGGGGTACTGCTCCCAGATCAGGTCCTGAGTCATTTTCCCCACTTTGAAATAACCCACATGCGTATCAGTAATCGCCTTGGCTAACGCACTGTCTGCCTTGCCAGCGTTGATGTTCAGCTCAACGAAACGCAATAAATCCTTGCTGCTGGATTTCATCCCGTAGGCTTCATTACCGAGCACACCGCCCTGCAACCGGACCGGCGCATCCTGTTTGTTATAGCCCTGCGCGTACAAACGCATCTTGTCGGCAGGCACATTCAGATAGCTGTTGGTCAGTCCGAGTTTTGGAAACAGTTGCTGTTCCATTGCCTGCTCGAACGGGGTGTTCATTGCCTTGGCGGTGATCATCCCCAGCATGCCGATGCTCGGGTTGGCGTAGGTGCGTTTGCTGCCTGCCGGGTATTGCGGTTGCCAGGCCTGCAAGTACGTCATCAGTTGCTCGTTGTTCTGCACCTCGTTGGGCACCTGGAGGGGAAAGCCGCCTGCCGTATGAGTGGCCAGATTGATCAGGCTAACGTTGCCGAAAGCACTACCCTTGAGTTGCGGCAGGTATTTGCCCGGATGATCGCCAAGTGATAATTGGCCGTTGGCCTGGGCGTACGTCGCCAAGGTCGCCGTGAAGGTTTTACTGATTGAGCCGAGCTCGAACAGCGTGTCATTGCTGACAGCCTGGGCTGTTTCTCTTGAAGCAACGCCATAGTTGTAGAACTGCTGTTGCCCATTGGACGTTACGGCGATGCTCATGCCGGGAATGTTGTATTGCTGCATGACCTGCGAGGCGGCGTCGCGCACTTTGGCATCAAATTCCGGCTCAGCCTGGGCAGCCCCTGCCAGGTGAGTGAACGAGAGGCTGCACGCGAAGAGCAACGATTGAGTGATCAGACGCATTATAGATTCCCTGGATTCCATTCAGAGCGCGGAAAGTATTCGCTTGGACGGCGCGCTCTCAATAAACGTTCTGTCTCAAGGTGTTTCTCAAAAGCTCAATAAGCTGCCGTGCCGCCCTTGCCAGCGAAGAACCATAAACGGAGTGCCTGACCGAACGAGTCGACTTCGCGGGCAAGCCTCGCTCCAACAGAGTTTTTATTAAGCCACCCTCACCCATGCTGCACATCGGTCCGCTTGAGCAACTGCTTGCAACGATTCGACAAATGCACCACGCGCAGGTGCTTGCCTGCCTTGGTGTAGCGCTCGCGCAAAGTCTGCAAAGCCGACACCGCCGAGTAATCGACAAAGCTCAGGTGGCGGCAATCCAGAGTGACCTGGGCAGGGTCTTCAGCCGTGTCGAACTGGTTGAGAAAGCGTGTCGTGGAGGCAAAGAATAGCGTGCCGTGCAGGGTGTACACCTTGCTGCCGTCAGCCTCCAGATGCGTATCCGCGTATAACTCCCGCGCCTGTTGCCAGGCAAAGTTGAGCGCCGCGATCACGATGCCGAACATCACCGCCGTGGCCAGATCGGTCAATACCGTCACCACGGTCACGGCGATGATCGCCAGCACGTCGTTGACCGGAACTTTGTGCAGCACGCGCAACGACGCCCAGGCGAAGGTCTGCTGGGCCACCACGAACATCACCCCGACCAGCGCGGCCAGCGGGATTTCTTCGATCAGCGGCGACAAAAACAATACGAACATCAGGATCATCAACCCCGCGACCACGCCGGACAAACGACCCCGGCCACCGGAGCTGAGATTGATCACAGTCTGGCCGATCATCGCGCAACCGCCCATGCCTCCGCACACGCCTGAAGCCATGTTGGCCACGCCCAGCGCCACGCATTCACGGTCAGGGAAGCCACGGCTCTCGGTGATTTCATCGGTCAGGTTGAGGGTCAGCAGGGTTTCCAACAGACCCACCAGCGCCATCAGAATCGCGTAAGGCGCGATGATGCGCAGGGTTTCCAGATCCCACTGCACTTCCGGCAAGGCCAGGCTCGGCAGGCCGCCGGCGATATGCGCCATGTCGCCCAGGGTATGGGTCGGAAGATCAAGCAGGTAGACCAGCAGACCGACGCCCAGAATCGCGATCAGCGCAGGCGGTATCGCCTTGGTCAGGCGTGGCAGCAGGTAGACGATGGCCATGGTCAGCGCCACCAGACCGATCATCAGGTACAACGGTTTTCCAGTCAGCCAGGCGTCGCCCACCTTGAAGTGTTCGAGCTGAGCCATGGCGATCACGATTGCCAGGCCGTTGACGAATCCGAGCATCACCGAATACGGCACCATCCGTACCAGCTTGCCCAGGCGCAGCACGCCAAACAGGATCATGATCAATCCGCCCAGCAGTACCGTCGCCAGCAAATACTGCACGCCGTGCTGCACCACCAGCGCGACAATCACCACCGCCATGGAACCTGCCGCGCCGGAAATCATCCCCGGTCGCCCACCGAACAGTGCGGTCAGGGTGCAGATGATGAACGCGCCATAAAGGCCCATCAGCGGGTTGAGGTGGGCAACCAAAGCAAAGGCGATGCACTCGGGCACCAGAGCGAAGGATGTGGTGAGTCCGGCCAGAACATCGGCGCGTATACGGGCTGGTTTCATGAGTTACCTGAAGGGGGAATGCCGGAAAGCAAAAAGAGGGGATGTTACTGAATGTGGCTGGTGGGTGCTAACGAATGCGACAGAAAACTTGTAGGAGCTGCCGAAGGCTGCGAACCGCGGTGTGTCAGATATGACGCTTTCGCAGCCTTCGGCAGCTCCTACAGGTTGTGTCAGCGTTCGTATATGCTTTGCACCCCCTCCCTCAACCGAGCGATGCACCACCCATGAATGTCGTGTCCCCTTTGCAGGCCTATGAGCGGGCCGTCGAGCAGTTGGGCTTCCAGCCGGACGCTGCGCAGTTGCAGGCGGTTCAGCAGTTGCAGGCCTGTTTTCAGGCACTGAACGACAACCCGAAAACGGCTCAGGGCGTATACCTGTGGGGGCCGGTGGGGCGGGGTAAAACCTGGTTGATGGATCGTTTTTTCGAAAGCCTCAGCGTTCCGGCCCGGCGTCAGCATTTCCATCACTTCATGCGCTGGGTTCACAAGCGCATGTTCGAACTGATCGGCACCTCCAACCCGCTGAAAGTAGTAGCTCAGGAGCTGGGGCGTGATGTTCGGGTGATGTGTTTTGACGAGTTATTTGTCACTGACATCGGCGACGCGGTGATCCTCGGCGGTTTGCTGCAAGCGATGTTCGAAGCAGGCGTGGTGCTGGTCTGCACCTCCAACCAGCCACCCGAGCAGTTGTACAGCCATGGTCATAACCGCGAGCGATTCCTGCCCGCTATTGCAGCGATTCAGCGTTACATGCAGGTCGTCACGGTGGATGGCGGCGAAGACCATCGCCTGCATCCGGGGCTGCTGCATCAGCGGTATTTCGTTACCACGCCCGGGCAAAGCAGCGCGCTGGCACCTGTATTGGAAACGCTCAGAGGTAATGAAGCCGTGTCCAGTGGCGCAGTGCCCGTGGGCCATCGCAGCATCAACAGCATTCAGCACAGCGACTCCGTGTTGTGGTGCCGCTATGGCGACTTGTGTGAGCAGCCGCTGGCCGCCATGGACTTCATCGAGCTGTGCGACCGCTTCTCGACGATATTGCTCAGTGAAGTTCCGGCCCTCAGTGCGCCACAGCGCGAAGCGAAAATTGCCCGTGGCACTGAGGATGCAGTCGAGCAAGTGGTCGCCGGTGATCGCGAACTGCCGCAGCTGTCGCCCCACGATGACGGAGTCCGACGTTTCATCGCGTTGGTCGACGAATGCTACGACCGTCGCGTGCCTTTATATGTCGAGGCGGCAGTGCCCATGCACGAGCTCTACACCCAGGGTTATCTGTCGTTCGCGTTTCGTCGCACCCTGAGCCGTTTGCAGGAAATGCAACTGGAGCGCTTTATCCAGTAATCAGGTCCGACGCTGCGCCAGTACGTGTTTGCAGCCTTCGAAAATCAGCACCAGCACCGCCAGCCAGATCGGAATGTAGGTCATCCATTCGTCGCGGCCGATGCTCTCGCCCAACAGCAATGCTACGCCGACCAGCAACACCGGCTCAACATAACTGAGCAGGCCAAACAGGCTGAATGGCAGCAGGCGGCTGGCGACGATATAGCTGACCAGTGCCGAGGCGCTGATCAGACCCAGCACTGGAATCAGCAGATACAGCATCGGGAATTGTTCAACTACGGATGCATCGCCGTTGACGATGAACCAGACGCTGATGGGCAGCATGAAGGCCATGTCGAACCACAAACCGCCCAGGTTATCGGTGGCCAATTTACGGCGCAGCACGAAGTACAGTGGATAGCCGACTGCTACCAGCAAGGTTTCCCAGGCGAAACTGCCATGATTGAGCAACTCGTTGGCGACACCCACCATGGCGCAGAAGGCGGCGATTTTCTGTAACCGCGACAGCCGCTCGCCATAGACGATGCGCCCGGTGACGACCATCGTCAGTGGTAGCAGGAAATAACCCATGGACACTTGCAGGCTGCGGCCATGCAGGGGCGCCCACATGAACACCAGCAACTGCGCGCCCAACAGCAGTGAGCACAAAGCGATACCAATCAGCAGTGCCGGTTGCTGGCGGATACGTCCGGCGATCTTTCTGACCAGATGCCAGTCGCCACTGAACAACAGAAAGACGGTCACACACGGCACCGTCAGCAACATCCGCCAGCCGAAGATCTCTTCCCCACCCAGCGGCTTGAGCAGCGACGTATAGAAATACATCACCCCAAACAGCACTGAAGCCAGGACCGACAGCACCACACCTTTATACACAGCAGCCTCTTCACGTCGCGGGCAATTGCAGGGCGGCCCGGTTCAAAATGGTGCGTAGTTTAGCTGCTTTGCGAATTTATGAGTTGACCCAAA
>NZ_JACONW010000207.1 GCF_014357575.1 Pseudomonas folii | reverse complement strand
CACCGCGAGGCCGCGATAGCGGTGTATCAGACAGACCGCCATCGCGGCCTCGCGGTGCTCGTGCGCTCCTACAGCCAAATATTTCAAATCAGATTGTTGTTTGATGAGGGCCCACTGGCTCGCGTATGTCTGAGTGCATGACTACACCACAAACCGGCTCACCAGCTGATTCAGGTTAACCGCCAGTTTCGACATCTCACCGCAGGCACTGGCCGTCTGGCTCGCACCCGCGGCACTCTGTGTTGCCAGCTCGCGAATGCTGACCAGATTGCGGTCAACCTCACGCGCCACATGGGATTGTTCTTCAGAGGCGGTCGCGATCAGCAGGTTACGTTCGTTGATCTGAACAATGGCCGTGGCAATTTGATCCAGCGAGGTACTGGCCTCCTGGGCGACGCCCAGTGATTCAGTCGCCAGGTCTTTGCTCGTATTCATCGCCTTCACCGCCTGATCAGATTCGTTCTGAATAGCAGCAATCATTTGTTCGATTTCTTGAGTCGATACCTGAGTGCGATGGGCCAACGCTCTGACTTCGTCAGCCACCACCGCAAACCCACGACCTTGCTCGCCTGCTCGTGCTGCTTCGATGGCAGCGTTCAACGCCAACAGGTTGGTCTGTTCAGCAATCGCCCGAATGACCTCGACAACTTTAGTGATGCCCTGAGCGCGATCCGACAACCCCTGAATCTGCTCACTCGTGTTTTCAACGTTACCGTTCAACTTCTGAATGGACTTCAATGTCTGGGCAACTCGCGCCAAGCCTTCTTCGGTATAACCCTGAGTACGCTTCGACTCTTGGGAGGCCGACTCTGCGTTGCGAGCGACTTCGTCAACGGCCGCGCTCATTTCCGTGACCGCTGTTGCCGCTTGATTGACCTCATCGTTCTGGGCAACAAGGCCCCGACTCGATTCTTCGGTGACTGCCGTCATCTCTTCTGACGCCGAGGCCAGTTGGGTGGATGAATCAGATATCTCCATGATCGTGCTGCGCAGGTTCGCTTGCATCTGTGCGAGGGCTTTCAACAATCGCCCGGCTTCGTCAGTGCCGCTGACCAGTACCTCTTTGGAGAGATCACTGGCCGCGATACGCTCAGCGACGGTCAGGGCATCATTAATGGGAGACGTGATGCTCTTCGTCAGCAGCAATGCCAAGCCGACCGTCAGCACGATTACCCCAGCAATAATGCCGACAACCAGCCAGAGCCCGTTGTTGTAAAGATCCGTTGCGTTCTGCCCGGCCTGTGCTGCGCCTTCGTTGTTGTAATTGGTCAGATCCTTGATCTGCTGCTCCATCGTATTCGTCAGCGGACGGATACCGGTACTCACCAGGCTCACCGCAGCCGCGATGTCACCCTGCCTCATCATGGGTTCGAGAAGGTCCAACTGTCTGGAGTACGCATCGGCGCTGTTTCTTACCTGCGCATACAATGTGCGCTCTTTGTCATCCCCGACGAGGGAATCGTACTGCGCCACCGCATCGGTGAACGTCTTACGGTAACCAGGGAAGCTATCAATAGTCTTTTGAATGGACTGAGGGTCAGCAAGGCCACGCTGTGTTTCGAGCCTCAAGCGAAGGACCGTAGCGTTCATCAACGCCGTCTGTCGAATGCTGGCCATCCAGTTCAGTTCGACTTCCTTTTCGGCGTCCCTCAGTTTGCCCATCTGCACCACGGCAAACGCGCCAAGCACAAAGACCAACGCAATAATCAACGCGAAAAACAGGGCAGCGCGGGGCGCCACGTTGAGATTTCTAAGACGCATACGAGATTCCTGTTTTCCAACGAAGGGGTAGATGTACTCAACACCCTATCGACCCAACTTTGGAAACTTGAGACACCTTCGACGAAAGGGGGAGGGGCATACCGGAAACTGTCACATACGCGGTATTCAGCATTGCGCCCCGAAGGAAAATGGCCGGATTGATCCGGGAAGAGGCCAGCCTGGACGCCAAGTGACAGGCCCCGCCGATCCCCTGCAGGAGCGAACTTGTTGGCGAAGCGGCATACCTGACACACTACCCTCGACCAACGTAAAGCCAGAAAATGAACCATCAGGAACGGACGCATGAAACAGACATTGATTGCCGTGCTTTTTCTACTCGCGCTGTCGGGTTGTGCCACTTGGCCGGGCTCCGCCGCTCGGGAGAAAGTCTGGTATGCAGAAACCGAGCAGCCGCAATTGGTGCCTTGGCATGCTTACTTGACGTTCACCGACGACACCCACTTCATCTACTGGCGTACCGTTGAAGACCCCGATGCAGTTCTGAGTAAATTTGACGAGTACATCAAGGGCGACGGCGCCGACGTAGATGCTCCCATCGCGATTACTCGCACGGGCGACCGCTTCACCGCCGAGTCGCACACCCCGCTCAAGAGCAGAACCGGTGAACTCGTCTACACCACGGTTAACACCTTCAACGGACGCTTTATTGGCGATACGCTGGAGGTAGATTTCCAGACAACAACCGTCTGGCCCGATCGCCCTGCTTATTCTTATCGCCCGATTCGATGGTCGATGAAGCGGCTCAGCACGTTGTAAACCAAATGACGAGGCCGCGCAGTCGCCAAATCCGTTACAGACAAACGCACCCACGAACGGTGGATATCAAGACGGATTCGCTATGCCAAAACTGAACCGTATGAGTTCCAATTCCTTTTACAAAATCGGGTTCTGGGTGCTCGCATTCGTCGGGATCGCATCAGTCGCCATCCATTTGCTCGACGGCCCCGGCGATGCTGACGAAGTGGTCTTGAAGCGAGAACTGCCCGGTGGTGCCTGGCTCTACGCAACGCGTTACTTCGCGCCAGCAACCGATCCGAATACGCTTCGTTTCTACATAAAGAAGCCACTGCAGGGCAATGACACAGAGATACTGCAGCAGTTGAATGAAACCAGCGGATTTCTCATCACGGACAGCGACCCGAAAGACATCGCCATCCGTGACACCCACAACGGCATAAATATCGAGCTACAGGGCGCGGTCTATCGATACTTCAGCAAACAGTACCTGACCGAGGGCGAAAAACTGACGAGTTACCGGATCACCCTGACGCAGCGAGATAACAGCCCGAGACATGAGTGAAGCCCATCTGTAGGCGCAGCCCTAATGTCCCTGACACCACGCTGTCGCGCAGCAAACATTGGACCTGTAGGAGTGAGCTTGCTCGCGATGACACCAGCCCAGTCGCCACATCCGTCACAGACAAAAAAACTGTA
The DNA here is from genome assembly GCF_014357575.1 of Pseudomonas folii. GTDB lineage: Bacteria > Pseudomonadota > Gammaproteobacteria > Pseudomonadales > Pseudomonadaceae > Aquipseudomonas > Aquipseudomonas folii. The sequence goes on along the minus strand of NZ_JACONW010000207.1, from coordinate 4,521 downwards.
GGCGCTGCCCTGATGTCCCTGACACCACGCTGTCGCGCAGCAAACATTGGACCTGTAGGAGTGAGCTTGCTCGCGATGACGCCAGCCCAGTCGCCACACCCGTCACAGACAAAAAACTGTAGGCGCTGCCCTGATGTCCCTGACACCACGCTGTCGCGCAGCAAACATTGGACCTGTAGGAGTGAGCTTGCTCGCGATGACGCGAGCCCAGTCGCCACATCCGTCACAGACAAAAAACGTCCGGACGATCAACCAAAAATGGCGATCAACCTCGCTCGCACTGAGGCCGGTCCACCAATAAATCTCTGTGGCCCAATAATCCGCCAACTCCATAAACATCAAGGACGACCTCAGCAATGAGTCACGAAGCCATCAACGCCCAACTGGCTACTCGATACCTGAGCATTCTTGAAAACGCTCAGTTGGACAGCCTGTACAACGAGGCCAACACATTCTCCGGAATGTTCCTGCCCACCGTCAGCGAGCACTACCTGGTAGCGCGCAAAAAAGTACTGATTGTAGGGAAAGAGACCCGATCCTGGGCGAACGCAAGATGCGCCATCAAATCTGGCCGGGCCGCGAACGTGGAGGGCGTAACCGCCGCGATGAACCGTCACCGCAACTTTCTCCTGGCACCGCCCCAAGACTCAAAGTTCATGCAGTTCTACCGGGTCGCCAATGTCTTGTTGTCAGGCGGTAAGCAATACCTCCCATCGACCGCCATCTGGTCAAACCTGTTTTGCGTCAGCTCATCCAGTAAAAGTCCGGTCGGCACAAGCAGCTTCCAGTTGGTCAGTGAACTCTCTCGAAAGCTGCTTGAAGCTCAAATCGAGATTCTTGAACCTAACGCCATTCTCTTTACCACCGGCACGGGTTACGACAAATACCTCAAAGCCTTCTTCCCGAGCCGGACTGACAGCCAAGTCATAACACCCAGAGCTCTATGGGCATTCAAGATCAACGGAGTGCCGTGCTATCGAACCAGTCACCCGCAATGGGCAAGCGGTCGTGAACATCGAGAAGACGCATTGCGCAGAATACTTATCGAGGAATGAAGCTCGTCGTGCCAACATTCGGGCGCAACGGCCTCAATTAACGCCAAACCGCCCGCCACCACGACAACCACCCCTTACTCCGCACCGAATCCTCCGGCAACTGCCCATGGGGCAACAACCTCGGCATATCCCGCAACCTGATCCACGGCTCACTCCGCCAATTCAACAGACACACCGACAACTCCGGCCATTGCAGCAGACTCAAACTCGGCGCGTTGTCATTGAGCGGCACACCATCACGCACACAAGGCACCACCTCATTAGTGATCCAGCGCCGCAAACTGCGCTTCTCCGCATGACAGTGATACACCAGCATCTCGTAGATACCCGACTCACTCACCATCAACTCCTCCTCAGCCCCGTAATGAGCGCCGAGCAACACAACACGACGCTGATCCTCATCCAGCTTTCGTGTCGTGCGCTCATTCAACGGCCAACTCATCAACCGACTGAAATCCTGGGCGCAGAACCAGACTTGGGATTCCAGCAGGACCGTGCGCAGTGGGCGGTGATGGCGGTGGAAGATGGTGGGGGTGAGAGGTTCGGGTGTGGGTTGCCTGTTTGGACTTGGTGGGTCGGGGTTGAGCATTGTTGTTATCTCTACTTTATTCAGCCTTTTTTAGGGCTAAGGCGTCGGGAGTTAAGAAACCTCAAAAGTAGAAAAGGCCGGACGTATTCCCCTTGCGGGTCTTGTATTGGTCCACTCCCGACATAGCAGAAATTTTAGGACACGCAGCCGGAGGCCGCAGGTACAAAAAGCCGCATTTTATCGGGGGCGGACAGGCCGCTACTTTTGAGTTGCTTTGGGCGTTTCTTAGGCGCGGTGCAAGGGTAGGGGGCGTAGGCGGGGTGGGCAAGGAGCAAAGCTGTAGGGCATTTCCGAAAATTTTCAGCGAGGATCGCGTTAGCGCTTTACCCATAATGGACACCTAGATATCGTGTGGGAAATTTCCTGCGATTGTGTCGGCCAATTCACTCGGCTGCTTAATATCTGCGGGAGGTGCGACAGATATATCTGTTTCCTTGACGTGATGGGCTAGGGATAAGCAATGCGATATTGGTGGGTCAATCATAAGCAGACATCCAAGTTTGAGATTGCTGGTGGGTTTCTCTGGTCGCCGATGCGCAAGAAGAATAACTCTCGTAACCAGTTTTACGACAACATGCGTCTGGCTTCTCCAGGAGATGCAGTGATATCTTTTTCACATGGGAAGATTCGATATATAGGATTAGTGGCAGGATTTGCGTCAGCTGCTCCGAAACCACCTTCATTTGGATCAGCAGGTGCATACTGGAGTGAGCAGGGATGGCTGCTTGCTATCAAATGGCAGCCTCTTCCTAAAACTATTATTCCGAAAGAAGAAATTGAAAAGCTTCGCGAATTCCTCCCACTAAAGTACTCTCCAATCCATTCAGCAACTGGTCATGGAAGGCAAAATGCATATCTAGCAGAGGTTGGTAAACCTATTTACGATATTTTGTTAGGGGGGGACGACTTTTTTAATGTTGACTCATACGAGTATTTAGCTGAATTTGCTGCTGAAGTTGCCAGTCATCTAGAGAATTCAATTGAGAAGCAAGTATTGGATGATAGAAGTCTCGATGATACTGTAAAAGCTACGCTCTTCGCTGCGCGGAGAGGGCAAGGGGTTTTTAGAGAAAGAATTTACGAGTTTGAAAAAGGTTGCCGTCTGACTGAGATTTATACACCTGAATTGCTTGTCGCCAGCCATATAAAGCCTTGGTCTCTTTGTACTTCTGCCGCTGAACGTTTGGACGGAGCAAACGGGCTTCTATTGACTCCTCATGTTGATCGTCTGTTTGATAGAGGACTGGTCAGCTTTGAGGATGACGGTACATTACTAATCTCGTCTCGATTAAGTCTAGCTGATCTCGGGCGTCTAGGTTTGGGGGACGCGCTGAAAAAGAAATTCGGATCGTTCCATAGTAGGCAGAAAAAATACCTCTCATATCATCGTGATAAAGTATTTTCCCTGTAGTCTGGGCGTAGGGAGAACATCAAAAAATTGATGCTCTCGCGAGGTTTATAATTTTTTGTTTAATATGTCCAGCATAAAGCTGATGTGGTGTCTTATTTGGTATTCTTTGTTTTTTCCAAGTCCTGACCATGTGTTTAGATTTACGTGGTTTTCATATTCTGCTAGGGCGCTATTCCAGCCAAACTCAGCAGGTCTTGACTTGACTGCCTTAATTAGTTTACGCGCGGCTTCAAGAAATTTTGTCTCGGGGCTACCTTCATTTCGATCAGTTTCATCTGAAACAAAATGTTCAATCCAGATATCAGAACTTTTCGAGTTTTTATATATTGTGTGAATCGCAACTGCCCCAGGAGTGCCGCCTCCTAACTCGAATTTCTTCCCTGTGACGGTGTAGTCTCCAAATGCAGCAGCTTTATCAGCAATAAGGTTGTGACGGTCCGTAAATAATTCATGACCGCCATAGTCGGCGTTTCGACTTTTTTTGTTGAAATCATCGTTGTTATGAATCAGCTTTTTGACGGGTATTACCTGGTTTTGTGCGGTGGTCGTCTTGTTGTTTATGGTAATGTTAAATTGAGTATCTACATGCTGGGTGTAGGTTGCCAGTTCGTTGTGGTCTAGCGAGGGGTTGTTAAGTAAAAGTGCTACCGGCCGAGATGGGTACTTTATGAAAAATTTCTCCAGGGTTTTTTCTGTGATGCCAGCGGAAATTTCCAGGCCAGGAATAATACAAGGGCTTTTCGCGAGGATGTCATTGATATCCTCGCGAAACTGCTTCTGGCGTGGTGGGTTTTTCGAAAATTCATTCAGTGCGGGATTTACGACTACAATCAGATTTTGTTCTTTTTTTGAAAAAGCTTCCATGCAGCGCCGAATATCACTTGTATCAGTTTTTACCGGCTCTAAGATTGGTATTAGCTTAGTTAGGTCGATACTTTCTTTTATTAACGCTCGGAGGGCTAGCAACTCATACTGGCGTGCATATAAGTAAGGGCTATACATATCGCGTTCCTTGCAATTTAATTTAATGTAGTGGTAAGTCTAAGGAGGTCAGTAGTCTTTGTTTTTGTATGTTTGAAAGGGATGTGGCATAACCTAATATGCGCAAGTATTCAGGTAATGACGTAAGGAATTTTACAGATTCCTCATTGGTTGATCGTTTCCTAAGTGCATTAAGGTATAGTGTGTGCGCAGTCTGCGTATCCAGTTTGGAAAATAGTTGTTGGCAGTGTTCTCTGATTAGTCCGTTTGCTAATCGTATTGGATGACCTTCAATTTCTTCTAAGGCAGATATGAATTCATATCTTCTAAGCATTCTGAATATGATCTTGGAATCTATGTTGTATAGGTTGCTTGATGCGGGTTTTATGACTCTTAGGCTGTCTCTGTCATTTAAGCTGATTACGCCAACTTGGTTGTGGCATGCGTCTGCATATTTTTCTGCGAGATTAGGGTGTGTCACTATG
>NZ_JACONW010000206.1 GCF_014357575.1 Pseudomonas folii | reverse complement strand
GGTCCCACGACACAGATGCCGCTACACAGTACCGCCCACGCAGGTAGCAGATCTCCCATTCATCTACTTACAACCCCTCACTTGCCTCAATCCTGACGTCATGGTTAGCTGACTAATAATTAGTATCGACCACGAGTTTTTCTATGCCAATGACAGATGAACATCGCTTCGGTATGCAGCTGGCCCATATGTCCCGAGGCTGGCGTGCGGAGCTGGATCGGCGCCTTGCCGATCTGGGGTTATCCCAGGCGCGCTGGTTGGTGCTGCTGCATCTCGCCCGTTTCAAGGAACCGCCAACGCAGCGCGAACTGGCGCAGAGTGTGGGTGTTGAAGGTCCGACCCTCGCACGCCTGCTCGACAGCCTTGAAGCACAGAGCCTGGTTCAGCGCCATGCAGTGGCTGAAGACCGCCGGGCCAAGAAAATCGTCCTGTGCGACACCGCCTGGCCTTTGATTCAGAAGATCGAAGCCATCGCCACGGCACTGCGGGTCGAGCTGTTTGCGGGTATCGATGAAGAGGAGCTGCGGGTTTGCATGCGCGTCCATACGCGAATCCTTGCGAACCTCGAAAGATCCTGAGGCGCACGAGCTTCTTCTCGCTCATACTTGCAGCCAAGACATTGAAGTCCACGCCATATATTGAATATGCAGAGAAGCCTTCTCAGGTTTCGATAAGGGTTTGTATGCGCAACAGCTCTCCGGCGGCTACACGATCAGGTTTTGCCAGGACCGCTTTACGTCGCGGCTTGATAGTTGCGGCTTTATCTTCGGCATCGATGTTGTATTCGACGTTGGCGTCCGCATTGGGCATGGGCGACATCACCCTGCACTCGGCCCTTAATCAGCCGCTGAACGCTGAAATCGAACTGGTTGAAACAGCAGGCCTGAGCGCGGATGACATCGTCGCGAGGCTGGCTTCACCCGAAGAGTTTGCCCGCGCGGGTGTTGATCGGGTGTTCTTCTTCAATGATTTCCGTTTCACACCGATCATTCGCGGTAATCGTGGCGTGATTCGCGTGGTGTCGAGCAAACCGGTCACCGAGCCGTACTTGCAGTTCCTGGTGCAAGTCATACGGCCAGGCGGCGACATGCTACATGAATACACGTTGCTGCTGGACCCGGCGACCTCTGCGGAAGGTCGTGCTGCGGTGGCGGGACGGCCCCGGTCGTCTGCGACGCCGGGTTCCGAGCAGTCACGAATGCCGGTTGCGCCACCCGTGGCACTGGAAGGTAAGCGTTACTCTGTAGTGGGCGGCGATACCCTGAATTCCATTGCCCGACGCATGCAGGGTACGGGCGCCGGTGCTTCGGCAGGGCGACTGGCTGACGGGATCAAGGCGCTCAATCCACAGGCCTTTCCTAACGGCGACAGCACTGCGCTGAAAGTCGGGCAGAGTTTGTTGCTGCCTGACGCAGCGGTCTTGCCCAACAGTAATCCGGCACCCGCATCAACAGCCGCCGCCCTGCAACCAACTGCCGAGGCCCAGCGAGGCGCTGAACAACTCGCCGTTTCAGCCATCGAAAATCAGCTGCTGACCAAGACCGTGGAGGATCTGCGCCTCCAATTACAGGGCATGCAGGCGTCCATGGATGGCAAGGAAAAGCAGATAGTCAGCCTGCAAACCGAGCTGGCGGAAAGTCGTGCTGCCTCGGCACAACCCGTTCCGGTCGCAGCACCGCCGGGCGACGCGCCTGTTGCAGCGCCGACGGCCGGTCCAGAGCCGCAGAGTGATTCTTTCCTGACCTCACCGCTGTTGGTGGGGGCTCTGGCGATTCTGCTCTTGCTGCTCGTGCTTGCCTGGTCGGTGCAACGTAACCGTCGCAAGCAATCCGCACGCAAGCCAGCCGTGGTCGATCCAGCCCCGAGCAACCCGGTCCGTGAGCCCGTTGTACCCACTTATGACACACCAGCCGTAGCTGCCAGAGTGACCACGCCTGTTGCCACGGCTCCGGCACCTTCACGCCCGGCTCCGGCCCGTCCAGCCGCAGGCAGTACCGATGCGCTGGATGGCGTCAGCATCTACATCGCCTATGGGCGGTTTGCCGAGGCCATGGGAATTTTGCGCGATGCGTTGGCCAAGCAGCCCGAGCGAACGGACATTCGTGTGCGTATTCTCGAGTTACTGGCAGAGCAGGGTGACTCGGCAGGTTTTGCTCAGGAAGAACAGCTTGCTCTGGAGAATGGCGTGGAGGCTGAACAGGTTCAGCAAATCCGCTCACGTTATCCACAGCTCAAACCTGCCGAGCAAGCTTCCGGCGAGATGCCGACGGTACTTGCTGCAGCGCCCGTAGCGGCAGCAATCGTTGCGGCCGAAGTTGCGAAGGAGGAGCCTGCCCAGCTTGATGAGAGTGCTGCCGCAGCGCTCCACCCTGAACCTGCTTTTGATGATTTCCAGCTGAACCTCGATGATTTGTCGATGGATGCCGACTGGGATTTGGTGGATCCCTTCGACAAGCCAATGGCTGCGCGAACTGAAGCGCCGAAAGAGGATGCACCGGTTCAGGAGCCCGAGTTCTCTTCGAATCTCACCGAGCTGCCCGGCGTAGAGGAAATTCCGGATGATCGCTTCCTCAGCGATTTTCCCGAAGAGGAGGGGATCATCGAGTCAAACAGTGACGCTCTGGACGACTCATTCCTGGATGGCTTTATGGATGAATCAGGCGAATTCGACCTGCTCGATCTCGAAGACGTCCCGCTGAGTAAAGTCAATCAGGCTCAAGTACTGATCGATGAAGGTGATATCGAGGGCGCTCGCGAGCTGCTGCAGCAGGTGATCGATGAATCTGATGAAGAACATCAACAGACGGCTCGCGATTTGTTGGCTGGTTTGTAGGAGCCACCACAGTGTTAATGGTACCAAGCTGTCGCGAAGCAGGCAGTGATGCTGTTGGAGCGAGGCTTGCCCGCGAACCGGGCGACTGGGTAAGTCAGACAGACCGCATTATCGTTCTTCGCGGGCAAGCCTCGCTCCAACAGAACCGCTGTTAATTCAATTTGTAGTTAGTCCCTGAGACCCTTTCCATGTCTACCGTAAAACCTGAAATCGTCATCACCTACTGCACGCAATGCCAGTGGCTATTGCGCGCAGCATGGCTGGCTCAGGAATTGCTCAGTACATTTTCCGATGACCTTGGCAAGGTCTCTCTGCAACCCGGCACTGGCGGTGTATTCATCATCACCTGTGACGGAGTGCAGCTATGGGAGCGCAAGGCCGATGGTGGATTCCCCGAGGCGAAGACACTCAAACAGCGGGTTCGCGATCAGATTGATCCTCAGCGTGATCTTGGGCACAACGACAAGACGACGCCGGGTCAGTGAGTCGTGGCGGCCTGAAGTTTTGTCTTACTGCTCATCAGGCCGGAAACCACAATGGCGATGATGATCAGTGCGCCTCCCAGCAGCATGCTCAACGTGGGGATTTCGGCGAACAGCAGCCAGGCGAAGGTGATGCCGTAAACCGGCTCCATTGCAAACACTACCGCGGCGGTTCTCGCCTTGATCACTGCCAGGCTGGCCACGAACAGGCTGTGAGCCAGACCGGTGCAGAATACGCCCAGCAGACCTATCCACAACCAGTCCAGCGCCGGAACACTGCCCAGCTCAGGCGCGGCCACCGGCAGCAGGCAAGCGGCGACGATCAGGTTCTGATACAGCGCCGCCTGCACCGGCGGGACGGTTTTCGAGCTGACGCGATTGACCAGCGACAGCAACGAAAAGGTCAGCCCGGAAAAAACCGCCCATAACAGACCGCTGGTGGCCTCGCTGGCCAGATTGAATTCGGGGGTCACCAGCACCAGTCCGACACTGACCAGTACCACCAGAATGATTTCATTGCTGCGGATGCGTTCCCGAAACAGCAGCCCTTCGAGTATCACGGTGAAGGCCGGAAAGCTGGCAAAGCCCAGCGTGGCGACAGCGACACCGGCAACTTTTACCGCAATGAAAAAACTCACCCAGTGCGCGGCCAGCAGCACGCCTGCCAGGGCTAGTCTCGCCCAGTCGGCGCGCTGCAAGGTTTTCCATGCAGTCTTGCTGGCAAAGCGGGCGAAGAACGCCAGGGCAATGACTGCGAATATTCCGCGCCCGAACACAATGACGGAGGGTGAGGCGCTGGCCAGTTTGCCGAATACGCCTGTCAGGCCAAACATCAATGCGCCGATATGCAAGGCGCCAAGGGCGGAGCGGGGAGTCATGGAGTTCCTTACTGGGCAGCTCTTATCAAACATGAAATGGCTATTTGACCTGTAGGAGCGCACGAGCACCTACAGGTCCATCGTTTGTCGCCAGACAGCGTGTGTCAGGGGCGCTAGGGCAGTCTACCAGCGCCCGTCTTGAAGCATTCAGTTCAACTATTCCTGTTCATTGTCATGACATTGCCACAACCCCGTCACATTCGATTAACCGGCACCGGGCATTCTCATGCAAACCCAGCAGGAGATGGTTCATGACCAGTGCTCAGCTTGCCAAACCCAGCCGTAAGCAACGCGTTCGCACTTTGTGGATTTCCGATGTGCATTTGGGCACACGGGATTGCCAGGCGGAACACTTGTCACATTTCCTCAAAGGCTACGAGGCCGACAAGGTCTATCTGGTCGGCGACATCATTGATGGCTGGAAGCTGCGCAGCGGCATGTATTGGCCCCAGGCTCATACCAATGTGATCCGCCGCTTGCTGACCATGAGCAAGCGCGGCACCGAGGTGATCTATGTCACCGGCAACCATGATGAGTTTTTGCGTCGCTACTCGAAACTGATTCTGGGCAACATCCAACTGGTGGATGAAGCCGAGCACGTCACGGCTGACGGGCGTCGTTTTCTCGTTATCCATGGTGACCAGTTCGACGTCATCACCCGCTACCACCGCTGGCTGGCATTTCTGGGTGACTCGGCCTATGAATTCACCCTGACCCTCAACCGCTGGCTGAACCACTGGCGGGCGAAGTATGGCTACGGTTACTGGTCGTTATCGGCGTATCTCAAGCACAAGGTGAAGACTGCTGTCAGCTTCATCAGCGACTTTGAGGAAGCCATTGCCCACGAGTGCGTCAAGCGCGGCCTGGATGGTGTGGTCTGTGGGCATATTCACCACGCCGAGATGCGCAGGGTCGGGGGCGTGGAATACCTCAACTGTGGGGACTGGGTCGAATCCTGTACCGCGTTGATCGAACATCTGGACGGCACTATTGAGCTGTTTCGGCTCGCGGATGCTCATCTTCAGCGCGATGAAGTGCCTGTCGAAGAAGAACTTGAGGCCAGCGAGCCGGTGGTCTAGAACGGCACTTTGCCCGTCAGCATGTCGCGGTACATCACGAAATCGCCCAGCAGGCTATAAAGCGGATGCTTGAATGTAGCGGGGCGGTTCTTTTCGAAGAAGAAGTGGCCAACCCAGGCAAAGCCATATCCCGCCAGCGGTACGAGCCAGATCAGGCCCCAACTGCCGCTGCCAATCACAAAGGCCAGCAGGAAAATAACCAGACTGGTGCCGACGAAGTGCAGGCGACGGCAAGCGCTGTCGCGATGCTCCTGTAGATAGTAAGGGTAGAAATCGGCGAAGCGGGTAAACGACTTGGTGGTTTCCATGGCTGGAGTTCCTGATCGTTGGCGCTATTGGGTTTAATGCCAGCTGGCTTTTGCGTCAGCTGACATTAAACGCCATTACGATCAGTGACGCCAGAATGCCGGAATGCACAGCACCAGTACGGTGATGATCTCAAGACGCCCCAGCAGCATGCCGCCTGACAGAATCCACTTCGCCGCGTCGGGCAGGGTGGCGAAGTTACCGGCTGGGCCGATGGTCTCGCCCAGGCCAGGACCTACGCCGGACACCGTACTTGCAGCGCCCGTCAGCGCGGTCATCCAGTCGAGTCCCAGTAGCGACAGCAACAGGGCGATGCCGCAAATCGTGATGGTGAAGAAGAACGAGAACGTCAGGATCGAACGAACGATTTCGTCGTCCAGGCGGTGGCCGTTATACGTCTGCTTGAGCACTGCACGCGGGTGGATCAACTGATTGAGGTTGGCCTTGAGCAGGATGTAGGCCACCTGGAAGCGGAAAATCTTCACTCCGCCAGCGGTGGAGCCGGAGCAGCCACCAATAAAGCCCAGATAGAAGAAGAACATCAGCGCGAAGTTGCCCCACAGACTGTAATCCCCGAGGGCGAAACCGGTGGTGGTCACCACGGACGTCACGTTCAGGGCCACATGGCGCAGTGCGTCGTACCACGGCAAATCGGTGGTCGCCCAGTACCAGCCACCGAGTACCAGCCAGGTGACCAGCAACAAACCCAGCAACCCGCGCACCTGTTCATCCCGAAACAACGCGCCGCGGTTGCCTCGCAGTGTTGCGACGTACAGGGTGAACGGCAGGCTACCCAGGATCATCACCACAATGGCCACCCAATGCACTGACGGCTGTGGCCATTTGGCCAGGGACATGTCCGAGGTGGAAAAACCGCCTGTGGAAATGGCTGACATGGCGTGGTTGATCGCATCGAACAGGCTCATGCCCGCTGCCCAGAAGGCCAGACTGCCCAGCGCGGTGATGCTGACGTAGGCCAGCACGATGAACTTGGCCACCATGTGCGAGCGGGGCATGACCTTTTCCGAGCGGTCGGAAGATTCGGTCTGGAACAGACGCATGCCACCAATACGCAGCAGCGGCAGAATCGCTACCGCCATGCCGATGAAGCCGATGCCGCCCAGCCAGTGGAGCATTGAGCGCCAGATCAGAATGCCCGGCGACATGGTGTCCAGGCCGCTAAGTACCGTAGAGCCCGTCGCGGTAATGCCGGACATGCTTTCGAAGAAGGAGTCGGTGTAACTGATGTGCTGGGTAAGCAGAAATGGCAGGGCGGCAAACACGCAGACGACAATCCAGCTGGAAACCGTCAGCAGATACATGTCCCGCGGCCGCAAATGCACGTGTTCCGGTCGGCCCGGCAGGATCAGCGCCAGACCGGCCATGAACGTCAGCAGACTGGCCCACAGGAAAGATCGCAGGTCTTCAAAGCGATCGTAGATCACCAGGGTCACCATGGGCACGACCATGGCGATGGCCAGGGTGATCAGGAATATGCCGATAATGAAACCGATGATGCGAAGGGTCGGCAACGCCATGCAGTCACTCTGACTAGTTCGGGGAAAGGCGCCATTCTACCTGCGGCCCACGGCAAGTAAACCGTGGCCTGTGCGCCGCAGCATGTAAGTAATTGCCTCAGCCGTTCGTTATCCGTGTGCACAGGCTCTAGAATGGCCCATCATTTTTCAAGGAGGTAGCCCATGGAGGCGCTCGACGTATTGCTCAATCGTGTATCGGTCCCACGATTGATCGACCCGGCCCCGGATGCAGCCCAGCGTGAAATTCTATTCAGCGCGGCCATGCGTGCCCCGGATCACGGCCAGCTGCGGCCATTCCGCTTTATCACGGTGGAAGGCGCAGCCCGTGAGCGGATGGGGGACTTGCTTGCCCAGGCATTGCAGGCCAGCGGATCGGAAGTAACCCCGCAAGCACTGGAAAAAGCACGCCTCGGCCCATTGCGCGCGCCGTTGGTTGTGGTGGTAGTTGCCCGTTTGCAGGATCACTACAAAGTGCCGAAGGCTGAGCAACTGATTACCGCGGGTTGTGCGGCCCATAGCGTCTTGCTGGCGTCTTATGCATTGGGCGTGGGTGCGGTGTGGCGCACGGGTGAACTGTCCTGCTCGCCGCTCGTCGCCAAAGGTTTTGGCCTGGCGGATGACGAAGAGGTGATTGCTTTCCTGTATCTGGGCACGCCTCAGAACCCACCACGGGTAGCTGCGAAAGTGGATGTGGTGGATTTCGTCAGTG
>NZ_JACONW010000205.1 GCF_014357575.1 Pseudomonas folii | reverse complement strand
CTGCAGTCCGCACTCGCTTATTTTGAGCACTCGCCATGTCCGACTATCTGCTGCAAATGAATGGCATCGTCAAAACGTTCGACGGGGTAAAAGCCCTCAATGGCATTGATATCAAGGTCAGGCCCGGGGAATGTGTCGGACTGTGTGGCGAGAATGGCGCGGGGAAATCCACGCTGATGAAAGTGCTGTCGGCGGTCTATCCGTTCGGTACCTGGGAAGGCGAAATCCTCTGGGACGGCCAGCCGCTCAAGGCGCAGTCGATCAGCGAAACCGAAGCTGCCGGGATCGTCATTATTCACCAGGAACTGACCCTGGTGCCGGACCTGTCAGTGACCGAGAACATCTTCATGGGCCATGAGCTGACATTGTTTGGCGGGCGTATGAACTACCCCGCCATGACCCGCCGCGCCGAAGCCCTGATGCGCGAGCTGAAAGTCCCGGACATGAATGTCTCATTGCCGGTTTCCCAATACGGCGGTGGCTATCAGCAACTGGTGGAAATCGCCAAGGCGCTGAACAAGCAGGCGCGACTGTTGATCCTTGATGAGCCCTCATCAGCGCTGACCCGCTCGGAAATCGAGGTCCTGCTGGATATCATCCGCGACCTCAAGTCCAAGGGCGTTGCATGCGTCTATATCTCCCACAAGCTCGATGAAGTCGCGGCTGTGTGCGACACCATTTCAGTGATCCGTGACGGCAAACACATCGCCACCACTGCGATGGCAGACATGGACATTACCCGGATCATTACCCAGATGGTCGGGCGGGAAATGAGCAACCTTTATCCCACCGAACCCCATGACATTGGCGAAGTGATTTTCGAGGCGCGCCATGTCACCTGCTACGACGTCGACAACCCGAAACGCAAACGGGTCGACGACATTTCGTTCGTCCTCAAGCGTGGCGAGATACTCGGTATAGCCGGGCTGGTCGGCGCCGGTCGCACGGAGCTGGTCTCGGCGTTGTTTGGCGCCTATCCCGGCCGCCACGAGGGCGAAGTCTGGCTGGACGGTAAACTGATCGACACGCACACGCCGCTGAAATCCATTCGCGCCGGCCTGTGCATGGTCCCCGAAGACCGCAAGCGCCAAGGCATCATTCCTGATCTGGGGGTCGGCCAGAACATTACCCTGGCAGTGCTGGACGCTTACTCCAGGCTGACCCGCATTGACGCCGAAGCCGAGCTGGACAGCATCGACAAGGAGATCTCGCGCATGCACCTCAAGACCGCGAGCCCCTTCCTGCCGATCACCAGCCTGTCGGGCGGCAATCAGCAAAAAGCCGTTCTGGCAAAAATGCTGCTGACCAAACCCCGCGTGCTGATTCTCGATGAGCCCACCCGAGGCGTGGATGTGGGCGCCAAATACGAGATTTATAAATTGATGGGAGCGCTGGCGGCTGCGGGCGTGTCGATCATCATGGTGTCTTCGGAGCTGGCTGAAGTGCTCGGTGTCTCCGACCGGGTGCTGGTCATTGGCGAAGGTCAACTGCGCGGAGACTTCATCAACCACGACCTCACTCAGGAACAGCTACTCGCCGCAGCACTCAGTCAAACCGCCGACCCTAACAACAATAATGATCGGAAGTCCGCGTAGATGAATCAGGTCAAACAGCTCTTCACACGCTACAAAATGCTCGCACTGGTCATCGCCGTGGCGGTCATCTGGCTGTTCTTCAGTTGGCAGACCGACGGTGGATTTCTGACCCCGCGCAACCTGTCCAACTTACTGCGGCAGATGTCGATCACCGGGATTCTTGCCTGCGGCATGGTGCTGGTGATCATCAGTGGCGAGATCGATTTGTCCGTGGGCTCGTTACTTGGGCTGCTCGGTGGACTGGCGGCCATTCTTGACGTGGTCTATCACATCCCCCTGCTGGCAAACCTCAGCCTTGTCGCGTTGTGCGGGCTGATGATCGGCCTCGCCAATGGCTACATGACCGCTTACCTGCGCATCCCGTCTTTCATCGTCGGACTGGGCGGCATGTTGGCGTTTCGCGGCATTCTGCTGGGCATCACCGGCGGCACGACCATCGCCCCGGTATCGCCGGAACTGGTGTACGTCGGGCAAGGCTATCTGCCGCATTCAGTTGGCACCGGGCTGGGCATCGTGCTGTTCGCACTCACGCTCTATCTGACCTGGAAGCAACGCCGCAATCGCGCCGTCCACGGTCTCGCTGCGCATTCACTGGTGCGAGACGTCTTGCGCGTGGTGTTGATCGGCGCGGTGCTGGCCGGATTCGTCCAGACCCTCAACAGCTACGACGGCATCCCCGTGCCGGTGCTGCTGTTGCTAGTTTTGCTGGGTGTATTCAGCTACGTCACCACCCAGACAGTCTTCGGCCGACGGGTCTATTCAGTGGGCAGCAACATGGAAGCGACGCGACTGTCCGGCATCAACGTGCAGGCCGTGAAACTGTGGATCTTCGGCATCATGGGCGTGATGTGCGCCCTCGCCGGCATGGTCAACACCGCACGCCTGGCGGCCGGTTCGCCTTCTGCCGGAAGCATGGGCGAACTCGACGCCATCGCCGCCTGCTTCATCGGCGGCACCTCCATGCGCGGCGGCTCCGGCACCGTCTACGGCGCCCTCCTCGGTGCGCTGGTCATCACCAGCCTCGATAACGGCATGTCCATGCTCGACGTGGACAGCTACTGGCAGATGATCGTCAAGGGCAGCATTCTGGTATTGGCGGTTTGGGTAGATGTCAGTACCCGGACGGGGCGGCGTTGATTGGAGAGCGGCCCCGCAATATCGATTGAAGTTCATATCCTGTAGGAGTGAGCTTGCTCGCGATAGCGTCAGGCCAGACGATAACTTCTCAACGGGTCTACCGTTATCGCGAGCAAGCTCACTCCTACAAGGTTCGTGTTTGCTGCGCGACAGCGGGGTGTCACGGACACCAGGGTCGCTCCTGCTGGTCAACCTCTTGGCGCATCACGAGGCATTGCGTCTCAACGCGCACCCAACTCCCGAATATTCGCCTTCAACTCCTGAAAGTCATACTCGGACAAGCCGACATAATCGAGTACCAGGTGGCTGATGGAATTCCACTCGTGATCGGCGCTTTCCTTGCCCAATATCCGGTAGGACTCGCAGATGTGTTCGGCCATTTTCAGAATCGACAGCAGATTCTTGACCTGACTGTGCTGCCCCGAGTCATCACTGAACACTGCGTAGGCATTGTGATGCCGGGCGATGGTCGTTGACATGTGTTCCGGCAACCGCCAAGCCTTGGCGGTGTAGTAACCCACTACGGCGTGATTGGTATTGAAGGCTTTGTTTTCCACGTCGACGATGCGTTGCTGATCACTGGCACCTGCGTACCCCTGCTCCAGCACCGTCATGTAGCCCGGAAATTTCTTGTACATCAGCGGCACGCCGCAATCATGGAACAGGCCCAGGGCGTAGGCTTCATCGACGGCCTGAGAGCCAAGCCGTTTGGCCAGTGCCAGGCACGTCATGGCGATGTCCTGCGCGGTGTCCCAGAAACGGTTGAGGGTCACGATGGACTCATCGTTCATGCCACCCCGAATGGACAAGCCGTTGACGATGTTGATCACCGAACGACTGCCCAACAGATTCACAGCACGCTGAATCGACGAAATCCGGTTGCTCAAACCGAAGTAGCTGGAGTTGACGATCTTGAGCAGCGCCCCTGCGATACCGGGGTCTTGAGAGATCAAGCGGGCGATCTCGGCCAGATCGGGGTCCGGCATGTACTGCTCGATCTGCAGGTCCACCAGAATCTGGGGTTGCGGCGGCACGATGATGCCCTGCAAGGCCTGTTTGACTTTCTCGTCGGTAAACTCGGTCTCTGATGACATACGCTTCCCTGAACACTCGCCCAATACGTGATATGGCCCGACTCTAGCGAATAGAAAAGACATTTGCGATGGGGTATTGCCCGATTGACAATGCCGCGCGCTGCTTACGGTGGTGATGGAACTGATACCCGTCGACGAAAACCCCTGCATTGATGGAAAAAAGTTCGTTAAGCCGTTGTTTTCCCGTAGTCTCGGCACACATAACCTTACACAGCCACCACTCGGGATTGTCAGCACTTCAATTTACCTATGCGTACATTTTTCACTATTGCCATTGGCTTCGTACTCACGGCTGCGCTTGTCGGCTACGGCTTCTGGACCGAGCAGCGCCCTGTGGGACATTACTTGTCCGACCTGCGAATCAAACTGGTGGTCGATGAAGGCCAACCAGGTGAGCGCGGCAATTTGCTCGGCATTCAACCGGAACTGTTCCCCGCCGATTATCAAAGTATCCAGCGCCTGCATCGCAAGCTTGCAGCCTATCTGCAACAGGCTCGCGAGCAGGGTTTGATCAACAGCCGAACCATCGTCGTGCTGCCCGAACATGTGGGCACCTGGCTGGTTGCCAGCGGCGAGAAAAATCAGGTTTATCAGGCCGCCAGCATGGATGAGGCGCTGACCTGGATATCCCTCAGCAACCCGCTGAAATTCCTCGGGGCAGTGCTCAGCGCCAAAGGTGACAACCGGCTCGACGACGCACACCTGCGCATGAAAGCCACCGGTATGGCCGAGCAGTATCAGACGCTGTTCGGTGGTCTGGCCAAGGAGTTCGGCATCACGCTGGTTGCGGGCTCCATCGTGCTGCCTGAACCGGCCATCGACAACGGGAAACTGAAGCTCGGCAGCGGCCCGCTCTATAACAGCAGCGTGACGTTCGGCAGCGACGGCCAACCCATCGGCCAGCCGCAACGGCAGCTGTTTCCAATGGCTTATCAACGCCGTTATGTCCACCCGGCCACTGACCTGAATGTATTCGACACCCCCGCCGGAAAGCTGGGCATATTGATTGGCAGCGACAGCTGGTACCCCGGCAATTACGCCAGCCTGAATAAACTGGGCGTCGAGCTGATTGCAGTGCCCGCCTTTGTCATTGGCACCGGCCACTGGGCCAGCCCGTGGCGCGGCTATCGCACGCCGGACCTGATCGGCGCAACAGGGCTGAACACTGGCAATATTACCGAGGGTGAAGCGTGGCAACGTCTGACCCTGACCAGCCACGCGCCACTCAGCACCGCGAGAGCAGGGGTCAGTGTGTTCATGCGTGGCCAGTTGTGGGATCAAGGCAGCTCGGGACACAGTTTCGCCAGCCGCGACGGCCAGCACATCGTCGAGCCATCGCCGGATGACAAGGTCCACCTGGGCGCGCGCCTGATCAATATCTGGTTATGAACATGACCCCATCGCCCACTCGTCTTGGTGATCTGTCGGTGGGGTTTGTTCACAGTCTGGCCAATGCGGTGCGCAGTTTCGGGCAAGATCCGCAACCATTGCTGGAGCAGTATGGTCTGGATCAGGCAAGACTGGCCGAAGCCGAGGCGCGTTTGTCCATTCCGCGTTACATGCGCCTGGGTCATGCCGCGATTCAACTCACCGGGCAGCCTGGCCTTGGTTTGCGCATGGGTCGTTTGAGCCACATCAGCCAGTGCGGTCTTGCAGGTGTGACCGCGGCGCAAGCCCCTACCGTTCGCGAGGCCGCGCGTACGCTGATCCGCTTTGAAGCGCTGTACGGTTCCAATTATCGCGGCCAGTCGAATTTTCACGAGGACGCCGAAGGTGCCTGGTTGAGGTTCTATTCGATCAGCCCCTACAACAGCTATAACCGCTTCGTGGTGGACTCGATTATCGCCAGCTGGCTGCAGCAACTTTCCAGCCTCAGCGAAACTGAAGTGCGTGCGGAAAAGATCGAGATTGAGTTTGATGCGCCCGACTATGCCACCGATTATGCCGACCTGAGCCTCCAGCCCATTGCCTTTGCCGCCGCCACCAATCAGCTGCGTCTGAACCAGCACACGTTGAGCCTGCGCAACCCGCAGCATTGCCCCAGTACCTGGACCCATCTGCTGCAGCTGTGTGAAAAGGAACTTGAGCAACTGACCCGAACCCGCAGCTTGCGAGAGCGCATCACTCGTCTGCTCGGGCCTTTACTCAATGGGGGAAGGGAACCGGATCTGGAGGAAATTGCTGCCAGACTGAAACTGCCGGCCTGGACTTTGCGGCGCAAACTGGCCGAGGAAGGTACAGGCTTTCGCAATATCCTCAACGACACACGGCGTGATCTGGCGATGACCTATATACGCGACACCGATCTGGCATTCGGGGAGATTGCCTACCTGCTCGGCTTCGCATCTGCCGAAGCGTTTCAACGAGCATTCAAGCGCTGGACGAGCCAGACGCCCGGGGAGTTTCGGCGTAGCCAGCGTGGGCAGGGTTGAAGTGTTTAATTCTGCAACGCTCACCCGGTAGGAGCTGCCGAAGGCTGCGATAGCGGTATGTCAGGAAGATTGCTTTCGCAGCCTTCGGCAGCTCCTACAGAACAGGAGTCGGCTCAAACATTCACAACTCAGTCGCATCATCCGCTGGCTCTGGCGGATCTAGTTCAAACGCTTTGTATTCCAGCAGTTCTTCTTGATAGTCGTCCATAACGCGTGCCCTCTTGGCTGTTCTTTAAATGACGTCATTCACTGACCACTGCCTTCACCATAAAGTGCCAAGGTGAAGGAAAAATGACTTGATCATTAAACATACGAGTCTCGGCAAACGTAATTTAGAAGATGCAACCACTCCCGCAGAACCGGCTTTAGCCGGGAAAGCGGTATTTATAACAATGAAGATGTAGTGACTTTACGGGCCTCCTCCCGGCTGAAGCCGGTCCTACGACAGATATTGCAGGCCTTGACTTGATCGAAGCATCCGCAATAATCTTCAGGCCATGAACGTAACCAAGCATTTCGTCGGCCAGATTATTACCGCCATTCCAGTCATGGCGGGTTAGCCGACGCGTGCACCCAACCCGCCCAAGAGGCGGGTTTTTCTTGTCTCCTGGGCTAAAAAAGTAAACCGGGAGTCAGACATGATCAGCATTCAAACCGCCCTCTTCGCTTCTCAGACTCAGCGCATCGCCACCCATTACAAGGGGCCGACGCGATGACTGACCTGCTCAATCACTACGCCCGTAAAATCCTCAACTCCCGCGTCTACGACGTGGCCGTGGAAACCCCGTTGCAGGGCGCTCGTCAGCTCTCCGAACGGCTGGGAAATCAGGTGCTGCTCAAGCGCGAAGACTTGCAGCCGGTGTTCTCGTTCAAGATTCGTGGCGCTTATAACAAGCTGGCGCAGCTCAGTCCGGAAGAACTGGCCCGGGGTGTGGTCACCGCCTCGGCAGGCAACCACGCGCAAGGTCTGGCGCTGGCGGCGAAAACCCTGGGCGTCGAAGCGACGATCGTGATGCCCAAGACCACGCCTGAAATCAAGGTGGAAGGCGTGCGTTCCCGGGGCGGTAAAGTGGTGCTGCATGGCGATTCCTTCCCTGAGGCGCTGGCCCATTCGCTGAAACTCGTCGAAGAAATGGGCTTCGTTTACATCCATCCCTATGACGACCCAGACACGATTGCCGGGCAAGGCACCGTGGCCATGGAGATTCTGCGTCAGCATCAGGGGCCGCTAGACGCGATTTTCGTCCCGGTGGGCGGCGGTGGGTTGATCGCCGGTATCGCGGCTTACGTGAAATACCTGCGCCCGGAGATCAAGGTCATCGGGGTCGAGCCGGATGATTCCAACTGCCTGCAACAAGCCATGGCCTACGGCGAGCGCGTTGTGCTGCAGCAGGTGGGGTTGTTCGCCGACGGCGTGGCTGTGGCGCAAATTGGTGAGTACACCTTCGACATCTGCAGGCATTACGTCGACGAAGTGATCACGGTCAGCACCGATGAAATCTGCGCGGCGATCAAGGACATTTACGACGACACCCGCTCGATCACCGAACCGTCCGGGGCACTGGCTGTT
>NZ_JACONW010000204.1 GCF_014357575.1 Pseudomonas folii | reverse complement strand
TGGGGGTCCTCTTACAGCCTCAAACAGAAATGCTGTACCGGCCCAGATTGCTCAACACATACGGGGCATTCTGTGCCGTCGGACGGCGACCGGAATCACCCAGCGCATGACGCAGAAACTCTTGGGTACGCTCGCTGATCGGCCGCTGGAATATCTGGTCGGCGCTGCCGTGTTCGACGATCAAGCCGTTCTCGGTGAAATACACCACGTCGCTGATTTCTTCGGCAAAGCGCATTTCGTGGGTGACCAGCACGCAGGTCATGCCCTCCTCCGTCAGCTCACGAATAACGGTCAGCACTTCCCCGACCGTTTCCGGGTCCAGCGCGGAGGTCACTTCGTCGAACAGGATCAATTCAGGCCGCATGGCCAACGCCCTGGCAATCGCCACGCGTTGTTGCTGACCACCCGACAACTGCCCGGGATAAGCCTCCGCCTTGTGTTCCATGCGGACCTTGGCCAGCAACGCACGAGCCTGTTGCTCGGCGTCGGCTCGGCTGAGACCGAGCACCTTGCGCGGGGCAATCACCAGGTTCGCCAGCACCGACAAATGCGGAAACAGGTTGTATTGCTGAAACACAAATCCAACCCGCTTGCGCAACTCGATACGGTCGGCCTCGGTGGCCAGCTTGTTGACCTCCGTTGCGCCGACCTGGATGGTGCCGCGCTGGGTCTGCAGCAGACCGGTGATGCAGCGCAGAATGGTCGATTTACCCGATCCTGAAGGCCCGATAATCGACACCGCCTGGCCCCGTTGCACCTCCAGATCAATACCTTTGAGGACATGATTGGTGCCGAACGACAAATGCAGATCGCGCAGGCTGACCAGAGGAGTGGGAGCTGTATCAGTAGAAGGCATAACGGCGCTCCAGACGTTGAGTCAAGCGTGAAATCGGATAGCAGTAGGCAAAAAACAGCGCCAACAGGCTCAGGTAAATCAGCACGGTGAAACCGGTCTGATTCACGGTGTTACTGGCGATCTGCGCGGTGTCGATCACGTCGTGCACACCCACCAGCGAAGCCAGCGCCGTGCCCATGGTGATCACCGCATAAAGATTCATCCACGGCGGCAACATGCGTTTGAAGCACTGCGGCAGGATGATCGACGTGAAGATCTGCCCGCGAGTGAACGCCAGCGAACGCGCGGCTTCCCACTGCGTGCTGGGGATCGAGCCAATAGCGCCGCGGAAGATTTCCGCGACGTTGGCGCTGGCAGGCAATGCCAGGCCGATGGTGACCTTGACCCAGTCAGGAAACGAAATGTAAGAGCTGCCAATGTGAATCTCGAACGGGAACACATACGTCGTGAAATAGATCAGCACCAGCCAGGGCGCGTTGCGGAAAATCTGCACCCATATCCGCGCAGGCAGGCGCAATATCCAGCTGGGCGACAAGGCAAGCGCACCGATCAACAGCCCGGCGACGGTGCCCAGACCAATCGCCACCAGGCTGATCAGAATGTTCTGTCCGAAGCCCTTGGCCAATGCGGGCGACCATTGCACCAAGGCCATGAACACCGGGCTTTGCGGCGCCGCGAAAATCAGCCACGCCACTGCCAGCACAGCCAGAAGGAGCTTGCCCATGCGGCGACGTTGCCAGGTCAGCGGCAACGCTGCGGTGGAAGAATCAGTGGCCATAACCGGGCATCCTCAGGCGCGTTTCAAGGGCGCGGCCTACACAATTGACGACAAAGCTCAGCAAGCCAAAGAACGACAGAATCAGAATCATCAGCTCCAGCACGTTGTCGCTCTGGGTCCAGATCATGATCGCCGCATAGGTGATGTCGCCGACGGCAATGGCCGACGCCACTGCGGTCATTTTCACCAGATCAATCAGATTGTTGATCAGCGACGGTAAGGCAAACCGTAGCGCCAGCGGCAATTGCACATTCCACAGCAACTGACGGCTGCTGAATGCCAGCGAGCTGGCGGCTTCCATGGTGACCGACGGCACTGCCTCGATACCGGCGCGTAATGCTTCGGCATGAAACGCGCCCTTGTGCAGGGAAATTACGATCACCACCCAGGCAAACGGCGTCAGCGGGTTCGCCGCGCCGACTGCCTGAGTCAGCAGCATGTTCAGCACCAGAAACGCGCAATACAACTGGACGAGCGTCGGCGTATTGCGGGTGACTTCAATGAAGATTCGCGCCGGAGTGGCCAGATAGGCTTTGCCCGAGGTGAGCATTGCCGCCAGCAGCACCCCGACCAGCAAACTGCCGACAATGGTGAATGCACAGAGCAACAAAGTGGTCAGCGCACCGTCCAGCATGGAGCCGCGCTGGTAGGCATCCAGCAAGAAGTTGTAGTTGAGTCCGAACCCGGCGGTCCAGTGCACAAACAGTTCCAGCCAATTGCTCATGCGGGGACCTCGCTTTGCAAACGTGCACAGGCCGCGGCGATGCGTCGCCCGGCTTCGGCAACGCTGGCCGTTGCAGTGGCAATCGACAGGCGGAACCAAGGCGACAGTCCATAAGCACTTCCTGCAACGCCAGCAACGCCCGACTCAAGTAGCCAGTCGACCACATCGGCATCGCTATCAATGCGCTGACCGTCCGGACGATAACGACCGAGCAAACCGGCGCAGCGGACAAACACAAAGAATCCGCCTTGTGGCTCCAGCACCTGTAAGCCATCCACATCGCGCAACGCAGCAACCAATAGATCGCGACGCTGGTGATAAGCCGCGACTTGCTCCGGCAGGAAACCCAGACCACCTTCAAATGCCGCCAATGCAGCGGCCTGCCCCACCGACGATGCGCCGGAGGTAGACTGGGACTGGACGACCGTCATGGCAGTAGTCAGTTCTTGCGGCCCGGCACCAAAGCCGATGCGCCAACCGGTCATGGCATAGGTTTTGGACACCCCACCCACCAGCAGGCAACGCGATTGCAGATCAGGCGCGACGTTGAGCAGGTTCAACGCCTGACGGTCATCAAACCGAATGTGTTCATACAGCTCGTCGAGCAGCACCAGGACCTGAGGATGGCGGCGCAACACCTCGGCCAGCGCCAGCAACTCGGCTTCGCTGTACACCGCGCCGCTGGGGTTGCCCGGGCCATTAAGAATCAACCAGCGGGTGCGCTCAGTGATGTGGGCCTCCAGTTGGGACGGCGTCAGTTTGCAGCCCTGCTCCAACGGACATTCGATGAACACCGGTTCGCCACCACTGAAACGTACGCTGTCAGGGAAAGAAGGCCAATACGGTACCGGCACCAGCACTTCATCACCGTCATCCAGGGTCGCAGCGAAGGCGTTATAGATAATCTGTTTGGCACCATTGGCGATCACGATGGAGGGCAGCGTGTAGTCCAGACGGTTTTCCCGTTTGAGTTTGCGCTGCACGGCATCACGCAAGGCTTTTACGCCGGGGGTCGCGGTGTACTTGGTGTCGCCCGCCGCAATCGCCGCATAGGCGGCCTGTTTGATGTGTTCCGGGGTATCGAAATCCGGCTCACCGGTAGTCAGGTCGAGAATATCGACTCCCGCTTCGCGCAAGGCGGTGACACGGGATTTGGCCGCGGCATTGGCCGACAGCGTGACGCGTTGCACGCGTTTTGACAGACGCACACTCATGGCGCTTCTCCCTGTTCGCCAACCATCAGGACTTTGCCGGGGTTGAGCAGGTTTTTCGGGTCCAGCGCCTGCTTGATGCGACGCATCAGGTCCAGCTCTACCGGGCTTTTGTAGTGCGTCAGCATCTGCAACTTGCGCTGACCGATGCCGTGCTCCGCGCTGATCGAGCCGCCGAAGGCATGGGCACAGTCATGCACCAGCGCACTTAAAGCGGCGTAATTGGCCATATGCGCCTCAACCGTCGAATCCAGCGGATGGGCCACGTTGTAATGCAGGTTGCCGTCGCCCAGGTGGCCGAAGGTGAAGTTGCGCACACCGGGGAAATGCTTCTGCAGCAAGGCATCGGTGTGCGCCACGAACTCGACCACACGGGAGATTGGCACGGAGATGTCGTGCTTCATGTTGCGACCGGCGCGTTTCTGCGCGTCACTCATATTCTCGCGTAGCAGCCACAGGGCTTCGCTCTGGGCGAGGCTTTCGGCGATCAACGCGTCGGCCAGCAAATCGCGTTCGAACGCAGCGCCCAACACCTCTTCAAAAGATTGCCGGGCATGGCTTTCGCTGTGGTTATCCGACAGTTCCAACAGTGCAAACCAGGGTTGCGCTGCCTTGGAAAATGGTTGTGGGCCGTCAGGAAATTGTTCGCGCAAGAGCGCCAGGCAATCCGCCGTCAGTAATTCGAAAGCCGTCAGGCTTGCGCCAAATCCAGCACGCGCGTGGGACAGAAAGCTCACCGCCTGATCCAGCGACTCAAACGCCAGAAAGGCTGTCGCCTGCGCTTTGGGCAAAGGGAATAGCTTCAAGGTCGCAGCGGTGATAATGCCTAGAGTGCCCTCACTGCCGATGTACAAATCACGTAAGTCGTAGCCGGTGTTGTCCTTACGCAAACCGCGCAGGCCATGCCAGATTTCTCCTTCGGCGGTCACCACTTCCAGCCCCAGAGTCAACTCCCGAGTGTTGCCATAACGCAGCACCGCAGTGCCGCCCGCGTTGGTGCCCAAATTGCCGCCGATGGTGCAGCTGCCCTCTGCACCCAGGCTGAGCGGAAACAGACGGTCCGCGTTGCGCGCCACGTCCTGCAGGTTTTGCAGGATGCAACCGGCCTCGACGGTGAACGTGTCGTTGTCGGTATCGACAGCGCGCACGCAATTCAGACGATCAAGCAGCAACAACACCGCTGTACCGCTGGAATCCGGTGTCGCCGCGCCCATTAATCCAGTATTGCCGCCCTGCACCACAATCGGCGCTTCATGGGCGACACACAGGCGCACAACCGCTGCGACCTGTTCGGTATCGGCCGGATGCACGATAGCCACCACCCGCCCGACATAGCTGCCCTGTTTGTCGGTCAGTTGCGGCGCAGCGTGTTCGCCGCTCTGCACATGGCTGGCGCCCAGCAGCTGCTGCAACGCCTCTAACAGGGCAGCACTCATTGTTTGACGGCCAATGGCACGGCATTGCGGAATTTTTCATGCAGATCGCGCAAGGCCTGGGAAGGTGCCATGCCGGTGCGTTCGCCGACCTCGATCAACCAGCCGCTGCGGTGCCAGTCACGCACAATGGCGTCGAGTCTGGCTTGCACGTCATGTTCGCCCTTGCGGATCCAGATCACCGAGTTGGACGGGATCAGGTCGGTCGGCAAAGGGGTCGAATAATCGGCCCACTCGTCTTCGCTGAGCAGCGCATGCATGGTTGGACTGACGTGCACCGCCGCGACACATCCGTTACCGCGCAAGGACAACAGCGACTCGGACTGGCTGCGGAACGCCTTGATTTGCGCGCCGTAGGTTTCCTGCAATGGTTTGATAAAGTTGCTGCCCTGGGACACGCACACCGGCTTGCCCTTGAGGTCTTCCCACTTGCTGATGCCCGCGCCCTTGCGAATCAGTGCTGCACCGCCGACTTCTTCATAAGGGGTCGGCACATAATCGAGAATCCCGGCGCGCTCATCGGTGTACTGCATGTTGGCAATCAACAGATCGACTTTGCCCTGCTGCAGGAACTGCACACGATTAGGTGCCAGCACGGAGACCGTTTCCAGCTCGACGCCCAACTGTTCGGCAATGCCTTTGGCCAGCTCGACGTTGTAGCCCTGATGCGCACCGGTGGTTGGGTCAATGGTGCCAAATGGCGGGCCACTGAGAATCACCCCGATGCTGATTTTGTGACGCTGCTGGATCTTGTCCAGTGTCGCGTCGGCATGGGCGAGCCCTGCGCAGAGCACCAGCCCGAGGGCTGTGAGGGTTTTGAGGGTGAAGAAGGTGTTCATGGGTGTTTCCTTGGTAACCGAAGTCGGTCATTTGGAATAGTGCATCCTGTGGGAGCGGTGCTTGCCCGCGATAAACGATAACGCGGTGTCTCTTCCATCCGCGTCTCATGCATCGCGGGCAAGCCTCGCTCCCACAAAGGGTCAACAAATCGAATCGTTACCCCTTGAACTGCGCGTGCAGCTCAACCAGCGCAGGCGATGCCGGGGTGATGTTGTGGCGCTTCTCGGCCTCGATCAGAAAGCCGGTGCGGTGCCAGTCCTTGACGATGGTGTCGAGCCTGGCCTGGGTGTCGGTTTGGCCCTGACGGGTCCAGATCACGGACGGTGCCGGGTTGAGTTCCGGGGAAATGGCGCGGTAGTCCTTCCATTCAGGATTGCTGGCCAACAGTGGATTGATCAGGGTGGAGTCATGAACAGCGGCAACGCAGTTGTTGCCGCGCAGCGCCAGTAGCGATTCCGACGAGCTTTTGAACGCCCTCAGTTCAGCCCCGAACTCGGTCAGCGGCTTGACGTAGCTGCTGCCTTGGGAGGTACACACCGGCTGACCTTTCAGGTCTTGCCAGGTATTGATCTTGCTGTCCTTCAATACCGCTGCCGTGCCGCCAACCCGATAGAAAGGCGTCGGCACCGAACCCAGAATCTGACCGCGCTCGGCAGTCCATTCCATGTTGGCGATCAACAGATCCACCTTGCCTTGCTGCAGGAACTGCACCCGGTTGGCAGGCAGGACCGGCACCAGCTCCACTTCAGCGCCCAGACGGCGGCCGATGTCTTCGGCCAGATCGACGTTCAGCCCTTCAGGCTTCTGGCTGGACGGATCAATGGAGCCGAATGGCCCACCGGAAAGCAGAACCCCAACCACCACCTTGTGCCTGGCTTCAATTTTGTCCAGCGTCGCATCGGCCTGGGCCATACCGCTGACGGTAAACGAAACCAAAGCGCCCAGCATGACGGGCAACAAACGAGAAACTGGCGTGCGAGTGGTCGGCATAATCATTCCCTGTTAACGGTCGGCGTACCCCGACCTGATGTGAGGGCATCCTAGGTAGCGCCAACGATTAACGGAAATTCAAATATCAAATATGGTTATAACTTTCTGTATTCCAGCTTTAAGCAAAAACGCTATAAGCTTGTAAAACGGGGCCCTTATGGAGTTTCTGAAAAATACCGACCGGCATTACATAAAAATACGTAATGTATTGAGCTACCTGATTGATATGAACCGAGCCATGTCCCATGCCGAACAATCCGCCCAGCCCGACCCTTGACCTTGAATTGCTACGCACCTTCGTTGCAGTGGTCGATCACAACAGCTTTGCTGAAGCCGGGGTCCAGCTGGCGCGCACGCAATCCTCCGTCACCCAGCACATGCAGCGTCTGGAACTGCAAGTGGGGGTCAGCCTGTTTCAGAAGCAGGGCCGCCAGAAACAGCTCACCGAACCGGGCCACCAGTTACTACGCCATGCCCGGCAAATGCTGGCGCTCAATGACGAAGCACTCAACGCCCTGCGCGAGGACAGTTTGAGTGGCGTCCTGCGCATCGGCTCGCCTCACGACATCGCCGATACCATTCTGCCGCCGATCCTCAGCCATATCGCCCGTTCAGCCCCCCGCCTGCGGCTGGAAATAGATGTCGGCCGCAGCCCGTTTCTGATGGACGATTTGCATCGCGGCAAAGTGGATCTGGTGATTTCCACTCGCGAAGATCCGGACCTCGAAGGCTTTGCCTTGCGCACATCGCCGGTGTGGTGGATCTGTTCTGCCGGGTACCTTCACGAGCCGGGCGAGCCGCTGCCGTTGATCCTGATAGACGAGCCAAGCATTTACCGGCGTTATGCGCTGGAAGCCCTGGAGCGCGCCAATATCCCCTGGCGTCAGGCGTATCTCGCATCCAACCTGATCGGTGTCAAAGCCGCGACCCGAGCGGGACTTGGGGTAACGGCACGAAGCATGGAAATGCTCGGCCCCGACATGCGCGTGCTGGGTGAAAACGACGGGCTGCCGCGCCTCCCGGACGTGACCTACCACCTGTGGATCAGGCCCAACACCGTCAACCCGCTGGCGCGCCGGGCCTATGACCTGATTCGTGGGAGTCAGGGGTTGTAGGGGAAGTTCTGAGGAGTGGCAGAGGTTTTCAAGTAAAGATTTTGCTCATTTAAATTGGAATGGGATCGTATGTGGGAGCG
>NZ_JACONW010000203.1 GCF_014357575.1 Pseudomonas folii | reverse complement strand
CCGACGCGCCAGCACCAGGTAAAACGCGCCGCCCAGGAAGCAACCGGTAAACCACGCAAAGTTGGCAATCGGCTTGAACCACGGCACGAAGGTGAACAGCAGACCGATCAGGGTCGCGACCAGCAAGGCTTTGATCGCCACCGGGTTGAAGCCGTTGGTGTACCAGTAACGGCCAGCCGGGGTGTCGTCGAACAGTGCGTCCACATCGATGTACTGTTTTTTGATCAGGTAGAAATCCACCAGCAGGATGCCGAACAGCGGGCCAATAAAGGCGGCCAACACGTCCAGGGTGTAGTGGATCACTTCAGGGTTGTTGAACAGGTTCCACGGGGTGATGAAGATCGAAGCCACTGCCGCGATCATACCGCCCGCACGCCAGCTGATTTTGCTCGGAGCACAGTTGGCGAAGTCGAAGGCCGGGGATACGAAGTTGGCCACGATGTTGATGCCGATGGTCGCCGTCACAAAGGCAAATGCACCCAGCAATACGGCAACGGTGTTATCGATACGGGCCACGGTGGCGATGGGGTCATGAATCATTTCACCGAACACCGGCAAGGTGCCGGAGACGATCACGACCGTCACCAGGGAGAACGCCAGGAAATTCACCGGCAAGCCCCAGAAGTTTCCGCGTTTGACGTCAGCCATGCTCCGGCAATAACGGCTGAAGTCGCCGAAGTTCAAGGTAGGCCCGGAGAAGTACGACACCACCAGCGCCGTTGCCATGACCACCTGACCGAATGCTTCCCAGCCACTCAGGGATTTTTCCGACAGGGTAAAGCTGATGTTGCTCCAGCCCGCCTTCCAGACGATCCAGCCTGCCAGAATGAACATGACCGCGTAGACCACCGGCCCCGCCCAGTCGATGAAGCGGCGAATCGAATCCATGCCGCGCCAGAACACGATGGCTTGCAGCACCCACAAGGTCAAAAAGCCCATCCAGCCGAGATACGACAGGCCGGCGAATTGCACCTGAGCAAGACTTTCCATCGACGGAAAGAAGCGCAGCACCACAATGACCAACGCGCTGGACGCCAGATAGGTTTGCACCCCGTACCAGGCGACTGCGATCAAACCACGAATCACTGCGGGAATGTTTGCGCCGAACACACCGAATGCCAATCGGCAAATGACCGGATAAGGCACAGCGGCTTGCTGACTCGGCTTGGCGAGCAGATTGGCAATGACCTGAATGATGCAGATCCCGACCAGCAAGGCGATCAACACCTGCCAGCTGGCCAGGCCCAGCGCGAACAGGCTGGCGGCGAACACATAGCCGCCCACGCTGTGCACGTCGCTCATCCAGAACGCGAAGATGTTGTACCAGGTCCACTTCTGCTTAACCGGGCCAAGATCTTCGTTGTACAAGCGAGGGCTGTAGCCCTTTGGAGTTTCTGGATTCATGGCACGCACTCTCCTCTGATCGATGCCGCTCCGGAGACTGCATACGGAGGCTGGCTTTATTTGTATACGATCTTAAAGGCATGATGCATGCCAAACCCCAAGAATTGGCTCGTAGAGCAGGCAGTAGAAGCGTTATGTGACATTGATCGATACCAATAAAAGCCAGCAAATGCGCGATTAAAGTGCATGAATGCGCACTGGCAGTGCATACAATCAGTGTTGCAGTACGCCAAGTGAGTGATGGCAAACCGCATAGAGTTTGTATACGATCATCCCCACACTCACCGGTTAAAGCGGCCTTATGAATCCTCTCTTCCTCGCCAGCCCTGCCATGAGCGATTCAACGCTGAGTCGCGATGAACAGATCTATCAGGACATTCTTGAAGCCATCGTCGAGCACCGGTTGTTGCCGGGCACTCGCCTGCCGGAAGATGCCTTGGCTGAAGTGTTTGCCATCAGCCGGACCGGTATTCGCAAAGTCCTGCAGCGGCTGGCACTGGAGCGACTGGTGACCTTGCGCACCAATCGCGGAGCCGAAGTCGCTCAGCCGACCGCTAAAGAAGCTC
Organism: Pseudomonas folii; assembly: GCF_014357575.1. Lineage (GTDB taxonomy): Bacteria > Pseudomonadota > Gammaproteobacteria > Pseudomonadales > Pseudomonadaceae > Aquipseudomonas > Aquipseudomonas folii. Next base: position 6,126 of record NZ_JACONW010000203.1, on the reverse strand, counting down.
AGGATGTGTTCGCCGCCCGCCAGTTGATCGAGCCTGCTCTGATGCCTGCCGTGGCCGAGCAGATTGATGCCGCGCAACTGAAGACGCTGCGCACACTGGTCGATCAGGAGCACGAGGCCCAGCGCGAAGGCCTGCACAGCCGCGCCATTCAATTGTCTGCGCGCTTTCATGTGCAACTAATCGCACTGGCCGACAATCAGGTGCTGACCGAACAGGTTGCCCAGTTGACCACCCGCTCATCGCTGATCATCGCGGTTTACGGTTCACGGCACAGTGTTGGCTGTGACTGTGGCGATCATGAGGAACTGCTTGGGTTGCTCGAAGAAGGCAAAGGCATTTCGGCTGCGCAATGGATGGGCAAGCATCTGGCAAGCATCCGCGCCAGCTTGCAGGTCGATCAGGTGACGCCGGTTGAGCCGGACTTCAAAACCATTTTCAAGCGTTGATCCGCGAGTCGAGCCTTACATGAAAATCCAGGTCATCAATCCCAACACCAGCCAGAGCATGACGGCGAGCATCGGACGCGCCGCACGCGCAGTGGCGCGCCCCGGTACAGAAATCATCGCCTGCTGCCCTGATTCTGGCCCGGAATCCATCGAGGGCCATTTCGACGAAGCCATCGCAGCCGTGGGTGTGCTCGAAGAAGTCCGCAAAGGCGTCGCCGCGGGATACGACGCGCACATCATCGCCTGCTTCGGCGACCCAGGCCTGTTGGCGGCACGGGAGTTGGCGCGCGGTCCGGTGATCGGCATTGCCGAAGCGGCCTTTCATGTCGCCAGCCTTATCTGCACACGCTTTGCTGTGGTCACGACGCTGACGCGCACCCGGATCATCGCCGAGCACCTGCTGCGCAATTACGGCATGACCGAACATTGCACCTCGGTGCGTTGCGTCGATGTGCCGGTGCTTGAGCTGGAAAGCATGGGTGAGCAAGCGTTGGCAGAGCGCATTGCAGAACAGGCGATACAGGCCCGGGATAGCGAAGGTGCGGGGGCTATTATTCTCGGTTGCGGTGGCATGGCGGACTTGCCGGGGCTGGTCAGTGAACTGACGGGTTTGCCCGTGGTTGATGGTGTCGCCGCAGCCGTGAAACTCGCCGAGGCGCTTGGCGAACTGGGGTTAGCCACGAGCAAGCATGGGGATCTGGCCTTTCCGCTGGCCAAACGCTTTACCGGTCGGTTTGCGCATTTCGGCCGTTAACCAGACTCACTTCGAGAAGCGCGCGGCAGCGATGGCGTCCTGTCTCATGCACCGCGTACAACCCTCTCGCCAACAAGTTGCCTCCTACCTCGCACCGCGCCAACCGGTAGGAGCGAACTTGTTCGCGAGGCGCCAGGCTTGATTCACCGCGTACAACCCTCTCGCCAACAAGTTGCCTCCTACCCCACACCGCACCAACCGGTAGGAGCGAACTTGTTCGCGAGGCGCCAGGCCTGATTCACCGCGTAACCCCTCTCGCCAACAAGCTGCCTCCTACCCCACACCGCGCCACCGGTAGGAGCGGACTTGTTCGCGAGGCGCCAGGCCTGATTCACCGCGCACAGCCCTCTCGCCAACAAGTTGCCTCCTACCTCACACCGCGCCAACCGGTAGGAGCGAACTTGTTCGCGAGGCGTCAGGCTTGATTCACCGCCCACAACCCTCTCGCCAACAAGTTGCCTCCTACCCCACACCGCGCCACCGGTAGGAGCGAACTTGTTCGCGAGGCGCCAGGCTTGATTCACCGCGTACAACCCTCTCGCCAACAAGTTGCCTCCTACCTCACACCGCGCCAACCGGTAGGAGCGGACTTGTTCGCGAGGCGCCAGGCCTGATTCACCGCGCACAGCCCTCTCGTCACTAAGCGTGCACTCCCAGGGGGTCTGATGTCCGCTACGCGATAAGCCCGACAAACAACTGCTTCCATTAAGCACCAATAAAGATATATCGATAGACCGTATCGATATAAGGCGTTATTAAAAACGTCGTTATGCTGCCGCCTGTTTTTTTCTGGCAGTCGCCCTTTTTGTTGTGAGATGCAGTAATGGATTTTGGTGGCTTGGGTTTGGTTGTTGCGGGTCTGGTAGTGGGTTTCATCGTCGGAATGACGGGCGTGGGCGGCGGCTCGCTGATGACGCCTATTCTGTTGTGGTTCGGGGTTAACCCGGCGACGGCCGTTGGTACTGACCTGCTCTATGCAGCCATTACCAAATCCGGCGGTGTGTGGGTTCATAAAAGAAACGACAACATCGACTGGAAAATCACTGGCTGGCTAACCATGGGCAGCGTCCCGGCAGTGCTGCTGACGCTATGGTTTCTCAGCACCCTGCACGCCGCGCCGGATGCCATGAACGCGGTTATCAAGCAGGCCTTGGGCATTGTTCTGTTGCTGACTGCCGCAGCGGTGTTCTTCAAGAAACGTCTGCTCGCGTTCGCCCACAATCGTGCAGGCGGCAGCTATAACCCCAGCGGCAAGAGCCTGAATGCGCTCACGGTCTTCACCGGCCTGATTCTCGGCACCATGGTTGCCCTGACCTCGATTGGCGCTGGCGCACTGGGCACCGTGGCGTTGTTCATCCTTTACCCCTTCCTCGCCACCCGCCGTCTGGTCGGCACCGAAATCGCCCACGCCGTGCCGCTGACGCTGGTTGCAGGTCTGGGCCATGCAGGGATGGGCAACATGGACTGGGGGATTCTCGGCTTCCTGCTGCTGGGTTCGTTGCCAGGAATTTATCTGGGCAGCCATCTTGCGGGCCGGGTGTCGGATGACATCCTGCGTCCGTGTCTGGCGATCATGCTGGCATTTATTGGGTACAAGTTGGTGTTTTAGCCCTGACGCGATTTCCTCACGGGAATTCTATGTTGGCCTGCTAGCGTAATAGTGATCTTGTAGGACCGGCTTTAGCCGGGAGGGCGGTATGTCTACCGACGGAGTTCAGTGAATATCCAGGCGTCCTCCCGGCTAAAGCCGGTCCTACAGGTTCAATAGTGCATTTGAGCGGGGCGCACAAAGGAATCTGCGTTCGCAGCAGTTTCTGCAAACCTCTGTTCATCGCTAACTTACGCGATGTCACAAAGACATCACACAACTGCCCTATAACCCAGTCTCCGATGTTTCTATCGACTGGGTTGCCTGCCGTGAAAAAGTTAATACCTGCCATTTTCCGCCGACGTTCCGGGGCTACTACTGTCCTGCGCCGCTTCAGAATCACTCAGCGTCTGGTGCTCTGTTTCGGAATCACTTCGCTGCTCACCATCGGACTAGGGGCGTTCTGCCTGTTCCAGATGCAAGAGATCCGCAAGCAAGGTGAAACCGTGGAAAGTGGCTCGCTGCCCAGCATCGCCATGGCCGATGCGCTGGCGATCACACTGATCAAGATGCGCAGCGAAAGCATCCGCCTGATCGCCAATGCGGACGACCCCGGCGCGGTTGTTACCAGCAAGATCAACGTTGAAACCCTCAAGAATGACGCCGAGAAAGGCTTCTCCGATTATCTGGCCCACGTCAAAGACAGCACCGAACGAGATTCCCTCGTCGCCTTGCAAGATGCTTATAAAGCGTTCATCCCCGGCCTTTATGACGAGATCGCGCTGATCGAGCAGCGCAAGATTGAAGACGCACGCATGCTGGCCAATACCATGCTGTCCTTGCAGGGCGACCTGATGGACATGCAGGTGCAACTGCTGCGCGAACTGAACAAGCAAAGTGCAGCGACTGCAGTCGACAATGCCAGTGCCAGTTACGCCCAAACGCGGATTATCGCGCTAAGTGCCATCGTGGCGGTACTGACCCTGACCTTGTTACTGGCCTGGCGTTTGAGCGTCAGCATCATTCGTCCGGTCCGCCAGGCATTGAAGATTGCCAGTACCATTGCCAATGGCGATCTCAGCCCGCAACCGATCCCCGAAGGCAAGGACGAAACGGCTCAGCTGTTGACCATGCTCGGCCAGATGCGCGGCAATCTGCACACCACCATCGAGCAGATCTACGCGGCGGCCAATCAGCTATCGCAGTCGGTGCAGGAAATGAGCAGCATCGCCGAATCCGGGGCGGACAACCTGAAGCTGCAGAACAGCGAAATCGAGCAGGCGGCAGTGGCGGTCAACCAAATGAGCCAGGCGGCCATGGAAGTCGCCAGCAATGCCAGCAACACAGCAACCGAATCTCTTGCGTCGAACGCAGCAGCGGCCAACGGTAAGGCGCGCCTCGCCGACACTATTGGCTCGATCAAGGAACTGACCGGCAATGTGCTGGACACTTCGCATCAGGCTGAAGGGCTCGCTGAGCGCACCTTGAGCATCAGCAAGATCCTTGATGTGATCCGCGCGATTGCTAACCAGACCAACCTGCTGGCACTCAATGCTGCCATCGAAGCCGCCCGTGCGGGTGAGGCCGGACGGGGGTTTGCCGTGGTGGCCGATGAAGTCCGTTCCCTGGCGCAGCGCACCAGTGCCTCAACCACGGAAATCGAAGGGCTGATCAACAGCGTTCAGCAAAGCACTCGGGAGACCGCCGAGGCGCTGCGGCTCACGGCGACGCAAGCCAACGTGACCCTCGAACAGGCCGCCGCGACCGGTGAAGCGTTGACCGTGATCATCAGCTCAACCTCCACCATCAACGACCGCAACCTGCTGATCGCCAGCGCGGCCGAGCAACAGGCACAGGTAGCCGGTGAAGTGGACCGTAACCTCAGCAGCATTCGCGAGCTGTCGGCCCAAAGTGCATCCGGCGCGCACCAAACCACGGCTGCCAGCAATGCGCTGTCAGTGCTGGCGACGGATTTGAACATCATGGTTCAGCGTTTCGTGCTTTGAATAAATCGATAGGAGACGCTTAAAGGGAGAGGTAATAAATATTTACCGCGCCCCCATTTAATCGTAATGGCACATTGCTTCAATATTGCAGCAACCCCAAACCTCGGGGCAGATTGCCAAAAAGGATATGAGCATGCTGAAAGCCGCTGTATGGACTGCAACACTCGCCACTCTGACGTTTGGTGCCATGGTTCAGGCCGATGTCAACGTCAAGCTGGGTAGCCGGGAGCGTGTCACCCAACTCTTCGCATTTCCGAATAACTGCAACGTCATTTGTTATCGCAACTGGACGCTGGAACAGACCGTCGAGCACTATCTGACGCAAAGCGTGCAGCGCGATGGCTACACCGGCAAAGTCACCGTCACTAATGACAACGATGTGATCTACGCGCAGATCAGCGGTGTGCCAGACGGTTATGACAAACCCCTGTCCCAACTGCTGGACGCGGGAGACCTGGCCTACAGCGGTGCGCAAAAACTTCTCGCCTCCGGACCAGACAAGTGGCAGTACAACTGGTACTTGTTCCTGCCGCTGGGCATGGCGCTGGAGAATCGAAAAAGCGTTGAGCTGCTGCACTTTCCGCCAGACTATTCCCTGACTCAGGCTCAGGATTATCTGAGGTCCAATACCACCGACCGCTGGGCACAGCTGCTGACCTACAACGGCATCCCCACCGCGCAGACGCCGGGTTATCAGACCATTATCGATATCGCGCCAATTGCCGCGCCAGCCTCGGCGGGCAGTTCGCTGGAAGGTGTGTACAGCTACTTTCAGGATTATCAGACCACGATGGTCAAGCAACTGAGCCAGAACGCTGCAGGTGCGTCGCTGCCAATGGTTGCGTTTGGTGCGCCGGTGCGCAACTGGATCAAGCAACAGTACTCAGCCAGCGTGCCGGTGCTGGGCCTGGCAACCATCAGTCCGAATCCTGGGCAGAACGTGCCGGTGCTGGGCTCGAACCATCCGAGCTACATCTGGTACGCCGCAGACAAGGCCAACTATGGTGGCGATGAAGTCAAGGCAGATGCCGCCGGATTGGCGGTCATGGGCCAGGATTTGAGTGCGGCCTGCTGGCAGGCGGGGATGGGGCAAAAACCAGGCGCGGACCCGAAAGCTACCTTGAGCAGCTGCACGCAGAACTGGCAGGTCACCAACAAGGCCAGGACCTGTGTGCTGTTCTACACCGATGTGCGCAAGCTGACACAGGCACAAGCTGACGCCAAATGCACGACGAGCTCTGTATCTCGCTCGCTGAAACAGTTGCAGAAGCCCCTGACGGCGCCGGCGGTTCATCCGTATATGTAACGCCCGCAGGAATCATGACGTGGGAC
>NZ_JACONW010000202.1 GCF_014357575.1 Pseudomonas folii | reverse complement strand
CCAGGTAAAAACCGCGGAGGTCTTATCGCGGGCAAGCCTCGCTCCCACAGGAATGTATTTCAACAATTGGTATTAGCGACCCAATCCCGATACTTCAAAGCTGCCACGAACTCTAAGAGCAGGTACGATACGAACCTATTTTATCGGTGGCCGGGTTAATGAAATTCAAGGATCTACGGGATTTCGTGCAGCAGCTTGAGCAGCGCGGAGAGTTGAAACGCATTCAGATGCCCATTTCCCCAGTGTTGGAAATGACCGAAATCTGCGATCGGACCTTGCGCGCCAAGGGCCCGGCTCTGCTATTCGAAAAGCCGGTGGGCTTTGATATCCCCGTGCTGGGCAACCTGTTCGGCACACCAGAACGCGTTGCCATGGGCATGGGCGCGGAAGAAGTCAGCGAACTGCGGGAGATCGGCAAACTGCTGGCATTCCTCAAAGAGCCCGAGCCTCCCAAGGGTTTGAAAGACGCCTGGTCCAAGCTGCCAATCTTCAAAAAAGTCATCTCCATGGCACCGAAAGTCGTCAAAGACGCGCCTTGCCAGGAGATAGTCATTGAAGGCGACGATGTGGATCTGGGGATGCTGCCCGTTCAGACCTGCTGGCCTGGCGACGTTGGCCCGCTGATCACCTGGGGTCTCACCGTAACTCGCGGTCCGAATAAAGAACGGCAGAACCTGGGCATCTATCGCCAGCAAGTCATCGGCCGCAATAAAGTCATCATGCGCTGGTTGAGTCATCGTGGCGGCGCGCTGGACTTCAAGGAATGGTGCATCAAACACCCCGGTGAACCGTTCCCGGTGTCCGTTGCCTTGGGCGCGGACCCGGCAACCATCCTTGGCGCAGTTACGCCGGTACCGGACAGCCTCTCCGAATATGCTTTCGCAGGCCTGTTGCGGGGTAACCGTACTGAGCTGATCAAGTGCCGTGGCAACAACCTGCAAGTCCCAGCCAGTGCAGAAATCGTTCTGGAAGGCGTGATCCATCCCGGCGAGATGGCCGATGAAGGTCCGTACGGCGACCACACCGGCTATTACAACGAAGTCGACAGCTTCCCGGTGTTCACCGTCGAGCGAATCACCCATCGCATCAAGCCGATCTATCACAGCACTTACACCGGTCGTCCGCCTGATGAGCCTGCGATTCTTGGCGTTGCATTGAACGAAGTGTTCGTGCCGATCCTCCAAAAGCAGTTCCCGGAAATCACCGATTTCTACTTGCCGCCGGAAGGCTGCTCGTACCGTATGGCGGTGGTGACCATGAAGAAGCAGTACCCCGGCCATGCCAAGCGCGTGATGCTCGGTGTGTGGTCGTTTTTGCGACAGTTCATGTACACCAAGTTCGTTATCGTCACCGACGACGATATCAATGCCCGGGACTGGAACGACGTGATCTGGGCCATTACCACGCGCATGGACCCCAAGCGCGACACGGTAATGATCGAAAACACGCCGATTGATTATCTGGATTTCGCCTCGCCGGTTTCCGGACTGGGTTCAAAGATGGGGCTGGATGCAACGCATAAATGGCCAGGCGAAACCACACGTGAGTGGGGTCGGGTGATCGTCAAGGACGAAGCCACTACTCGCCGGGTCGACGAAATCTGGAATCAGTTGGGAATAGATTGATGCGCGTAACTTTGCAGCCTTCGGGTGCAGTGCTGGAAACCTTGCCTGGCGAGCGGATTCTCGATGCCGCGCAACGTTTGGGTTACGAATGCCCGCAAAGCTGTCGCAACGGCAACTGCCATGTGTGCTCGGCGCTGTTGGTCCACGGCCGCGTGAAACAGGCCGACGACGAACTCACCCACGGCGAGATCTACACCTGCCTTGCAGAGCCGCTTGAGGACTGTGAAGTGCTGTGGGACGGCGTGCTCGCTTTAGGTGAGCTGCCTGTTCGCACATTCGCCTGTCAACTTGGCGAGTGCGTTGAAGTCGGTGGTGATGTCTGGCGTGTCAGCCTGCGCGCACCTGCCGGCAAGCCGCCGCGTTATCACGCCGGTCAGTACTTGATGATCCATAAGGACAGCGGCGAGAAATCGGCGTTTTCCCTGGCTTCAGCCCCCCACAGCGGTCGTGATCTGGAGATGCATGTACTGGTCCGCGAGGCCAGCGCGCAAAGCCTGATCGAGCAATTGCAGCGCGATCAAATGGCTCGCATCGAGCTGCCGTTTGGTGACACGCACCTTGCCGATCTGCCCGATGGCCCGCTGGTGTTGATCGCCGCCGGTACAGGCATGGCGCAGATGCACAGCCTGATCGAACACTGCCGCGCCAAAGGTTTCGCGCACCCGGTGCACTTGTACTGGGGCGCGCGTCGTCCGGATGACTTCTACGAGATCAAGCATTGGGAAGAGTGGAAAAAGCTGCCCAATCTGTTTCTGCACAAAGTGGTCAGCGACTTGTGTGGCTGGGAAGGACGTTGCGGCATGCTTCATGAGGCTGTCTGCGAAGATATCGACGACCTGTCGGCAGTCCACGTCTACGCCAGCGGCTCCCCCGCCATGATCTACGCAACCCTCGACGCGCTGGTCAGTGCCGGGATGGATGCGCATCAAATGCGCGCCGACGTATTTGCCTACGCGCCACGGCCCTGATCAGCTCGGTGTCAAAAGCGAAAACCGAGGTTGAGCATCGCAGCGGAAGCCCCCAACAGGACGGCTTCCGCAGTGACCGGACCCAGGTTGACGCCCACCCCCGGAATGATCACTGGCGCTACGCCGTAGCGATTCAACGGAATCTTGTCACGGTACTCGCCCCTATACCCATGCAGCAGCCCACCTGTGACTTTCAGGTAAACAGCGGGATACCGACTGCTGTTGAAGCGCTTGCCCACATAGCCATACACGGAACGTTGCGCGAATGAGTTACGGAAAGTCGCGCCACCATAGACCAGTCCTGACGCTTCGTTGCGCTCCAGTCCGATAAGGTTTTGGCGGTTATTATGCTCAGGCGAGGGCGAAAAATGCCGGGTATACACGCTGGTTTGCACAACCCAAAAGCTGTCCCCGCTCTCTTCTACAGACACGTCGGCCTTAGCCTGCATCGCACCCGCGCTCAGCGCTATAAGCGATATTGCGTTGATCGCTACACCCACTTTCATACCCAGACCTTTTCGCTTATGACTTTAAGGCCGGGCGTTATACGACTCGCGCAGTTGACTCTGTAAGCAGAACTCTCCCAGTGTTACGTAGGATGCGTCCGTAAATTAAACACGAACGTTACGCGTCGTTTATCGGGAAAATTCTGCAATCCGCCTGCGGGCAACTTGTGTGGATTGCTAATTGCATTGTTTTTTTCATTAAATAGATTCAAATGTTTCACCCGTGAAACGTGATCGCCGGACCCTTAACTCATCAGACCGACGCTCACTGATCCACCCAAGCTCGCGTTGCAGCGCGTCACCCATACAAGATCCGCTACAACTGGCAGCGTACAGGCCAGGGGAGCCCGAATGGAGAATCAAATCAATAGCTTGTCAGCGGCCGTTCACGACGGTCTGGGACTGGCGTATCCACCCGTTATCGATCTGGGTCCGCAACTGACCCGCGAGCAATTGATGCTCTCGATGAAACAGACCATGCAGCGCCACGAAGGTGGACCCGTCTGGCTGTTTGCCTATGGGTCATTAATCTGGCGGCCCGAGTGCACCGCGGTGGAGCGTCAACGCGGCCGCATCCATGGTTACCATCGCGGTTTGTACCTGTGGTCGCACGAGCATCGGGGAACGCCGGAAATGCCCGGTCTGGTATTTGGCCTGGATCGCGGCGGCTCATGCAGCGGCTTTGCTTACCGCTTGCCGGAAGACAATCTCGAAGAATCGCTGCTTGCTTTGTGGCAGCGAGAAATGCCCTTCCCTTCCTATCGCCCACATTGGCTCAGTTGCCGCCTTGCTGACGGCCGACGGGTTCAGGCACTCGGATTTGTACTGGAGCGACATCTTCCCAGCTACGCGGGCAACTTGCCGGACAGCGTACTCAGCCAGGTGCTGGCCAGCGCCAGCGGCCGTTACGGCACTACCCGCGACTACGTCGAACAAACCGCCAACGCACTGCGCATCCACGCCATGCCGGATCTGAATCTGGAGGCGCGGTTAAAGCGCTGCGGGGCGGATTGCCAGGTGGTGTAAACCGGTAGGAGCGAGCTTGTTCGCGAGACGATATTCCTGATTACGCAGAACCGACGCCTCGCCAACAAGTTGGCTCCTACCGAACGGGACAACTTAACGCGACGTGCTCTCAATCTGCTTGTGCCACAACGTCGGCAGCAGGAAGACGATAGACAGCACACACGCGATCAGCAGCAGGACAAACCCGCCATCCCAACCGAAGTGGTCAACGGTGTAGCCCATCGCTGCACTGGCGGCGACCGAGCCACCCAGGTAGCCGAACAGGCCGGTGAAACCTGCCGCTGTACCCGCTGCTTTTTTCGGAACCAACTCCAGTGCCTGCAAGCCGATCAACATGACCGGGCCGTAGATCAGGAAGCCAATGGATACCAGAGCGATCATATCGACAGTTGGATTGCCCGGCGGATTCAGCCAGTACACCAGTGTCGCGATGGTCACCAGGACCATGAACACCACGCCCGTCAAACCACGGTTGCCCTTGAAGATCTTGTCCGACATCCAGCCGCACAGCAGCGTGCCCGGAATACCCGCCCACTCATAGAGGAAGTAAGCCCACGACGTCTTGTCGACCGTGAAGTGCTTGGCTTCTTTCAAGTAGGTCGGTGCCCAGTCCAGCACGCCATAGCGCAGCAGGTAAACGAACACGTTAGCCAGGGCGATGTACCAGAGCATTTTGTTGCGCAGCACGTATTTGACGAAGATTTCCTTGGCGGAAAACTCTTCTTCGTGGCTGGCATCGTAGCCTTCCGGATAGTCGTTCTTGTAGTGCTCGATGGGAGGCAGACCTACCGATTGCGGCGTGTCACGCATGGTCGCGAAAGCAAACACCGCCACCAGCAATGCCACAGCGGCAGGCACATAGAACGCTGCGTGCCAGTCGTTGGTCCAGCCCAGACCCAACAGGAACAGCGGACCAATCAGACCGCCACCCACGTTGTGCGCCACGTTCCACACAGACACGATGCCGCCGCGCTCTTTCTGCGACCACCAGTGAACCATGGTCCGTCCGCTTGGCGGCCAGCCCATGCCCTGCGCCCAGCCGTTGATGAACAACAGAATGAACATGATCGTCACGCTGGACGTAGCCCAAGGCGCGAAACCAAATATGAACATCACGCCCGCCGATACCAGCAAACCGAATGGCAGGAAGTACCGTGGGTTGGAGCGGTCGGAAACAATGCCCATCAGGAACTTGGACAAGCCGTAGGCAATTGCAATGGCCGACATGGCTACACCCAACTGTCCACGGGTGTAACCCTCGTCGATCAGATAAGGCATCGCCAACGAGAAGTTTTTACGAAGCAGGTAGTAACCGGCGTAACCGATAAAGATACCTGCGAAAATCTGCCAGCGCAGACGTCGGTAGGTACTGTCGACCTTTTCTTCAGGCAGGGGCGCCTGATGTGCGGCGGGGCGGAAGAAACCAAACATCGAGACACTCCATTTTTTGTTTTTCTGCGCGGAAGCGAATATTACATTTTCATTACAGAAAAAAGCACTGCTTATTACGCAAGAATTTGCAGTAAACAGGGAGCGTCGCGTGTTGTTTTACGAACATGTCGCCAAGTTATCTGGCGGAATCGTTTCACCTGATCCCAACAACCACTTTCCCAACCGCCCGCCTCTCGCCCAACGAATCAATCGCTAGCCCCGCCTCTTCCAACGGATAAATCTTCGATACCAGCGGCTTCAACTTGCCCTGCGCATACCAGCCAAATAACTGCTGAAAGTTCGCGACGTTATCTTCAGGCTGACGTTGCGCAAATGAACCCCAGAACACACCGATAACGGAGGCGCCTTTCAATAGCGCGAGGTTGACCGGCAGTTCGGGAATGCGGCCGCTGGCGAAGCCGACGACCAGGAGGCGGCCGTTCCAGGCGATGGAGCGGATGGCCTGGTCGAAAAGGTCGCCGCCGACGGGGTCGTAGATGACGTCAGCGCCGTTGCCGTTGGTGAGGCGCTTGATTTCTTCTTTGAGGTTGGCTTCGCTGTAGTTGATGAGTTCGTCGGCACCTGCGTTTTTGGCGACGGCCAACTTCTCGGCAGAGCTGGCGGCGGCGATGACACGGGCACCCATGGCTTTACCGATTTCCACAGCGGCGAGGCCGACGCCACCCGATGCACCGAGCACCAGCAGGGTTTCGCCGGGTTGGAGATTGGCGCGTTGTTTAAGCGCGTGCATGGAGGTGCCGTAGGTCATGCTGAAAGCAGCGGCGGTGTTGAAGTCCATGGCGGGCGGCATAGGCAATACGTTGTAGGCAGGTACGGCAACTTGTTCAGCGAAACTGCCCCAGCCGGTAAGGGCCATCACCCGGTCGCCGACTTTCAGATGGGCTACTTTTTCGCCGACCGCAGCCACTACGCCTGCCGCTTCTCCACCTGGGGAAAAGGGGAATGGTGGTTTGAATTGGTACTTGCCTTCGATGATCAACGTATCGGGAAAGTTGACCCCGGCAGCATGCACCTCCAGCAGGATTTCGTTCTTCTTGATTTGCGGGCTGGCGATGTCTTCCAGGACGAGGTTTTCGGCAGGGCCGAACGCTTTGCACAGCAAGGCTTTCATCGGACTATTCCTTTTGGATTCGTGGCCGATACGTTCAGGTATGTAGATTTTCGGGTCAATGAGCATGATCCGCCCTGATACTCATGCATAAGCTCAAGTAAGCTAGGCGGCAAACCGGATAAAGGAGTGAACTGTGAAAGCGTGGATCTTGATGTTGTTGGCCTTGTCATTGCCAACCATGGCGCTGGCTGAAGAAGCGGCCAAAGAAGGTGAGGCGCCCAAGGTTGCCTATGTATCCCTGACGCCACCGTTCGTGGGCAATTACGCACTGGATGGCGGCCCGAAGCTGCGCGTCTTCAAGGCCGATATCGCGTTGCGCGTGACCGGTCCGGAAGCACAGGCCGCTGTAAAACGTAACGATCCGCTGATCCGCAACCAGTTGGTGGCGCTGTTCACTCAGCAAACCGTCGACACCATGAGCAGTGCCGAAGCGAAAGAGAAGCTGCGTCAGGAAGCGCTCAAGCAGGTTCAGCAGGTCATGAATGACGAAGAAGGCAAGCCGATCGTGGAAGATCTGCTGTTCAACAACTTCATCGTTCAGTAACGGTTAACGCAAGGCCAGGATCGCCGCCCACTGTTCGGCGGTCACGGGCATGACGGACAGGCGTGTGCCCTTCTGCACCAGCGGCAACTCTTCCAGCGCGCTTTGCTGCTTCAGATAACCCAGACCGAGCACTTTCGGGAAAGCCTCGACGAAGGCCACATCGACAGCGCTCCACTGATTTTTATCAGCGCTGGCCTTGGCATCGAAATAGTGACTCTGCGAATCCAGTGCGGTCGGGTCCGGATAAGCAGCCTGCGTAATGCGGGCAATGCCAGCTATACCGGGCTCCGGGCAACTGGAGTGGTAAAAGAAGAACTCGTCACCAACTGCCATGGCGCGCAGAAAATTACGCGCCTGATAGTTGCGAACACCGTCCCAACGGGCATCGCCGAGGCGTTGCAGGTCAGTGATGGAGAGTTCGTCGGGCTCTGATTTCATCAGCCAGTAGGCCATGTTTGTTGCTCCTGATAGGTGCTGCGGGCAAGTTGTCAGACAGTTTCATGACAAACCGACAGTCGGCTGACGCCAACGTTTGCGTGTAGGCACGCGTTGTCGCAAAATGCCGGGATTTTAAGCTCCACGCTGCTGCACGGCCTATACAAAAACCGATGCTGACATCGTATTGATTTGCCTAAGGAGGGCAGTCAATGAAACGCAAGCCGGATTTACTTTGGATTTTGGTTATTTTGTTCGGCTTGGGTGTCGTCACTACGGGTTATGCGCAAAGTTTGTGGACCAGCAAGACCGATGCACCGGTTGAAATCACTCAACAGCAGCAGAAGTATCCTTCGCGGCATTGATTCTCGGGCCAGCCCTCTTATCAATACGCGCAACTTGAATTGAAATGCTATCTCTGTGGGAGCGGTGCTT
>NZ_JACONW010000201.1 GCF_014357575.1 Pseudomonas folii | reverse complement strand
TGACCCGCAAACTGATAAACCACCTCCGCCTTCAACGCTTCAACCACGCCCTCCGCTCGACTGCCATTCAGGCAATGACACAAAAACGCGGCGGCTTCATCCGCCCCCTCAGGCAAATCCTCACAGACCAGAAGCAGTTGCTGATCGGAACTGACGCATATCCGGTTTTCATCATCAACCAGCTTCGGCGGCTGTTCTTGCGCGACCTTTACGCCACTGGCCAGCCCTGCGCCATAATTCGTCGCCAGCCCTTTTAGCTCCTCCAGCGACTGAGGCCCAGCCAGACACAAGGTCATTTGCCCGGCCTGATAAAACCGCTGATAAAAGTCGTGCAACGCTTGCTGAAAAGCCTGACGCGGCACCGGCAAGCTGTAGCGATTGCCAGCGTGAAATGCGCGCAGGGGATGGCCGGCGGAAATGCTTTCCAGCATCTGCATGTGCTGACGCGCAGTGGCGTCGCGAGACCAGGCGATGAACTCGGCATGCAGGACTTCCCGCTCGCGCAGTTGGTCCGCCAAGGTCATGCGGGGATGAGCGAGCATATCGCACAGGCGCTCCAGCCCTTGGGCGAACACCGCCAGCGGCAGTTCGAAAAAGAAATCAGTGGTTCGCTCGCGAGTACTGGCATTGATCTGCCCACCATGCCGCTGTACGAAGGCCATCAGCTTTTCATCCCCGGCAAACCGCTCGGTACCGAGGAAGAACAGATGCTCCAGAAAATGCGCAAGCCCCGGCCATGCAGTGGACACATCATGACTCCCCGCTGCCACCCGCAACGAAGCGGCGCAGCGCTTGAGCCGTGGCGAATGGCACAGCACGACGTTTAGGCCGTTTGCGAGCGTCAGGTGTCGTGTGACGAGCATGATGGGATCTGCCAAGGAAGAGCGATCATGCTAACGCGGCAGAGCGGTAGGAGCGAACTTGTTCGCGAGAAGGGCTGCGCGGTGTGTCAGGTATGTGCGTCTCGCGAACAAGTTCGCTCCTACCGTACGGCGCGGTGTCAGGCGGTAATGGTAGGAGGCAACTTGTTGGCGAGAGGGTCTACGCGGTGTGTCAGGAGTGTACGCCTCGCGAACAAGTTCGCTCCTACCGTGCGGCGCGTTGTCAGGCGGAATGGTAGGAGGCAACTTGTTCGCGAGAAGGGCTACGCGGTGTGTCAGATGTGTGCGCCTCGCGAACAAGTTCGCTCCTACCGTGCGGCGCGGTGTCAGGCGGTAATGGTAGGAGGCAACTTGTTGGCGAGAGGGTCTACGCGGTGTGTCAGGAGTGTACGCCTCGCGAACAAGTTCGCTCCTACCGTGCGGCGCGGTGTCAGGCGGTAATGGTAGGAGGCAACTTGTTGGCGAGAAGGGCTACGCGGTGGGTCAGGTATATGCGTCTCGCGAACAAGTTCGCTCCTACCGTGCGGCGCGGTGTCAGGCGGTAATGGCAGGAGGCAACTTGTTGGCGAGAAGGGCTACGCGGTGTGTCAGATGTGCGCGCCTAGCGAACAAGTTCGCTCCTACCGTGCGGCGCGGTGTCAGGCGGTAATGGTAGGAGGCAACTTGTTGGCGAGAAGGGCTGCGCGGTGTGTCAGGTATGTGCGTCTCGCGAACAAGTTCGCTCCTACCGTGCGGCGTGGTGTCAGGCGGTAATGGCAGGAGGCAACTTGTTGGCGAGAAGGGCTACACGGTGTGTCAGGAGTGTGCGCCTCGCGAACAAGTTCGCTCCTACCGTGCGGCGCGGTGTCAGGCGGTAATGGTAGGAGGCAACTTGTTGGCGAGAAGGGCTACGCGGTGTGTCAGATGTGCGCGTCTCGCGAACAAGTTTGCTCCTACCGTGAGGCGCGGTGTCAGGCGGAATGGTAGGAGGCAACTTGTTGGCGAGAAGGGCTACGCGGTGGGTCAGGTATGTGCGTCTCGCGAACAAGTTCGCTCCTACCTGTGATCAATCACCAGTCCGCCATACAACCCCGGCCGGCGATCATTGAAGTAGGTATTGATCGACCGCGATTGCTCCATCAACTGTCGATCCAGGGTGCCCGAGATCAACACTTCGTCCTGTTGCGCCACGGCCAGTCGGCTGCCATCCGGGGCGCACAGGCTGCTCAGGCCGCAATAGTGAATGTCACCTTCGCTGCCGCAATAGTTGGCGTAGACCACGTAGCACTGATTCTCGTAAGCCCGGGCTCGAACCGTCACCTCGGCGACAAAATCATAAGGCGCCATGTTAGCCGTCGGCACCAGAATCAACTCGGCACCTTCCAGCGCCAGGCGTCGGGTGTTTTCTGGAAACTCGACGTCATAACAGATCAGAAAACCCAGCCGCCAACCGTTCAATTCCACAATCGGAAAGCGGTCTTCGCCGGGACTGAACATCGCTTTGTCCAGGTCGCCGTACAGGTGCGTCTTGCGATAGTTGCAAAGGGTCTTGCCGTGGCTGTCGATCAACTGCACCGAGTTGTAAATCAGGTCGTCAGCACCCAGCTCCGGATACCCATAAAGGACCGCGATGCCGTAACCCTTGGCAATGGCCGCGATGTCGCCTGCCGCGAAGCCATCACTGGGTTGCGCCAATGTACGCGCCGCCTCGGCACCGATGTTGTAGCCCGTGAGGAACATTTCCGGGCAAACCAGCAACTCCGCACCGAGCGCTGCCGCCTCTCGCGCCTGATCATCCAGACGTTGCAGGTTGCCGCCGATATCCAGCGGCAGGGGCGGGCATTGGTACAGGGCGATGCGCATGATTCAGCCTTTTGTTCAGTCGGTCAGGGCGATGGGACCAATCTCGTGGAACACATCACCGGGGCCTGGGTTGTCGGCGTGGGTCTTGCCGCCGAAGTGGGTCATGATGCCCCACACCGCGTTCAGTGAGGTCTGCACTGCGCCTTCGACCCAGGCGGGGGTCCAGGATACGTCGTCTCCCGCGATAAACATGCCGCGCTGTTCGACCGGCATGTCCTGTTGCATGAAGTGCGCATACATCCGCTGGTTATAACGGTAGTGCCCCGGCAATGCGCCTTTGAAAGCGCCGAGGAAGTGCGGGTCCGATTCCCAGGAAACAGTGATCGGGTCACCGATGATCCGCGCCGCGATATCGACTTTAGGGTAGATCTTCTTCAGCGCATCGAGCGCCAGTTTGACCCGTTTTTCGATGGGCTGCGGCAACATCTTCAACGCATCACTCATCCACGAGTAAGACAGGCAGATCACCCCGGGCTTGTCGTCGCCATTATCGAACAGGTAAGTGCCGCGGGTCAGACGGTCGGTGAGGGTCATGCTCATGAGGTCGCGGCCGGTTTCCGGATCTTTGTCTTTCCAGAAAGGGCGGTCGACCATCACGAAGGTTTTCGACGATTGCATGTAACGCGTACGGTCCAGCGCCATCCACATTTTTTGCGAGAACAACGATTCTTCGCATTCGATCTGGGTGGTCAACAACCAGCTTTGGCAGGTGGTCAGAACAGCGGCGTAGTGGCGGGTGTCGCCCCAGTTATCAGTGACGGCCAGCAGACCGTCTTCAGCGCGGGCAATGCGCTTTACGCCGGTACGGGGCGCGCCATGGTGCAAAGAAGCAAGGCTGGTGCCTTCAGGCCAGTGGGCGCAGCGCTCCGGGACATGACGCCAGATGCCCAGCGGCACTTGTTCTACGCCGCCAACGATCAGGTGCTGGTGGTCGTCGCAGTTGGTCATGACCACGCGAAAGATTTCCAGCATCGAGTTGGGGAAGTCCGAGTCCCAGCCGCCGGTGCCGAAACCGACCTGGCCGAAGACTTCACGGTGGTAGAACGACAGTTTGGCGAACGCTTTGGAGGTGGCGACGAAATCATAGAACGTGCGGTCATCCCACAATGGCACCAAGGTGTTCCACAGCTCTTTGAGGCGCGGCACGTCGCGGTCGCGGATGGCTTGCTGAATGTCCTTGAAGCCCGAACCTTCTTCCAGCGCATCGGCCCAGGCGTCGGCCACTTCCTGGAACATAGCGGGGAGATCCGAGAGTTTCTGCGCGTAATACGTGACGCCTTCCAGGTCGATAACGGTACTGCCGGAGGCGGCCGTCAGCGGGTTTGGGAAAGGCTTCGATTCCAGGCCTAGCTTGTCGACGTAGTGGTAAAACGCCGTGGAGGACACCGGAAAGCGCATGCCGCCCAACTCCGCGATGATGCCTTCCGTGCCCTCGAAAGCCTGGGATCGCAGACGGCCGCCCATCTTCGATGCCTCGTAGACGACAGGCTTCAGGCCCAGCTTCATCAGTTCATAGGCCGCCACCAGACCCGCGATGCCCGCGCCAACGATCGCCACTTCCTGACCATGATTCTCGGCAGGAATACTGCCCAGCCCGGCGGGGTGCTCGATCCAGTCGTCGAAGGCGAAGGGGAAGTCCGGGCCGAACATAGTGATCGGCTTCTTACCGTCTGCGGGATGGCGATTGTTTTTCATGACTGACCTGGCTGGAACGCGAAAGGCACAGTCTAGACAAGCGCAGGGACATAAATAAGACGCAAAGTGTCGTCGTTATGGAGTGATTTTGTGCGATATGACGATTTTGACGATCACTTTAGCTCTTCTGCTGCTAGCAAGTTCGGGTTGAAACGCACATCCCTGTAGGAGTGAACTTGTTCGCGAACGGCTGCGCAGCAGTCGTAAATCTGGCGACCCGATTCCAGCAAATGCACCGAGTCGCGGCCGTTGCTGCCGCTTCGCGCCAGATCGCGAACAAGTTCACTCCTACAGGGGATTCGTTGTTCTAAACAGGTTGCCCGCGATCAATCTTGCTGCTGAGAATGATCGAGGTCGTGGTTTTCTCGACGCCATCAACGCTGCCGATCAAATCCAGCAGTTGGTCCAGTTGCTCCGGCGAATCAGTCCGCAGCCAGGCCACGTAATCGAATTCGCCACTCACAGCACACAGCTGCTGAACCTGAGCCAGACTGCTCAGGCGGCGTAGCACTTCCTTGCCCGAACGCGGTTGTACGGTGATCCCGACGTACGCCTGCAATCCCCCATCAACCACCCGCTGACTGAGGCGCACGCCGTAGCCGGTGATGACCTTGGCACTTTCCAGCCGCGCCAGCCTGGACGTCACGGTGGTCCGGGCGATACCCAGTTGCCGGGCAAGCATTGCAACGCTTTCGCGAGCATTGATCTGCAGGGCTGCGATCAACTGGCGGTCGACTTCATCAAGGACGGGCTGGCGGGTGGTGGACAAGAGTCTCTCCTTCAAGGCTGCGGGCATATTACCCGTGGTGGCCGCCAATAGGGTGCGTACGGGCTAAAACGAAGCAGGCAGAATCATTCTGGTGCGCACGTTATGAGCCGACAGGTGAACAAAAAAGGCAATGTGTCCGTTAAGCGATGCCTTGTGTCTTGCCAGCGTTAGATGAGTCTGGAGGGTAGGCGTAGAGTGATGATCGTTAATAAGTATTGTGCAAATATAATTCCCAAACTGTTAATGCCGTTATTTCGACCTTTGCTTCGGAAGTTATAAGTGCGGGCGATAGTTATGTATAAAACAGATTGGTCATATAAATCTCATACACTTTGCAATTGCCGCCTGAACGGGATTGGCATGCCACTTGCTGAACAGACGTATACCCACTTGCACAGTGAGATTTGTTATGGTCAGCAAGACGCTTACGCTAGAGCAGCCCGTCGTCGGAGCCTTTAGCTCGCGCTGGTATCAATTGGTTATCGGCATGGTTTGTATGATGGCCATTTCCAGTCCGCAATATGTGTGGACTTTATTTACCGGCCCATTAACGCAGAAGCTGGGTGTTTCACTGGCCCAGGTGCAGATCACATTCTCGTTGTTAATTATTCTGCAGACGTTCTTCTCACCGGCCCAAGGCTGGTTGATTGATCGTTTTGGTCTGCGCAAGTTGATTGCGACAGGCTGTGTTCTCTCCGGGTTGAGTTGGGTGCTCGCCAGTCACGCGACATCACTGACGTCGCTGTACCTGAGTTATGGCCTGCTGGGTGGCTTGGGGACCGGCATCGTGTATGTCGGCATCGTCGGTTTGATGGTTCGCTGGTTCCCGGATCGCCGTGGTCTGGCGGCGGGCGCTGTTGCTGCGGGTTACGGCATGGGCGCGATGCTCACGACTTTCCCGATCAGCAACAGCTTAAAGGATGTCGGCATGGAGTCGACGCTGATGACCTTTGGCCTGATCCTCGGCGCCGTGGGTCTTGTCGCTTCGCAGTTCTTGCGTCAACCGCCTGCGCAACTCGCCGAGCAGCCAGTGCCTATTGTCGGCAGAGTGGTTGCCGATGTGGCCCCGCGCGAGATGCTTAAAACACCGGTCTTCTGGCTGATGTTCGCGATGTTTACCATGATGTCCACCTCGGGTCTGATGGTCACTTCGCAGATGGCCAGTTTTGCCAAGGACTTCGGCATGACCAACGTGATGGTCATGGGCATGGCTGCCTTACCCCTGGCGCTGACCATTGACCGTATTTGCAACGGGCTGACACGGCCTTTGTTTGGCTGGATCTCTGATCGTTGGGGCCGGGAGAACACCATGGCCTTCGCCTTCTTTTTTGAAGGCGTCGCCATGACGTTGTGGTTTCTGACCATCGATAACCCGGTCCTTTTCGTATTGCTGTCAGGCGTGGTATTTCTCGGCTGGGGTGAGATTTTCTCGCTGTTCCCTTCGACGCTGACGGACACCTTCGGCAGTAAAAACGCGACGACCAACTACGGCTTTCTGTACATGGCCCAGGGTATCGGCTCAATCTTCGGTGGTCCGGTCGCGGCCTTGCTGAACCAATACACCGACAGCTGGATACCGGTGTTTGCCGTCGCGATCAGCTTCGACATCATTACTGCTGCATTGGCTTTTTTCGTCCTCAAACGCATGCGTATCAACTGGCTGGCGAAGAATGCCCCGCAGCCTGTCAACCAAGGAGTCTGAATGCTTAATACAACGCTCGCTGCTCGTGGGATCGCCGTCGCGCCTCATAGCCTTGCTGCGCAATCGGCATTGGCCGTATTGCGCGAGGGCGGCAACGCGATTGAAGCGATGGTCGCGGCGGCCGCTACGATTGCGGTGGTGTATCCACACATGAACAGCCTGGGCGGCGATGGCTTCTGGTTGATTGTTCCGCCCGAGGGAGAGCCGGTTGCCATTGATGCCAGCGGCCCTGCCGGCAGCCTTGCGACAATGGAGCGTTACGCGGGCATGACGCGTATTCCGGTTCGTGGTCCTGACGCTGCACTGACGGTTGCCGGTACTGTCGGCGGCTGGCAAGAAGCGTTGCAGGTCAGCACTGAAAGGGACGGTCGTCTGCCACTGTCTCGACTGTTGGCCGATGCGATCTTCTATGCGGAGTCCGGCATTCCGGTCACGCCGTCCCAGCACATGGCAACCACGAGCAAGCAGGCTGAGTTGCAGGATATTCCGGGCTTTGCCGAAACCTTTTTGCACGACGGACAAGCTCCCGGAGCGGGCAGTTTGTTCAAGCAAACGCGTCTCGCCAACACCTTGCGAACGCTGGCGGAGGAGGGGCTGGACAGTTTTTATCGCGGCTCGCTGGCGGACTCCATCGCCAAGGATCTAGAGCGGGCAGGCGCTCCGGTCACGCGCAGCGACCTGGCGGGTTATCGCGCCAAACGTGTCCGGGCCTTAGCGCTCCAGCATAGCGCTGGCACCGTGTTCAATATGCCGCCGCCGAGTCAGGGGCTGGTGTCGCAATTGATCCTTGGCATCGCAGATCACGCGGGTCTGAGCGAATGCACGGCTGACAGCGCCGAGCATATCCACACGCTGGTGGAAGCCACCAAACTGGCTTTCGCTGTGCGCGATGAACACATCACCGATCCCGAGCACATGACCATCGAGCCGCAGGCCTGTCTCGAAGCGGATTACCTGAGCGCTTTGGCCCAGCGCATCGATCCTCAGCACGCGGCACTCTGGGGTGAGGGCAAGGGACCGGGCGATACGATCTGGATGGGCATCATCGACAGCAGCGGTTTGGCGGTGTCATTCATCCAGAGCATCTATCACGAGTTTGGCAGCGGCGTCGTGTTGCCGGAGAGCGGTTTGAACTGGCAGAACCGGGGCGCTTCGTTCAGCCTCGACCCCGATCACCTATTGGCGCTGAAGCCCGGCAAGAAACCGTTCCACACGTTGAACCCTGCGGCGGCGCGGTTGAGTGATGGGCGTACGCTGGTTTACGGAACCATGGGTGGCGAC
>NZ_JACONW010000200.1 GCF_014357575.1 Pseudomonas folii | reverse complement strand
ACGCGGTTTGTCTGATAACACGCGTTGCCTTCTTCGCGGGCAAGCCACGCTCCAACGAATCACTCAACCACCTGTGGGACCGAACTCATTCACCGAGTTTGCCGTGATGCGCGTCGATCAGAACAGCCGGGCCAATAAAGCAGTCACTGCTGTTTCGACCCGCAGAATACGCTCGCCGAGTTGCACCGGTTGCAGGCCTGCTTTGTTCAGCAGGTCGACTTCATAGGGAATCCAGCCGCCCTCTGGGCCGATGGCCAGGGTGACTTGCCCGGTTACGGCGCGTGGGCAAGCGGGGAAGTCTCCGGGATGTCCCACCAGACCCAAAGTCCCTTGGGCCAGTTGAGGCAGGCGGTCCTCGACAAACGGCTTGAAGCGTTTTTCGATGATGATCTCAGGCAGTACGCTGTCCCGAGCCTGTTCAAGGCCGAGAATCAGTTGCTCGCGGATCGCGTGCGGTTCCAGGAACGGCGTCTGCCAGAAGCTTTTTTCCACGCGATAGCTGTTGAGCAGAATGACCTTTGGCACGCCCATGGTCGCGACCGTCTGAAAAACCCGGCGCAGCATTTTCGGGCGGGGCAGGGCCAGCAACAAGGTCAATGGCAGTTTGGCAGGCGGGGCAATGTCGAGGGTGATGCGTAACTCGGCTTCGTGTGCTTCCAGCCGCAGCAGCTCAGCGCTGCCCAGCAAGCCGCCAATACGGCCGACACGCAGACTGTCACCGACTTCTGCGCGATGCACCTCTTGCATGTGCTTGAGGCGTCTGTCGCGCAGTACGACCCGGTCAGCCGCAACGAAGTCGGCGTCTTCGAGAAGCAGCAGGTTCACGGCTGGGTCGCGGGCGGCTGGTCTTGCTTGTCTTCTTCGCGCTGGTCATCGGCATGATCGCCGCGCTTGGTGATCAGCGAACTGCAGAGCACGCCAATCTCGAACAACAGCCACATCGGCACCGCCAGCAGCGTCTGCGAGAAAATATCAGGTGGAGTCAGGATCATGCCGACCACGAAGCAACCGATGATCACGTAAGGACGGATCTTTTTCAGGTACTTCACGTCAACGATGCCGATCCACACCAGCAGCACAACGGCGACCGGGATTTCGAACGCCACGCCGAAGGCGAAGAACAGCGTCATCACGAAATCCAGATAACTGGCGATGTCCGTCATCATCGAAACGCCTTCAGGCGTCACGCTGGCGAAGAAGTGGAAAATCAGCGGGAAGACCAGGTAGTAGGCGAAGGCCATGCCCGAATAGAACAGGATGATGCTCGATACCAGCAGCGGTACCGCGACGCGCTTTTCGTGTTTGTACAGGCCTGGCGCGATAAAACCCCAGATCTGGTGCAGGATCACCGGCATGGCCAGAAACAGCGCAACCATCATGGTCAGCTTGAACGGCGTAATGAACGGCGACGCCACGTCGGTGGCGATCATCGTCGCACCTTCAGGCAGGAAAACCCGCAGCGGTGCTGACACGAAGGTGTAGATCTTCTGCGTGAAATAAAACAGGCAGCCGAAGATAACGAAAATCGCCAGGACACATTTCAGCAGGCGCGAACGGAGTTCTGTGAGGTGCGAGACCAGCGGCATTTGCTGGTCATTTTCCGGAATATCGCTCATGGGGCTCGCGGTGGCAGTGACGAATCGTTGGCGGAGGGTGCGTTGGGTGCTGGCGTCGCTGGCGTCACGTGCGCAGGTTCAGTCGCGACCTGGGTCGTGGCTTCTACAGTCTTGGGCTCTGCGGCGGGCGTCGTGCCCGCTGGAGCGGCCGGACCCAGGTCGGTAGCAGGTGTCACGGACGGCGTGTTCGGGATGGGCGAAACCACCGGTTCAGCCGGTTCAGCGGGCGTCTGCCCGGTTGCCGGAGGCGGATTGGCCGGGGACTGCTGCGGAGACATGATCTTGCGCGCTTCTTCTTCCAGCGACAGGATGTGCTCGTTATGCAGTTGGCGACGAATTTCGTCGGCTCCGATTTCGCGTTCAACTTCCTGTTTGATCGCATTGAAGCTGCGCTTCAGCCGGCCAATCCAGAGGCCAGCGGTACGCGCAGCGCCGGGCAGACGCTCAGGGCCAAGCACCAGCAAGGCGACGAGGCCGACCAGCAGCAGTTCAGAGAAGCTGATACCAAACATTCAATACGACCTAGTCTTTGCGGATTGGCTCTTCGACTTTATGCGCTTGCGCGTCGATGGTGTGCGGCTGGTTCAGGGGCGAGCCCTGCGGCGTAGCTTGCGGCGGTTGCTGAGGTTGCACCGGCGGCTGCTCTGCAGGTTTCTCATCATCGTTCATGGCTTTACGGAAGCCTTTGATCGACTCGCCGACATCGCTGCCCAGGCCCTTGAGCTTCTTGGTGCCGAATACCAGTACCACGACAACCAGGATGACGATCCAGTGTTTCCAGTCAAAAATACCCATGAAGCAATCCTCGTAGAAATTTCAAGCTCGAAAAGTGAAGGTCAGTCAGCTGTGCGCGCGGCTTTTTCCGCGTGCCCGGACAAGCCGAAACGGCGGTCCAGCTCATCCAGCACTGCTTGTGGGTGCTGACCCAATGCAGCAAGCATCACCATGCTGTGAAACCACAGGTCAGCGGTTTCGTAGATGACATCGCTGCAATCGCCGCTGACAGCGGCATCCTTGGCGGCAATGATGGTTTCGACCGACTCTTCGCCGACCTTTTCCAGAATCTTGTTCAATCCCTTGTGATACAGGCTGGCGACATAGGAACTGTCGGCAGCGGCACCTTTGCGCGACTCCAGCACTTCGGCCAGGCGGGTCAAGGTATCAGTCATGTTTCAGTGTCCTGCGTGATAAATAGCTTCAGGATCTTTCAAGACCGGTTCGACGGTCTTCCAGGCGGCATCTTCGTAGACGCGATAGAAGCAGCTTTCGCGGCCGGTATGGCATGCAATACCGCCAATCTGCTCGACCATCAGGATGATCACGTCGGCGTCGCAGTCCAGGCGCAGCTCATGAAGCTTCTGCACATGGCCCGATTCTTCGCCTTTGCGCCAGAGTTTGCCACGCGAACGCGACCAATAGATTGCACGATTCTCTGCGGCGGTGAGGTTCAGGGCCTCGCGGTTCATCCACGCCATCATCAGAACGCGTCCGGTCTTGTGATCCTGAGCTATGGCAGGCACCAGACCGTCGCTGTCCCACTTGATTTCGTCCAGCCAGTCTTTCATATCTACTCCGGCAGCCGGGCTTCAGGCCTCGGCGGATTCAACAGTGTGCCAGCGGGCAGCGCCGCTGGCTATCGGCGGATGACCAGATACAGGCCAGCCACCAGCATGATCCATGCGGGCCAGGCGAGTGGTGCAACCAGCGCCGTACCTTCCGCGACCAGTGTCGAGGCCATTACCGCGCCTCCGGCCAGCAGCGCCGAGCCCAGCAGGCGCAATGCCCATCCGTCACCGCGCTCACGCCACGGTGGCGGCGGATCAGACCGGTGCGGTTGCGACATGCGCTCCAGCAAGTCCCGGGTCATGTTGGCCAGATGCGGAATCTGCTCGACCTGGGATTGCAGATTGCCAAACAGGGTTTTTGGGCTGACGCGATCACGCATCCAGCGCTCCAGAAACGGCTGCGCGGTGCTCCACAGATCCAGATCGGGGTACAACTGACGGCCCAGGCCTTCGATGTTCAACAGGGTTTTCTGCAGCAGAACGAGCTGCGGCTGGACTTCCATGTTGAAGCGGCGAGCGGTCTGGAACAGACGCATCAACACCTGACCGAAGGAAATATCCTTGAGCGGCTTCTCGAAGATCGGCTCGCACACGGTGCGAATCGCGGCTTCAAACTCATTCAGTTTGGTTTCCGCAGGCACCCAGCCCGAATCAATGTGCAGTTGCGCAACGCGACGATAATCACGTTTAAAGAAGGCAAACAGGTTACGAGCGAGATAATCCTGATCTTCCGGCGTCAGGCTGCCGACGATTCCGCAATCGATCGCGATGTATTGCGGGCTCCACGGGTTGACCGTGCTGACAAAAATATTGCCGGGGTGCATGTCGGCATGGAAAAAGCTGTCGCGGAACACCTGGGTGAAGAAAATCTCCACACCACGCTCGGCCAGCAGTTTCATGTCGGTGCGCTGATCCGCCAGGGTGGCCAGATCGTTAACCTGAATCCCGTAGATGCGCTCCATGACCAGCACTTTTGGGCGGCACCAGTCCCAGTAAACCTGGGGCACATAGAGCAGGTCCGAGCCTTCGAAGTTGCGGCGCAACTGGCTGGAGTTGGCGGCTTCACGCAGCAGGTCCAGTTCGTCGTAAATGGTTTTTTCGTAGTCGGCGACCACATCCACCGGGTGCAGCAGGCGGGCATCGGCGGACATCCGCTCGGCAGTACGCGCCAGAATGAACAGCCACGCCAGGTCCTGGCCGATGATCGGCTTGAGGCCCGGACGCACAACCTTGACCACTACTTCTTCGCCACTCTTCAGTTGCGCTGCGTGGACCTGCGCCACCGAAGCCGAAGCCAGCGGCGTGACGTCGAAGCGACTGAACACTTCGCTGATTTTCGCGCCCAGTTGTTCTTCGATCAGCTTGATCGCCACTTGCGGGTCGAACGGCGGAACGCGGTCCTGCAACAGCATCAATTCGTCAGCGATGTCCTCGGGCAGCAGGTCGCGACGGGTCGACAGGATCTGTCCGAATTTGATGAAGATCGGCCCAAGGTCTTGCAGCGCCAGACGCAGACGCGCACCGCGAGGCAGTTCTGCGTTGTTGCGCGGAAGCAAACGCCACGGCATGACAAAGCGTGTGGCCTTCATCCACCACGGCAGCGGCAGGGCGAACAGCAAGTCATCGAGACGGTAACGGATCACGACACGCTGGATACGAAACAAACGGCGGACGGCAAGCAGCTTCATGCGTTATCGCTGGAGTCAGAGGATTGGGCGAGGCGCTCAAAGCGCGCCTCAAGGCGTTCCAGATCGAGTTTGATCCGGTCGAGTTCGGCAAAGCGTGCTTCGGCTTCGTGTTTACCCACCAGGGTGCGCGACTCTTCGTTCAAGTAGTCGGCAAGGCTCTGGCTGAGGTTGGCGAAGCTGTCTTTGCTCCAGCGCGCGCGGCTGCGCAAGTGATCACCCAGCAACGTCGTCGCCACCGGGCCAAGCCAGCGGGACAGCTCGTATTCCCAGTCCAGTTCGAGGTCCTGAAGGATCCCGACCAGTTCCAGTAACACGCCACTGTCGCCATCCAGTTCGACATCGGGGCCGTGCAGCACGGCGCTCTTGTCTTTGCTTACCGCCAGACGCATAAGGCTGGCAGCAGGGGCGCGCAAGATGCAATCCGCTTCAACCTCCCAGTGGGAGGCGAGCAGCAGGCCTTCGTCGCTGGGCAGAATGAACAGCTGCAGCGAAGGATTACGGCAATCAACCGCAATCACCTTGCCTGACAGGCGCTCAAGGCGCGGCAATGCGGTGCTGTCCAGCCGCAACACGCGGTTGATGCCGTGCTCGACGCTGGCGAGCAAGCCGCTGAGCAACATCAGGGTTTGATGCCGCGATGCAGTGCCACAACGCCTGCGGTCATGTTGTGGTAGGTCACGCGGTCAAAACCGGCTTCGACCATCATCGACTTCAGGGTTTCCTGATTCGGGTGCATGCGGATTGATTCAGCCAGGTAGCGATAGCTTTCCGAATCATTGGTGACCAGCTTGCCCATCAATGGCATGAACGCGAATGAGTACGCGTCATAGGCCTTGGACATCAGCTTGTTGGTCGGCTTGGAGAACTCCAGCACCAGCAGACGGCCACCCGGCTTGAGCACACGCAGCATCGAGCGCAGCGCATCTTCCTTGTGGGTCACGTTGCGCAGGCCGAAGGCAATGGTCACGCAATCAAAATGGTTGTCAGGGAACGGCAGCTTTTCTGCGTCGGCCTGAACGAATTTGACGTTGCTTGCCACGCCCAGGTCCAGCAGGCGATCGCGACCGACCTTGAGCATGGAGGCGTTGATGTCAGCCAGCACCACTTCGCCGGTGGGGCCGACGAGGTGGGAAAACTTTTTGGTCAGGTCGCCAGTACCGCCCGCGATGTCCAGCACGCGGTTGCCGGTACGAACGCCGGAGAGTTCGATAGCGAAGCGCTTCCAGAGGCGGTGCATGCCACCGGACAGCAGGTCGTTCATCAGGTCGTACTTGGCTGCGACGGAGTGGAACACCTCCGCAACTTTCTCTGCCTTCTGGCTTTCCGGCACATTTTTGTAGCCGAAGTGAGTAGTAGGTTCGGCATCGCTGCCTTTGCGCGGATCATTCATATCGCGTTCACCGGAATAAAGTGTTGCCATTCTAATCGTCGTGGCTGGCTTTGTCTTGACAAGGCTCATCGCCAACAGTTTCTTCATCCGGGTCGGCTGGTATAGTTGCCCCACGATTGACCTTGCGCTGAAGGAGCCATCGAATGGCCAAGATTACTGTTGAACGCCCGCATTCGCTGGGCAAGGAAAAGGCTCGCGAGAAGGCTGAGCTGCTGGTCGAGAAGCTGGCCGACAAATACGGCATCGAGCACGAGTGGAGCGGCGACGTCGTCAAGCTGGAAGGCAAGGGCGCCAAAGGTACGGTCGATGTTGGAGAGGATTTTGTGCGGGTTAACCTGGAACTGAATTTTTTCCTGTCGGCCATGAGCGGACAGATTCAGGCAGAGGTAGAGCGGCAGCTGGATAAAGCGTTGGTTGCTTGATTGAGTTGTTGGAGCGAGGCTTGCCCGCGAAGAAGATGAATGCGGTATGTCTGTTGCACCGAGATCGCTGATTCGCGGGCAAGTCGGAATGCCGCCCACTCGCTCCAACAGAATTCGCATCCCACCTCCATTTCCTACACCCTTTCAACATCACCCAAACCTAGGGTGAGCTTTCTAATTTTTCCGACTACTTTCGTGTCCATGCCCCGTCTTCCCTGGGGGCGATCCTCAAACATTCGAGCGTGAGGTGCACCATGGCCAAAGTTACGTTGAAGAAAAAAATCAAAGACGAAGAAAACAGTTCTGTCTCCGACGTTCGCCTGTATGCCCGCAAGGTTTGGCTGGCGGGGCTGGGTGCTTATTCGTGGGCCGGTCAGGAAGGCGCTGAGTACTTCAAAGAGCTGGTCAAAGCGGGTGAGCAGACCGAAAAGAAAGCCAAAAAAGTGATCGATGAAAAGGTCGATGCCGCCAACAGCGAGATCGATTCAGCCAAAGATGAGCTGACGTCGGTGAAGGGTCGAGTCGAGGTGCAGCTCGATAAAATCGAAAGCGCATTCGATCGGCGGGTTGCCAGCGCCTTGAATCGCATCGGTATACCGTCTAAACATGACGTGGAGACACTGTCTGCTAAGCTCGATGAGCTGACGGCATTGCTTGAACGTGTCGCGCGTAAACAATAAGGAGAGCAGGATGGCTGGCAAGAAAAAAATCGAGAAAGAAGGCAGCTCCTGGATTGGCGAGGTGGAGAAATACTCCCGCCAAATCTGGCTGGCTGGTTTAGGCGCTTACTCCAAGATCAGCAATGACGGCAGTAAGCTTTTTGAAACGCTGGTTAAAGATGGCGAAAAAGCCGAGAAGCAGACCAAGGTCGAAGTCGATAAACAAGTCGACTCCGCCAAAGACTCTGCCAAGGCCGCGAAGTCTCGTGTGGGTGATGTCAAAGACCTCGCACTGGGTAAATGGAGCGAGCTGGAGGGGGCTTTCGACAAGCGTCTGAACAGCGCCATTTCGCGTCTGGGCGTGCCTAGCCGCAACGAAGTGAAGGCATTGCACAGCAAGGTTGATCTGCTGACCAAGCAAATCGAGAAGCTGACGGGTGCTTCTGTGACCCCCGTTTCAAAAGCGCCTGTTTCCAAAGCTTCGACTTCCAAGGCCGCGGCGTCCAAACCTGCACCTAAAACCACCGCTAAACCATTGGTGAAAGCCGCCGCGAAACCGGTCGCCAAAGCCGCCGACAAAGTTGCCGCGAAAACCGCCGCAGCCAAACCAGCAGTGAAAGCAGCAGCGGCGAAGCCCGTAGCCGCCGCTAACAAAGCTGCGACTAAAACCGCGACCAAGGCCAAGTCTGTAGCGGCCAGCAAGCCGGCTGCGGCGAAGAAACCTGCCGCGGCCAAAAAACCTGCTGCACCGAAGGCGGCCCCTAAAGCAGCCGCCAAACCGGCTCCGAAACCCGCTGCCACACCAACCGCAACGCCAGCACCCGCTGCGACCAATACCGCCGCAGCACCGGCATCGGCTACGCCGTCGACACCGGCCAGTCAGTCCTGATTCAAGGGCTGTAATGCGAAAGCCCGATCTGCGAAAGCAGGTCGGGCTTTTTGTGCCAGAGACTCAGCATCATTAAGTT
>NZ_JACONW010000020.1 GCF_014357575.1 Pseudomonas folii | reverse complement strand
TACTGAGCTCCCACCGCTCCCACAGAGACTCCATTCCATATTCGAAGTCGTGAGCTATTTGCATCTGCTCGTGACTCAAATCGCCCCAGGCAGCGCCTGTCGGGCCAGTTGGGCGGCGGGGTCTTTGGTTGGGGTGACCATGGCGTAGTTGTAACCCGCGCCGGACCAGTAGTCGGCCTGCAGATCACCGTCCAGACGGGTGCCCCGTGGCAGCAAGCGGTTTTTTGCTCCGGGCGGGCGGATGTAGAAACTCAGGGTGCGGCCTTCCGTGTCCTTGTACACCACCAGAGCAGCTGGGCCCTGTTCAGTGGTGGTCATGCGCCCGCTGACCGGCTTGAAGCCCGCTGCTTCGAGATTGGGCAGCCGGTTGGCCTGGGTGAAATGACGGTCAAGCCAGCCCTGCGCATCGCTGGTCTTTTCCGCGCTCCAGTCTCTGGCCATGTGGTCATCCAGGGCAAACATTCGGTAAGCCTGCAGCGCATCAGCCATTGGCGGCGCGGCGCTGGCCAGGGTTATCTCACGCGCCTGCCAGCCGCTGAACCCGCCTACACCAACAGCCACCAGCAACACAGCCGCTGTAGCCAGGTGACGATAACGATTGCGCCGCATGCGCTGACGGATAAACGCCGGGTCCAGTCCCGGATTCGGCGCGCGGTGCAGCTCGCCACTCATTGCCGTGCGCAACCGTTTCGCGTCGTCCTGCCAGGCCTTGACCTGCAACGCGACCTGCGGATGGGCCACCAGCCAGGTTTCCATACGCAGGCGGTCGGCCTCGCTCAGTTGATGATCCACATAAGCGTGAAGGTCGAGTTCGCTGGGGGGCAGGGTGATCATTTCAGTATCCGCAGAGAAGGGGTCGTGATTTCGCCATCGCTGAATTGGCGAAGGGCCTGACGAGCGCGGGACAAGCGCGACATGACCGTACCGATGGGTACGTCGAGAATCGTCGCGACTTCCTTGTAACTCAAGCCTTCCACCGAGATCCATAGCAGCAGCGCACGCTGCTCGGTGTTCAAACGTTCAAAAGCGCCGAGGGTCGATTGAGCAACCACCGTACGCTCAACACTGGGCTGGTACTCCTCGTCTGCGCCGCCAGTGAACAGTTCCAGCATGCGGCTGTATCGACGCGAACGGCGATGGGCGTCGAGAAACTGGCGATAGAGTATCGAGAACAGCCAGGCGCGCAAATCGCCTTCGGGTCGCTTGTCTTTCCAGGCCGACAAGGCTTTTTCCAGGCTGGCCTGAACCAGGTCATCGGCACCGCTGGAGTTGCGGGTCAGCGACACGGCAAACCTGCGCATTCGCGGTATCAACTCTCTGAGTTGGGCGTCGAGCTCGTTCATGGACCGCAGATTCCCTGGTCAGCAACTATGATCGTGTTAAGCGTCTGAGCAGCAAGACGACGCCCGGCCTTGTTTATTCCACCTTTCGTGAATTTTTTCGGCGGATGGAATAAACACTTTCCGGCTCCGTCCTACTGCCCATAAAGCGTGATAGCCGATGACCTGGAGTTGTATATGACCGACCGTGATCCGTTACCCAAGGGGCAAAGACCTCCATTAAGTCCCACCGCAACAGGCCTGCGTCTGGTGGGCATTGGCGTGGTGGTGCTGGTTGCCGCTACCGCATTTGCCTACGTGGGAGGCTACCTCGACCCGCAGCGTCTGACCCCTGACAAGTTGGTCAATACCCTTGAACACAACAACGGCACCTTCCCCGGATATCGCCGCAATCACCCGAAAGGTGTGTGTGTTGCAGGTTACTTTGAAAGCAACGGCGCTGCTGCTGATCTTTCCAGTGCTCAGCTGTTTACCAGCACTCGTACTCCGGTGGAAGGCCGTTTCGCCCTGCCAACCGGCAACCCTTACTCGCCGGACAGTGCCGCGCCCATCCGCAGCCTGGCCCTGCGCTTTACTCAGGCAGACGGCCAGCAGTGGCGCACCGGCATGAACGCCATGCCGGTATTTCCGGTGGGTACCCCAGAAGCGTTCTTCGGGTTGTTGCAAGCCAATGCCCCCGACCCGAAAACCGGCAAGCCCGATCCAACAAAAGCCCCTGCATTTTTCGCCAGCCACCCGGAAGCTGCGCCATTCCTGGCATGGATCAAGACCGCCAAGCCGTCCGCGAGCTACGCGACCGTCAGTTACAACAGCGTCAACGCGTTCTATCTGGTCAGTGCCGATGGCAAGCGCCAGGCAGTGCGCTGGAACATGGTGCCCGTGGATGCTGCGCAGTCCGCTGCACCGCCGCCGGACGCCAAGGATTACCTTGAGCAGGACCTGAATGACCGACTGGACGCCGGCCCCGTCCGTTTCAACCTGATCCTGACGCTCGCGGATGCCAGTGATCCAGTCAACGATGCCAGCAAACAATGGCCCTCTGATCGCCGTACGTTGAACGCCGGTACGCTGGTGCTGGAAAGCGAACAACCGCAATTGAGCGGCGCTTGCCGTGACATCAACTTTGACCCGCTGATGCTGCCGTCCGGCATCAGTGGCTCGGATGATCCGCTGCTGGCGGCGCGTTCTGCTGCTTACGCCACGTCTTACAAACGGCGTACTGCAGAAGTCGAGCAATTGCCTAAAACCGCACCGGTCACGGAGAAAAAATCATGAGTGGCTCCAGCAAGCATTTCTCCCCTCTGGCGCGTTTGCTGCACTGGTCGATGGCACTGATGATCATCGCGATGCTGTTTATCGGCGCGGGTATGGTGGCCTCGGTGTCGGAACGACATGAATGGTTGCTCAATCTGCATAAGCCGTTGGGCATTGCGATCCTGGTGCTGGTGATCCTGCGCATCATTGTGCGCTTGTCCAGCCATACCCCGGCGCTGCCAGCTGACTTGCCGGGTTGGCAGGTTCTGGCGGCGAAACTGTCCCATTACGTGTTGTACGCATTGATGCTGGCAATGCCATTGATTGGCTGGGCAATGATTTCCGCTGCCGGTGATCCGGTGATGCTCAGCAGTTCGGTGCGCCTGCCTTCCATCGTTGCCGCGGATGCTGGAACCTTCGCCTTTTTGCGTCAGGCCCACACCTGGTTGGCGTACACGCTGTTTCTGACCGTGCTGATGCACATCGCAGCGGCGTTGTTTCATGCCTGGGTGCGGCGTGATGAGGTATTGGGGAGCATGTTGCGGGGAAGAGGGTAAACACTAAAAAGAAGGGCGTCACCTCCCTGTAGGCGCTGCCGAAGGCTGCGAAGCGGTGTATCAGACAGAATGCTTTCGCAGCCTTCGGCAGCGCCTACAGGGATGATTTTCAGTGCAGGACCGGGGCCATTTCCGAGAGGACGGTCAAGACATCCTTTGCAAGCTGTCTGGAACGCTTGCCATCCCAGCCGGTGATCAGGTCGGGCGCATCGTCGTTGTCCTTGAACGGCATCTCCAGGGTCAGCGCCAGACATTTGTATTTTTCCCCGACGCTGTTGCAGGCCAGGTTCATGTTGGCCTTGCCCGGCTGCGAACGCGAGTAGCCATAGCGGGTCTGGAAGTCCCGGGTGATTTCACTCAGGCGGGTGCGGAACTGTTCTTCCAGTTGCTGCTGCTTGGGTGTGTAACCGGGATTGCCTTCACAGGCCGCAGTAAAGACGTAGGGGATTTCTTCGTCGCCATGGACGTCGAGGAACATGTCCACGCCATATCTTTCCATCTGTTCCTTGACGAAGAACACTTCCGGGCTGGTTTCCGGGGTGGAGTCCTGCCAGGCACGGTTGAGGTCCTTGCCGTTGGCATTGGTGCGCAGATGCCCGTGGAAAGAACCATCAGGGTTCATGTGCGGAACGAGATACAGGTCGGCGACTTCCAGCAGGGCATTCAGCACCGGATCATCCTGCTGCTGCAGGCGCTCGATCACGCCTTCCATGAACCATTCGGCCATGTGCTCGCCGGGGTGTTGCTGAGCAATGATCCAGATATTGCGCTTGCCTTCGGCTCCGTCGCCGCGACGTAGCAGGGGAATATCACGGCCTTCAACGCTCTTGCCAGTGGCCAGCAATTCGGTCCCAGCCTTTTTCAGGGCCTGGCCAATGAGCCAGTCATGGCGTTCGCGGCTGTAGGGTTCGAAGTAGGCAAACCAGACGTGCTCTCCTGTGGGCGTCAGGCTGAAATTCAGGGCGCTGCCGTCAAATGTGGAAGGCACGCGAAACCAGGTCTGATGATCGTAGGAAGCCACGGCGTTGTAGCCGGTCCAGGCATTGTTGTAGCTGGACTGACTGGCATTGGTCAGGCTGAACCGATGGACCTGTCCCGTCTGCAGTCCGTCGACCTTGAAGTGAAACCACTGAAAATGCGGGCTGCGGGTATCCGGGCGGATGGCCAGCTGGATCTGTGCAGGGTGGCTCGCGTCTATCACTTCGATATTGCCACTATCGAAATCTGCGCTGATTTTGAGAGAGGTCACGGTCGGTTCCTGTGTACGTTAGTGCCAGTTGTGGCGCTACTTTACACGGAACCTGCGCGGAGCAATGCGCGTCGCTGCGACGTGAAGGTGTGTGAATCGGTCACTCAGGACGCACAATCGCCCTTCAAACGTGACCGAACACGGCAAAAGCTTCCGCCGTCACCAGCAGGCTGCACAGAAACGCAGTCGCCATGCACCAGAACAGATAACTGCGACGTTTGCGCCGATGCCAGCCGCTTGCACCCATGATGGCAGCCGGGGCTTGAAGTTGACGCCACAGACGCTCGGTACTTTCGAAAGCAGTGAGATGGGCAGGGGCGGCATCCAGCCAGTGACGGAATTCGATACGTTGACTGGCTGTCGCGTGGGGACTTTGCAGGTGTACATACCAGCGACTGGCCTGTTCGCATACCGGATCCACAGCGCTGGCTTCATCCGCAGCGACTTGCCGTCGGCTGTGTTGCAGGACTCGCACCATGGCCTGCTCGACCAGTGTGACATCGATGTTCAGCAGGCTGGCGATGTCGGCGTAGGACGCCCCGTCGAGTCGGCTGAGCAGAAAGACCTGCTGTGTACGACGGGATAGCTTCACCAGACCGCGTCGCAGGCTCTCGCCGTGCAGACTCAGTGGAACATCCGTCTGACGTGCAGGCAGAGCGGGGAAGGACGAGAGTTGAATACTCATGATCGATTGCCTCGCTTGATGTTGATGAAGACTTCTTTGCCAAGGTGCTGCTTTTAAACCTTTTCTGTAGGAGCTCACGAGCACCGCGAGGCAGCGATGACGTCCTGTCTGATACACCGCTATCGCGGCCTCGCGGTGCTCGTGCGCTCCTACAGGTCCAGTGTTTACCGCGCCATATTCGGTGTAGAAGACGGCCCGAGGTGCCGGGATGAGAGTCTTTCTCAAGTGCTAAACCAGCTCAATTACCGATTATCTTCCGTGCAGCACCTTTGAAAGCCAACTTCAGAGGCCCTTTCTGCGATCTTTTTGCTATGATCCGCGCCATCGTAGAAACGACACCCTCTTCATTAGCCTGAAGAACGCAGCACCCGAACCTTGCATCACCAGTGACACCAAAAAAATAGAAACGAACCGCAAAACTAAAAAAAAGACCCGGAAAAAATCCGGGTCAAAAACCGTGATTAGCCTGATGAGGAGATAATCCAGAAGCCGACCTAAGACTTCTGAGTTATCCAACTGACCTTGCGGCCAGTTGCTTGCAATAATAATCATTATCATTTGCAAGTCAAACCTTTTTATCGTCCCCATAGAAAAATCATTCAGATTCCGCCTGACGCCCGTCAGTCAAGCGGCAGTTCTGTGGTGCGTTTCACTTCGCTCATGGCAATGTTCGAGTGGGCTTCCTGCACGTGTGGCTGCTGCAACAGATGGTCCCGCAGGAAGCGTTCATAGCTGGCGATGTCCTGCGCCACCACCTTGAGCATGAAGTCCATATCGCCCGCCATCGTGTAGCACTCCAGCACCTCGGGGTAGCCGGTGATCGCCTCTTCGAATTCGGCGAGAAAGCGCCGACCGTGCCCCGATAATTTCACATCGACAAACACTGTCATGGTCAGGCCGAGCTTTTGCGGGTTGAGCAGGGCGACTTTGCGCTCGATATAGCCTTCTTCCTGAAGACGGTTGATGCGCCGCCAGCAAGGGGATTGCGAAAGCTCCACGCGCTCGGCGATTTCGGCTGCCGAGAGATCGGCGTCGTGTTGCAGCAGGCGCAGGATCCTGCGGTCGATAGGGCTTAATTTGTTCTGCATGAATTGACCTCTTTTTTTATTTTTATAGAACTGAACATGCAGAAGTTCAGCAGATAAACGGCAAATTAGAAAGAAAAAGCCTCATTGCTACAGGCAGTATTTTGCTTGTGATCGCTCGGGTGGAACCTGCCCGGCGGATTAGCCGCCATAACACTGCTCATAAAAATAAAAGGAGCGCCTGAATGTCTTTGGCTGATATTCGTCTTGACGATAAGTACCGGCTCGCGACCGGCAATTTATACCTGACCGGCACCCAAGCCCTGACCCGCTTGCCGATGCTGCAAAAGCAGCGCGACGAAGCGCGGGGGCTGAACACCGCCGGTTTCATCTCCGGTTATCGCGGCTCGCCCTTGGGCAATCTCGACAAGAGCCTGTGGGACGCCAAGGATTACCTGAAGCAGAACGCAATACACTTTCAGCCGGGGGTCAACGAAGAGTTGGCAGCGACGGCGGTGTGGGGCAGCCAGCAGGTCAATCTCTTTCCCGAAGGCAAGTACGACGGCGTGTTCGCCTTGTGGTACGGAAAAGGCCCGGGGGTGGATCGTTGTGGCGACGTGTTCAAACACGCCAACTCGGCAGGCGTTGCGGCCAATGGCGGGGTGTTGGTGCTGGCGGGGGACGACCATGGCTGCAAGTCGTCGACCATTGCCCACCAGAGCGAACATGCGTTCATCGCGTCAATGATTCCAGTGCTCAACCCCAGTAACGTTCAGGAAATCCTTGATTACGGGATCATCGGCTGGGAGCTGTCACGCTACAGCGGTTGCTGGGTAGCGATGAAAACCATCGCCGAAAACGTCGACTCATCAGCCGTGGTCGAAGTCGATCCATTGCGCATCACGACGCAGATTCCTGAAGATTTCGACATTCCCGAAGGGGGCTTGCACATTCGCTGGCCGGATCCGCCACTGGCTCAGGAGGCGCGGCTCAACACCTATAAGATCTACGCGGCTCGCGCTTTCGCCCGCGCCAATCAGCTCAACAAAGTAGTGATCGATTCGCCTCAGCCAAGGCTGGGCATTGTCACTACCGGCAAGTCCTATCTGGACGTGCGCCAGGCACTGGAAGAACTGGGCATCGACGAAGCGTTGTGTGCTCAAGTCGGCATCCGGGTTCTCAAAGTCGGCATGAGCTGGCCATTGGAGCCGGTCTCGGTCCATGGCTTCGCTGAAGGTCTGGACGAGATTCTGGTGGTCGAAGAAAAACGTAGCGTGATCGAGGATCAACTCACCGGCCAGCTCTACAACTGGCCGGTGGATCGCCGTCCGGTGGTGGTCGGCGAATTCGACGAAGAGGGCCGTTCACTGTTGCCGAACCTCAGTGAGCTGACCCCGGCAATGATCGCTCGGGTGATTGCCAAACGCCTTGCGCCTTTT
Organism: Pseudomonas folii; assembly: GCF_014357575.1. GTDB lineage: Bacteria > Pseudomonadota > Gammaproteobacteria > Pseudomonadales > Pseudomonadaceae > Aquipseudomonas > Aquipseudomonas folii. Next base: position 46,016 of record NZ_JACONW010000020.1, on the reverse strand, counting down.
TACAGCAGCGAGAAAATCGACGCGCGTCTGCAGTTTCTGGCAGACAAAGAGAAGGCCCTGCAAGCGCCGTTGTTCAACACCCAGCGTACCCCGCATTTCTGCTCGGGTTGCCCGCACAACACCTCGACCCGTGTTCCGGAAGGCAGTCGCGCACTGGCCGGGATTGGCTGCCATTACATGACCATCTGGATGGATCGGGCTACGGAGACCTTCACGCAAATGGGCGGCGAAGGCGTGACCTGGATTGGTCAGGCACCGTTTACCAACACGCCCCACGTGTTCCAGAACCTCGGCGACGGGACCTATTTCCATTCCGGTCATCTGGCGTTGCGCGCAGCGGTGGCCTCTGGCGTCAACATCACTTACAAAATTCTCTACAACGACGCAGTCGCCATGACCGGCGGGCAGCCGATCGATGGCGTGCTGCGTGTCGATCAGTTGAGTCGTCAGGTGTTCAACGAAGGCGTGCAGCGCATTGCGCTGGTGTCCGATGAACCGGACAAATACCCGAGCCGTGAGGGTTTTGCACCGATCACCAGTTTCCACCATCGCCGCGATCTGGACAGCGTGCAGCGCGAATTGCGTGAGTTCCAGGGCGTTTCGGTGATCATCTATGACCAGACCTGTGCGACGGAGAAACGTCGTCGGCGCAAACGTGGCACCCTGAAAGATCTTGAAAAACGTGCGTTGATCAATACTGCTGTCTGCGAAGGCTGTGGCGATTGTGGTGTCAAATCCGGCTGTCTTTCCGTGCTGCCCAAAGAGACGGCCCAAGGCCGTAAACGCGAAATCGACCAGAACGCCTGTAACAAGGATTTCAGTTGCGTCGAGGGCTTCTGCCCGAGCTTCGTCACCGTGCATGGCGGCAAATTGCGCAAACCAGCGTTACCCACTCAGGTCCAGAACTTTGTGACACTGCCTGAGCCACACCCGCAGAGTCTGGATAAGCCGTTCAATATTCTGCTATCCGGCGTGGGCGGTACGGGCGTGACCACCGTGGGTGCCATGCTGGGCTATGCGGCCAATATCGAAGGCAAGGGCTGCAGCGTGCTGGATCAGGCCGGTCTGGCGCAAAAGTTTGGTCCGGTGGTCAGTCACATCCGCATCGCTGCGCGTCAGCAGGATCTGTTTGCGGTGCGCATCCCGGCGGGTGAAGCCAATCTGCTGCTGGGCTGCGACTTGCTCGTGGCGGCGGGACCGGATGCCATCGCCAAACTCAACTCGACCTTTTCTCATGCCGTGGTCAACAGCCAGCAAACGCCCACTGCGGAATTTACCCGCAACCCGGATGCGGTTTTCCCCGGCGAGGCGATGAAACAAACCATCCGTGATGCGGTGGGGGCCGAGAAGACGCATTTCATTGAAGCGACTGATCTGGCGATTCGTTTGCTCGGCGATACCATTGCCAGCAACCTGTTCATGCTGGGTTATGCCTTCCAGTTGGGCTTCATCCCGCTCAGTTCGGCAGCGATCGAAAAAGCCATCTCGCTCAACGGCGTGGCGGTCGAGCTCAATCAACAGGCTTTCCTGTGGGGACGGCGTGCCGCGCATGATCTGGGCGCGGTGCAAGCGATTGCTCATCCTCAGGAGCAAGTCGTTGAAACGCCACAGCCTGGTGACATGGCGCAACGCATCAAAGCCAATGTCGCTGCACTGACCGATTACCAGAATGCTGCTTACGCTGAACGCTATACGCGTCTGGTGGAAAATGTACGGCAGACTGAAATGCGCCTGTTTCCGGGGCAGTTGGCGGTGCTGACTGAAGCGGTTGCGTTCAATCTGTTCAAGGTGCTGGCGTACAAGGATGAGTACGAAGTGGCGCGCCTTTACAGCAACGGTGATTTCACCCGGCAATTGCAGGCGCAATTTGAGGGCGATTACCGGCTGGAATTTCATCTGGCTCCGTCATGGCTGGCCAAGCGTGACAAGCAGACGGGAGAACCTCGTAAACGCAGTTTCGGACCCTGGATGCTGAAGGCATTTGGCGGGCTGGCGAAGTTTAAATTCTTGCGGGGTACACCTTTTGATCCGTTCGGGCGCAGCCTGGAACGTCAACAGGAGCGTGAGTTGATCGAGGCGTATATCAGCGACATCGAGCTGATCCTGCTCAACCTCAATGCCATGAATCGTCACACTGCGCTGGAACTGGCGCGTCTGCCGGAGAAAATTCGTGGTTACGGGCATATCAAGGAACGCGCCATGAAGGCCGCGGGGCTGCATGCTGAACGTGTGCGGCATAGCCTGGTGACGGGCGAAGTGGCGGCGCCGAAGTTGTTCGAGGTGGTGGCTTGAGTCTTTATTGATCTCTGGTTACAGACTGGATGTCGCGGGACAGAACTGCTTCGCATTACCTGTGGGAGCAGGGCTTGCCCGCGATGCAGACGCCGTGTTTTTTCAGGTGAACCGGGTTGCTCCAATCGCGGGCGAGCCCGGCTCCCACAGGGTTATGTGCCGTCTGTGCGATAGCATGTTGTCAGTCTTGCTTTGCTGTTCTGAAGTCAGTCGTGCAGTTCAACAATGCTTTGGCAGGAGATTGCATTGTATGTGGGAGCAGAGCTTGCCCGCGATGCAGACGCTGTGGTGTTTCAGGTGAACCGGGTTGCTCTTATCGCGGGCAAGCCCGGCTCCCACAAGGGTATGTGCTGTCTGCGCGATAGCGTGTTGTCAGTCTTGCTTTGCTGTTCTGAAGTCAGTCGTGCAGTTCAACAATGCTTTGGCAGGAGATCGCATTGTATGTGGGAGCAGAGCTTGCCCGCGATGCAGACGCTGTGGTGTTTCAGGTGAATCGGGTTGCTCTTATCGCGGGCAAGCCCGGCCCCCACAGGGTTATGTGCTGTCTGCGCGATAGCGTGTTGTCAGTCTTGCTTTGCTGTTCTGAAGTCAATCGTGCAGTTCAACAATGCTTTGGCAGGAGATCGCATTGTATGTGGGAGCAGGGCTTGCCCGCGATGCAGACGCTGTGGTGTTTCAGGTGAATCGGGTTGCTCTTATCGCGGGCAAGCCCGGCTCCCACAGGTTCTAGACAATACTGGAAGTGATGTCGTGGGACCGGCTTTAGCCGGGAAGAGGCCGTCAGGGTCAATAAGGATAGGTCTTCAGAAATAACGCCTTCCCGGCTAAAGCCGGTCCCACGTCGTCATTCAACCTGCGCTTCAATCTCCACCAGCACCGCACCCTCGCTGACCATCTCTCCTTCGCTGCAATGCACGCCAGTCAAGGTTCCAGCCTTGTCAGCACGGATGCTGTGTTCCATTTTCATTGCTTCCAGTACCACCAGAAGCGTTCCGGCTTCGACGTTCTGGCCGACTTCAACCAGAACCCGCACGATGCTGCCATTCATAGGGGCGGTGAGTCCGCATTGAGGGGCCTGGCTGGCGTCTGCTGCGGTAATTGGGTCAAAGCGTCTGACTGCGTGCAGGTCACCGGCCCATTTCAGGTACAGGGTGTCATCGCGACGCAGCGCCAGGTGTTGCTGACGCAGGCCGTTTTGCTCAATCAGCAACTGGTCGCCAATCAATTGAAACGAGCCGGCGCTGTCGTCGCACAGTTTGATGACTTGCTCCTGACCATCGCAGGTCAGATGCAAAACCACTTCGCTGGGCATACCAGAGCGCATTCCGTTCATCGAAGACCAGGGCGACCGGGGATCATCGCGACGCACGCGAGGAGGCTCGCTCTGGCTGAATGCCGCAGCGGCCGCCTGCCAGAACTCGTCCGACAATGTCGTAGTCGGCGGTAAAAGTTGCGTCTGATGACGCGGAATGAAATCGGTATCCAGCTCGGCTGCCGCAAACGCTGGATGGGCGATGATCCGCCGCAGAAACGGCAGGTTGGTTTTGACTCCACCTACAACGAACTCATCGAGCATCGCCAGTAGCCGCAAGCGCGCCTGCTCACGGTCTTCCCCCCAGGCAATCAGCTTGCCGAGCATGGGGTCGTACAACGGTGAGATGCTGTCGCCCTGCGCCACGCCACTGTCGACTCTGCGCCCTGCGCCCGGCGAGCTTTCGCGATAAAGCGCCAGCGTCCCGGTAGCGGGCAGGAATTCATTGTCTGGATCTTCAGCGTACAACCGCACTTCGATGGCGTGGCCCAGCAAGGGCACTTGCTCCTGAGTCATCGGCAGTTCCTGGCCTTGTGCGACTCGCAATTGCCATTCCACTAGGTCCAGACCGGTGATGGCTTCGGTCACAGGATGTTCAACCTGCAGGCGGGTGTTCATCTCCATGAAGAAAAACTCGCCCCGGGCATCCAGCAGAAACTCCACAGTCCCCGCGCCGACATAACCAATGCTCTGCGCAGCTTTAACTGCGGCTTCGCCCATGGACTTGCGTAACTGCTGACTCAGGCCCGGCGCGGGCGCTTCTTCGACGACTTTCTGATGACGACGCTGGATCGAGCAGTCGCGTTCATTGAGATACAGGCAATGACCGTGCTGATCAGCGAATACCTGAATCTCCACATGGCGAGGCTTGAGCAGGTATTTCTCGACCAGCATGCGTGAGTCGCCAAACGATGACGCGGCTTCTCGCTGTGCCGAAGCCAGTGCATCGGCCAGGTCTTCGACGCGCTCGACAATCTTCATACCTTTGCCGCCACCGCCTGCAGTGGCCTTCAGCAGTACCGGGTAACCAATCCGCTCGGCTGCGTCGCGAAAGGTCGCCAGATCCTGAGCCTCGCCGTGGTAGCCCGGCACCAACGGCACGCCTGCCTGTTCCATCAACGATTTGGCCGCGGACTTGCTGCCCATGGCACCAATGGCCGAGGCGGGCGGGCCGAGGAAAATCAGGCCAGCGCTCTCAACGGCCCGGGCAAATTCGGCATTTTCTGAAAGAAAGCCATAACCCGGATGGATAGCCTGAGCGCCACTGGCAAGTGCTGCGGCGATCAGTCTGGAAATCTGCAGGTAGCTGTCGGCGGCTTTGCTGCCACCCAGATTGACCTTGATGTCTGCTTCGCGGGTATGGCGCGCGTTTTTGTCTGTTTCGCTGTGAACGGCGACCGTGGTCAGCCCCAGGTTTTTCGCGGTGCGCATGATGCGGCAGGCAATTTCGCCACGGTTGGCGATCAAGACGGTGGTCAGGGTCGGGGCGCTCATGGGCGTGGCTCCTTGGGCTGCTCGGTCTGCCAGGTGGGTGGGCGCTTGTCCAGAAAAGCGCGCAGACCTTCCTGGCCTTCCGGGCTGGTGCGAATTCGGGCGATGGCATTTTCGCTATAGCGACGCAGGGCCGGTGTCAGTGCTCCGTTGCCCACTTCGCGCAGCAAATCCTTGCTGGCACGCATGGCCTGAGGGCTGTTCAGTAGCAGATTACCGATCCAGGCCTGCACCTGTCGCTCCAGCTCCTGCGGCGGATAACACTCGGCAATCAGGTCGATTTCCCGGGCGCGCACACCGTCAAATCGCTCGGCTGTCAGCGCGTAGCGGCGGGCTGTGCGCTCGCCGATGGCTTGAACCACAAACGGGCTGATCACTGCGGGTGCCAGGCCGATGCGCACCTCGGACAGACAAAACTGCGCGTTTGTGGCGCCTATTGCCATGTCACAGCAACTGATCAGACCCAGTGCGCCCCCGAACGCAGCGCCTTGTACCACTGCCAATGTCGGAATCTTCAGTTTGGCGAGGTTGTACATCAGCTCGGCCAGTTCGCGGGCATCATCAAGATTGGTGTTGTAGTCCAGATCGGCTGCTTGCTGCATCCAGGCCAGGTCCGCCCCTGCACTGAAGTGCTTGCCGCGGCCGCGTATCAGCAGGAAGCGCAAACCGGCATCAGCCTGAACCGCATCCAGCGCAAGGATCAGCTCGCGGATCATTTGTGCATTGAACGCGTTGTTTTTCTCGGGCCGGTTCAGCCAGAGCGTGGCGTAGCCCTGTGGGTCACGCAGCAGTTCTACGGTTTGAAAGTCAGTCATGAGCGTTTCCTGATCACATGCGGAACAGACCGAAGGTCGTCGGCTCGATAGGCGCATTCAGAGAGGCGGAGAGGGCGAGGCCGAGAATGTCCCGGGTTTGTGCTGGATCGATCACGCCGTCGTCCCATAGCCGGGCGCTGGAGTAATACGGATGCCCCTGGTGTTCGTATTGGTCGAGGATCGGCTGTTTGATGGCTGCTTCCTCGCGGGCACTGAACGGCTCGCCGCTGCGCTCGGCCTGTTCCCGTTTGACCTGGACCAGCACGCCCGCCGCCTGCTCGCCACCCATAACGCCGATCCGCGCATTGGGCCACATCCACAGGAAGCGAGGATCGTAGGCACGACCGCACATACCGTAATTGCCCGCACCAAAGCTGCCGCCAATGATCACGGTGAATTTCGGCACTTTGGCGCAGGCCACTGCTGTTACCAGTTTGGCTCCGTGTTTGGCGATGCCGCCTGCCTCGTATTTCTGTCCGACCATGAAGCCAGTGATGTTCTGCAGAAACAGCAGCGGAATTCCGCGCTGGCAGGCCAGCTCGATGAAATGCGCTCCTTTTTGCGCCGCTTCGGCGAACAGAATGCCGTTATTGGCGAGGATCGCCACGGGATAGCCGTGCAGCCTCGCGAAGCCGCACACCAGTGTGGTGCCGAACAGTGCCTTGAATTCGTCGAACAGCGAGCCATCCACTAGCCGGGCGATCACTTCGCGAACATCAAAAGGCTGCTTGGCGTCGGCGGGAATCACGCCGTACAGTTCGTCAGCCGCATACAGCGGGGCAATGGGGGCTTCGCTATTCAAGGTGCCGAGTTTGCGCCAGTTCAGATTGGCGATACTGCGGCGTGCCAGCTCCAGAGCATGTTCGTCATTGTCGGCGTAGTGGTCGGCAACCCCTGAGGTCCGGCAATGCACATCTGCACCTCCCAGGTCTTCAGCGCTGACCACTTCGCCTGTCGCTGCCTTGACCAGAGGGGGCCCGGCGAGAAAGATGGTTGCCTGTTGACGAACCATGATCGCTTCGTCTGCCATGGCGGGTACATAAGCGCCACCTGCGGTGCAGGAGCCCATCACAACGGCGATCTGCGGGATGCCTTGCGCACTCATGTTGGCCTGATTGAAGAAAATCCGTCCGAAGTGCTCGCGATCCGGAAACACTTCATCCTGACGCGGCAGATTGGCACCGCCGGAATCCACCAGGTAAATGCACGGCAGGCGGTTCTGCTGGGCAATGGTCTGTGCCCGCAGATGCTTTTTGACCGTGAGCGGGTAATACGAACCGCCTTTGACTGTGGCGTCGTTGGCGATAATCATGCATTCCACGCCTTCGACGCGGCCAATCCCGGCAATCACTCCGGCGGCAGGCACGTCTTCCTCATACACTTTCAAAGCAGCCAGCTGACCGATTTCAAGAAACGGCGAACCGCTGTCGAGCAGGCGATTGATGCGGTCCCGTGGCAGTAATTTGCCCCGAGAGGTGTGGCGCTCCTGGGCTTTCGGTCCGCCACCTTGCTGAATGTTCGCAAGCAGGTTACGCAGTGCGTGGACCTGTTCAAGCAAGGTAGCGCTGTTGGTGGCGAATTCGGCGGAGCGGGTGTTGATGCGGGTCTGGAGGGTGGTCATGGCTACTCCGGTTTTTTTGCGCGCTATAAAAGATTCCGCGGTGCGTCTGCCACTTTCGTCTCCTGCATCGCGGGCAAGCACCGCTTCCACATTTAATCTCATTCCACTTCAAGCGGTTCTGAGGGGCGATATCTGCGAGAGCGCTTATCAATTCGAACTGAAATGCGATCCCTTGTGGGAGCGGTGCTTGCCCGCGATACATGAGCCGCGGTGGCGAGAAGCAACACTTTGTTGTTTATCGCGCGCCAGCAATCATCGGGACTCATTAAACAATTCCCGCCCAATCAACATCCGCCGGATTTCACTGGTGCCCGCGCCGATTTCGTAAAGCTTGGCGTCGCGCAGCAGTCGTCCGGCCGGGAATTCGTTGATGTAGCCGTTACCGCCCAGAATCTGGATCGTTTCCAGGGCCATCTGCGTTGCCCGCTCGGCGCTGTAGAGGATGACCCCGGCAGCGTCCTTGCGCGTGGTTTCGCCACGTTCGCAGGCTTGAGCCACGGCATACAGGTAAGCGCGGCTGGCGTTGAGCTGGGTGTACATGTCGGCGATCTTGCCTTGAATCAACTGAAATTCGCCGATGCTCTGGCCGAACTGTTTACGGTCATGGATGTAGGGTACGACCACGTCCATGCAGGCCTGCATGATCCCGGTTGGGCCACCGGACAGCACGACCCGTTCGTAGTCCAGCCCGCTCATTAAAACTTTCACGCCACCATTCAGCACGCCCAGCAGGTTTTCCTCCGGAACTTCCACGTCGTCAAAGAACAGTTCGCAGGTGTTCGAACCGCGCATACCCAACTTGTCGAATTTGTTGCCTCGGGAAAAACCTTTCCAGTCCCGCTCGACGATAAACGCGCTGATGCCATGGGCAGCTTTCTGGAGGTCGGTCTTGGCGTAGATCACATAGGTATTGGCATCCGGACCGTTGGTGATCCAGGTCTTGCTGCCATTAAGGACAAAGCGGTCGCCGCGTTTTTCGGCCCGCAGCTTCATCGAAACCACGTCAGAACCGGCGTTGGGTTCGCTCATGGCCAGCGCCCCGACATGTTCACCGCTGATGAGGGAGGGCAGGTACTTCTCCTTCTGCGCGGCAGTGCCGTTGCGATTGATCTGATTCACGCACAGATTCGAATGCGCGCCGTAAGACAGCGCAACAGAAGCAGAACCGCGACTGATTTCCTCCATGACCACGACGTGGGCGAGATAACTGAGTCCAGCGCCGCCGTACTCTTCAGCAACCGTAATCCCCAGCAGACCCATGTCGCCAAACTTGCGCCACAAGTCAGCGGGAAAGAGATTGTCTTTATCAATCTGCGCAGCACGTGGGGCGATTTCCGCAGCGACAAACGATTGCACCTGGTCGCGCAAGATATCAATGGTTTCGCCCAGAGCGAAGTTCAGGCTGGGGTAACTCATGGTTAGCGTTCCTTGTTATTTTTTTGGAAGAGTCGCTATGACCTTTACGTTAACGTAAGCCTGGAGATGGAGGTGTGTCAATGAGCAGTTGTAAAGTCGCGCGTCGGTACAGGCATGAGTCGACCGTAAACTTCCTGCCAATTTTTGGCCCATGTTGTGCACTAATTTAAAAGCCGCGACTCTGATACCTGTAAGCAGTTGTTACCGGAGTTCGTGGCAGAGCATGAGGCTCGCTCCAGACCGGTTAATACCGCTGGATGGATTCTTTCGGACCTGTATAGGTTGGATCGCACGATGGTACGTATCTGTGCACTATTGCTGGTGTGCCTGACCCAGAGCCTGATTTCGGTGCAGGCGTTGGCCGACGACGACTGGAGTGTCGGCTACCACCGCCTCAGCTTCCCGGATCCACTGGACTCCCAGCCAATGGAGGCCATCGCCTTTTATCCCTCTACGGCCGCAGAGCAGTCCAGCACTATTCAAGGCTATATCGTTGATGCAACGCTAGAAGCGCCGATTGCCCTCGGACGTTTCCCGCTGGTGCTGCTTTCCCATGGCAATACCGGTACTCCGCTCGCGCTGCATGACCTGGCGACTTCGTTGGCGAGGCGAGGTTTTGTCGTGGTCGCGGTGATTCACCCCGGTGATAACAATGTTGATCACAGCCGACTAGGCAGCGTCAGCAACCTGTATGGACGACCGCTGCAAATTTCCGAAGCTATCAGCACTGCGTTACTTGACCCGACGCTGGCACCCTATATCCGCGCCGACCAAGTGGGCGTGATTGGATATTCAGCTGGTGGCGAAACTGCCTTGATCCTGGCCGGTGCAGAACCTGATCTTCAACGCCTCAAAACCTATTGCACCAAGCGCCCGGATGATCGGGATGCCTGCAAGACCGGAGGCGAATTGCTGCTGGATCGTGATGATCTGCATGCACAAGCTGATCCCAGGGTTGGCGCACTGATGTTGATGGCTCCGCTGACGCTGATGTTTGGCCGTCATACCCTGGCGGATGTGCATGTCCCGGTATTGCTGTACAGCGGTGACGGGGATGAACTGCTAGCCGTGGACCAGAATGCCGAAGCGCTGGCGCGCAAGTTGCCGCAGACGCCGGATTACAAGTTATTGGCGGGGGCAGGGCATTTCGTGTTTATGGCTCCCTGCAGCGATGAGCTGAGGGCCACTTCACCGGTCATGTGTAACGACCGTGAAGGTGTCGACCGGGAAGATATTCATCGCAACCTGAGTGCTGAAGCCGTGCGTTTTTTCGAGAATGCCCTGGGCATGCCTGAGTTGGGCAGTGGCGGAATGCAAACTGCCCATCATGAGCAACCCTGATGATCAGCCGGTTGTAGCCGTCAGCGAGCGCAGGAAGTCGGCAAATCCACCCACTGCCCGTGCTTCCAGCCGGGTGCTGGTGGTAACGCGAGGACGGCAACTCCAGGCGATACGTGCGCCATTCAATTCCAGTTGTCGAATCAACTGGACGTCTTCATGGCAAGCCAGCGGCGGAAAGCCGCCTGCCAGGCGATAAGCCGCCGCGCTGATGCCCATGTTGGCTCCGTGGATGTGGCGATGACCGTCGCGATGCTGATAGTGCTGTTGATAGCGAATCTGCGCTTCAACCGGAATCCCGTCTTGCCAGACCCCGGGCGTTACTGTTCCGCAGACTGCATCGGCATCAAGCGCCAGTTGTTCCACCAGCCAGTCCTCGGCCACGGTGCTGTCGCCATCGGTGCAGGCAATCCAGCGGGCACCCTGTTCCAGTAGCAGCGCAGCGCCTGCAGCCCGTGCCTGACCCACGTTACGTACGTTGACCTCAAGAGCACTCACGCCATACTGCCGCGCTATGCTCGCCGAAGCGTCGGTGCAACTGTCCAGCACCACGAGAATGACAACCTGCTCGGCGGCCAGTGCGGGATGTTTGCCCGCCTTCAACAGGGTTTCAAGGCACTGGCCGAGCAGCAGTTCTTCGTTGTGAACCGGTATGAGCACGCCAATCATCGTAGTTTCTCCCTTTCTGCGACTGATCTTTCATCACGGCTCCAGACGTCGAGGAAAAAATCCGCTTCGTCATGGCTGAAAATCCGTGGCATGTTCAAACGTGCCGCGAGGATTGCGTGAACCTTTTCAGCATCCAGCGGGCAGCCTTCAATCTGCGGTCGCCAGTGGCAGGCGAGTATTTGCCCTTCATCTGTCAGGGATGCCAGTGCACGATCAATCCAGCGATTCAGGTCCTGCTCGTCCAGGTAATAACCCAGTTCGCTGAACACAATCAGATCAAACCGGGCGTCTGGCCATTGCTCAGGCAGACGTCCGTGCATGACCTCAACGTGTGTGAACGTTGCCAGCCGCTGACGTGCCAGTTCAACCGCCGAACGGCTGGTATCGCACACCAGTAATCGATCGCAGCGGGTGGCCAGGTCCGCGCTGAGTTCACCATTGGCGCAGCCAGGCTCAAATACTGATGCGTAACGCTCACGGGGCAGGGCCGCCAGAGTCAACGCACGCTTGCGGCGTTCGTACCAGCGTTTCTTGAAAGCCCATGGGTCGTCACTTTCCTGAAAAAGTTGTTCGAAGTAGCTGTCATCGACACTCACAGAAAGACCACCTCAAATGGCTGCATCAAGCGCTCCAGCACATCCGCGGCCAATACCGGCGGCAGACCGATCTGGGGATCGCCCTCCAGTTGACTGGCAAATGCATAAGCCGCATGGCGTTTGCGCGCGATGACGGCCGGCTCCAGGAGGATTTTGCGCGCCCGTTCCCACGGCAAGCGCTCATCTTCCGGCGACGCCCAGTGCCAGGCCCAGATCGGCACCTCGTGCAAACGTGCGCCAATGGCATGGGCAGCCCGTGCGCTGGCGCGGCCGACCGCTTCATGATCGCTGTGCCCGTCATGAGCCCATGTGGTAAACACCACGTCCGTCGGCTCGAGGTAGCGCTCGATAAAGGCGGTCAGTTGATCTTCCTGTTGCCCCACGGTGGTGTCAGCAAAGCCACCCCTTATCCATTGCAGGCTGTGCATGGGCAGGTCGAGACGACGCAAGGCTTCGGCGCTTTCCTGCGGTCGAATCACACTCAGCCGTTCGGCTGGCCAGGTGGAGGAGCCTGGATGGCTGGCGCTGCCGTCGGTGACTGAAATGAGTTTCAGCGGCCGACCCAACTGGGCCAGTTGGTGCATCAGGCCGCCGCAGCCGAGCACTTCATCATCAGGGTGAGGGGCGATGATCACTGCGCGTGAGTGCGGCGGAACCAGTTCTTCGGCGCTGATTGACGACAGTTGCGCCAGTTTTTTCGATCCGTTCCAGGCCAGCAGCGAAGTGCCGCTGCCGACGATGGGATTATTGTCAGTCATAGTTGCCACATCCGTGATGGCGTGATCACAGCCTGCCGGGATGTCAGATCACCAAGAGCTGCCAGATCACGCTCTGCATGGCTCTGGCGCAGGAAAACCGGTAGGTCAGCGATCAGTCGAGCGAAATGCGCATCCTTGCAGTAAGGGCCTGCGCCCAAGGCACGGCCAACATGCAGAATCACCTGCTCGACATTGTGTTCAATCACCGCTCGGCTGCGACGCGCCAAAACCTGTGCGTCGGCGAGAGGTGTTTGATTGATACGGTAGGCCGCGTGTTGCAGGGCAGCCCACGAACTGTGCATAGCCACATCCACCGCGCCCAAGTGGGCCATGGTGTGCGGCTCTAGTGTTTTGGAGCCTTGTTGCAACAGACGCTGGGCCAGAGATATAGATCCTCCGTACCAGCAAGCGGCGATACCGATGCCGCCTTGCCAGAAACCGGGTCTGGCCAGATAGTCACCGGGTTTGCCGATGGCCACCCCATGAGCGCGGTCGAATACCACCTCAACACTGCCAGTGGCGCCCATGCCTACGGCACGCCAGCCTTCTTGAGTAATACTGACGCCGGGTTGCCTGAGATCGACGGCGACCAGCTGCTGCTGATCATCTTCGTCCCAGGCAGTCATCAATGCGTGGCTGAGTACCGCAGCGCCCGAACACCAGGCTTTACGACCGTTGACTTGCAAGTTATCGCCTTTGCGTTGCACGCTAACCCGCGCATGGGGAGGCTCGGCCGCCCACATGCCCCAACCGGTCCCGGTTTCCGGGGCGTTGACGCCCACCTCATGCATGATGGCCAACGCATCGGTATGGCCTTCATACAATTTGCACAACCCCAGATCATGCCCGGCAACGCAGGCCAGTCCCTGCCAGCGCTCAAGGATCTGGCCGCTGGCAGGAAAGGGAAGCTGATCCAGCCCTTCGTCAATCAGCGCCTGCAAGCATTCGCCCAGCGCACGCGTATCGGCATAGCCGTGCTTGCGCCAGTCGAGGAACTCACTGAGCGCCTGACTCATGCTTTTTCATCGTGTTGCAGTTCGAACAGCAGCAGAGAGCGAGCAGTAACGGTGTAGTGATCACCAAAACCAAATTGCTCACTGGCTTTCATGTCCGGCTGATTAGTATCAATCAGGCAGGTCCAGTGTTCGCCTTCAGGCACCTGCGGCAGGGTGAAGTTGACCCCGTCATGATGCGAGTTGACCACCAGCAGCAAGGTTGCGTCAGCGCCAGGTCGACGGATACCTGTCTCCTGCGCGCGGCCATCCATCAGCATGCCCAGGCAGCGGGCATGTGCGTCTTCCCATTGCTCGATGCCCATTTCGTTGCCGTCTGGAGACAGCCAAGTGACATCCTTGACGCCGATTTCTTCGTTGTAATCACCCACCAAGAAGCGACTACGACGCAGGATCGGGTAAGTCAGACGAAGCTTGATCAGGCGCTTGACGAACTTGAGCAGCGACTTGCCGTCTTCATCAAGATCCCAGTTGACCCAGCCGATCTCACTGTCCTGACAGTAGGCGTTGTTATTACCATGCTGGGTGCGGGCGAACTCGTCACCGGCGACCACCATTGGCGTACCCTGAGCCAGCAGCAAGGTGGCGAAGAAGTTACGCATCTGACGCAAGCGCAACGCGTTGATTTCCGGATCTTCAGTCGGACCTTCGACGCCATGGTTCCAAGACAGGTTGTTGTTGCTGCCGTCCTGATTGTTTTCGTCGTTGGCTTCGTTGTGCTTGTCGTTATAAGAGACAAGGTCGTGCAAGGTGAAGCCATCATGCGCGGTGATGAAGTTCACCGAAGCCTGAGGCCTGCGCCCGCGCTGATTGAACATGTTGCCCGACGCGGTCATACGTCCGGCGAAGTCTGCCAGTTGGCCTTCATCGCCTTTCCAGAACGCGCGTACGGTGTCGCGGAATTTGTCGTTCCACTCCATCCAGCCAGGTGGGAAACCACCGACCTGATAGCCGCCGGGACCACAGTCCCAAGGCTCGGCGATCAGTTTGACCTGACGCAGCACCGGGTCCTGGCGGCAAGCCACGAGGAAGCTGTGACGCTCGTCGAAGCCATCGTGGTAGCGGCCGAGGATGGTTGCCAGGTCGAAGCGGAAGCCGTCGACGTGCATTTCCGAAGCCCAGTAGCGCAGGGAGTCTGTAACCATCTGCAGCACGCAAGGGTGGCTCAGGTCCAGGGTGTTGCCGGTGCCGGAATCGTTGATGTAGAAACGTTTGTCGTCAGGCATCAAGCGATAGTACGAGGCGTTGTCGATGCCGCGCATGGACAGGGTCGGGCCGAGCTCGTTGCCTTCGGCAGTGTGGTTGTAAACCACATCGAGGATCACTTCCAGTCCGGCATGGTGCATGTGTGCAACCATTTCCTTGAACTCGGCAATTTTGCCGTGAGCGAGGTAGCGCGGATCAGGGGCAAAGAACGCAATACTGTTGTAGCCCCAGTAGTTGGTCATGCCTTTCTGCAACAGATGCTGATCGTTGACGAACGCGTGAATCGGCAACAATTCGACAGAGGTCACGCCCAGCTTGCGAATGTGATCGATCACGTCCGCAACCATCAGCCCTGAGAACGTACCTTTGAGTTCATCTGGCACCGAAGGGTGACGCATGGTGAAACCGCGGGTGTGGGTTTCATACAGGATGGTCTTGTCCCACGGCACGCTTATCTGCTGATCGCGGCCCCAGGTGTACGCCGGGTCGATCACTTTGCTTTTCGGCACGAAGGGCGCGCTGTCGCGCTCGTCAAAGCTGAGGTCACCGTCCGGGTGGCCAATGGTGTAACCAAACAGTGCTTCGGACCATTTCAATTCGCCAACCAGTTGTTTGGCGTACGGGTCAATCAGCAGTTTGTTGTGGTTGAAGCGATGACCATTTTTCGGGTCATAAGGGCCGTACACACGGTAGCCGTAGATCAGCCCCGGGTGGGCGTCAGGCAGATAACCGTGATAAATCTCGTCGGTGTATTCCGGCAACTCGATGCGTTCGAGTTCAACTTCGCCCGTGGAATCAAACAGGCAAAGCTCAACCTTGGTAGCGTTGGCCGAGAAGATCGCGAAGTTGACGCCGAGACCGTCCCAGCTGGCGCCGAGCGGGAAGGGAAGGCCTTCACGAATACGCGACACGCTGGCTTCGACTTGATCGGCCTTGGCGGATGCACCTTGTGGACTGTCTTTCTTTGGGGTTTTGGACTGCGTGTTCATTGTGCGTTCCTGACGGCTGGTGTTTTTCGGGGCGGCCGAAACCGCAGTCGAAGCGAGAGCGCTTCAACAAAAAGTCGAAGTAAAAAATGCTGGGTTACCGCAGGTCACGATGGGTAAGAAAGTGATCCCTGCGGTACGGAGTTGGTGCTGCGCTTTGGAGGAATCAAGGCGCTGATGGTTTGCCCGGTTTTTTTGCTGCTGGCTTGGCTGCGGGTTTCTTGGCGGCAGGCTTTGCAGGCTGTTCGGCCTGAGTCGCCGTTGGAGCCGGTTTGCTTTTCACGGCAGCCGGTTTGCTTGCAGGCTTGGCAGCCGGTGCCGCAGCTGGCTTGCTGGCCGGCTTCGGGGCAGCCTTCGGCGCAGACTTGGCAGTAGCTGTCTTGGCTTTATCAGCTGCCGGTTTAGCGTCAACCTTCGGCAGCTTGGGCTTGGTTGCCTTGCGGGCGGTGGATTTATCCGGAGCCAGCGCTTCAGCTTCAGCCAGCTTGCGAGCCATTTCCCAATGGCGTGCGTCCTGGCCGGAAGGTTTCCCTTCCGACTCCCATATCTGATACGCAAACTCGCGAATTCGCTTTTCGTCGGCACTCATCTCGACACTCCCAGGTTTTACTTAGTCTGAATAAACAGGTTTACAGAAAATTCCTCGAGTGCTGCGCTGAGCAGCAACTCCTTGTCTGTTGTGACTACGGCGTCTGAAAAAAGTCCCTTCCAACTTCGATTTGCATCCGCGAACGGTAAAACAATCCGTGTATCCCCCCAATTTTCTGCATTGATGAATGGAGTTTGTGCCGTACCCAATAGTTCATTGCACAGGCGTGGCACAACAACGATAGCCTGTTCTTCGTCAAGAACCCGAGCAAATGCCATCACCTTGTCAGCATGCGCACCCAGAACCTCCAGCGGCACATACTCGCCCCGACTGAACAGCGCTGAATGTTCAGCCCGCTTGTTCAGCACCTGATGGATAAGCGCTAGCTTGATCCTGCCGTTCTGCCAGGACCCCAGCAGATCACTGACAGTGGACGTTTGACTCAGCGCGTCCTGCCGATCTGCGTAATCGACAGGGCGACGGTTGTCCGGATCGACCAGGCTGAAGTCCCAGTACTCTGTGCCCTGATACAAATCAGGGACGCCAGGTGCAGTCATACGAAGCAAGGTTTGCGCCAGACTGTTCAACGCACCGTTGGTGGCGATACGGTTGGCGGTAGCGCCCAGGGACTGACGCAACGCGAGCCCTTGAGGGCTGAGCAGAATGTTCTGCAGGAACTCCCGGCATGCGCGCTCGTACGGTTCGTTGGCTGCGCTCCAGCTGCTCTGCAGCTTGGCTTCACGCAAGGCTTTTTCCTGCCACTTGATGAGGCGCTCTGCGTAGCTTTCGAATTCATCCTCCTGCATGTCCAGCGGCCAGCTGCCCAGCATCGCCTGATACAGCATCAGCTCATCGCCAGGGCTGATCGGGTTCTCTTCACCTTTCAGTGGCACCGCCAATTGGCGCCAGCGCTCCACTTGCTCGCTGTACCAACCGGCGCATTCGCTGAGCACGGCAAGACGAGTGCGAGTGTCTTCGCCGCGCTTGTGGTCGTGGGTCGCAGTCGTCAGCAGGTTGTCCGGGAAGGCCTTGATACGCGCGAGGCAGGCATCGTGAAAGTCCTTCACCGGTGCACTGAAATGCTGCGGATGGAACCCTACGTCGTTGCGCGACAGCAACACTGCGCTGCGATAGAACGAGGTGTCTTCCACCGACTTGGCGGCCACTGGCGAGGTGAGCTGCTGGAAACGCACGCAGGCATTTTTGTTCAGCTTGCGTTGCTTGCCTCGTGGCAACTTGCGCCAGGACTCTCCACCCAGCCAGCGCTGCAGATAATCCAGCACTTGCCAGTCAGCTTCGCTCAGCATGTTGCGTGCGCCTTGCATGGCTTGCTGGAAGTAACGGTCATCTTCCGCCGAGCGTCCGCACACACTGATGTAGGTGCGATAGATCGGGAAGTTCACCACCAGTGCCAGCAACGCCCGGCGAATCGCCCCCAGGGTCAGGTCACGGCTCATCAGGTCGCTGCGCGCAACCTGCAGCAATGACTGCGCAACGTTTTCGAAGTCACCCGCCAGGGTGCCGTGCAGCACAAGGTCACGCGCTTCGAGCACTTCCTGATCAAAGTCAGCGGTGCGTTCACTGATGCGGCTCCAGAGCTCGGCCAGAGGCTCCTGGCCTTTGGGATCATGCTGCAACAGCGATACCTGATTCATGAACTCATAACCGGTGGTGCCGTCGACACCCCAGTCTTCACGCAGTGCTTCATCAGGGCCAAGGATCTTCTCGACGAAGATCGGCAAATGCGCCAGTTCGGTGCCCGCAGGACGCGCAGCGAGCAGGGTGTTGACCCGGCGGCGCAATTTCCGGCAGTAACCGCGTGGGTCTGCGAGACCGTCAATGTGGTCGATGCGCAGACCGTCGACCAGGCCTTCGCTGATCAACTCAAAAATCTTGCCGTGGGTGGCTTCGAACACATTGGAACGCTCGACTCGCAAGCCGCCCAATTCGTTGATGTCGAAGAAGCGCCGCCAGTTGATGTCGTCCCCCGCAGTGCGCCAGCTGGCCAGACGGTAATGCTGCGCCTCCAGCAAACGATGCAGCCGATCAAAGCCTTCTGGCGTGGTCGAGTCGTAGCGCTGCATGGCCAGCTCAATGGCTTTGATAACGGCCTTGTCTTTGACCAGTTCGACCAGCTCGGCGCGCGCTTGTCTGGCCCGTTCCCATGCCTGCGGGAACTGATCGAGCGCGGCAAAGCGCTTGCTCAGTTCATCCAGAAGCGGGCTTTCACCGGATTCAAGCAGCGGCCCGTAAGTGCCAGGGTTGATCGGGAAATGGTGCTGGTAATGCTCAATGTAGAACACGCCATGTTCCGGGTCGAAACGCAACGGAATCTCACCGGCCTGAAGCACAGTGCCGTAGTCGGTGCTGAGGAACGGCAGCAGCAGCTGACCTTTAAGCAACGGATCCGGCGAGTGCCACTGAATGTCGAAGAAGTCCGCGTAGGGGCTGTTGCGTCCCCATTCGAGCAGATCAAGCCACCACGGATTGTCGTTGCCGCCCACTGCCATGTGGTTGGACACGATGTCCAGAATCAGGCCCATGCCGTGTTCGCGCAAGGCGCTGACCAGACGACGCAGCGCCGGTTCGCCACCGAGCTCCGGGTTGATGACCCTTGGATCGACCACATCATAGCCATGCATCGAGCCAGCCCGCGCCTTGAGCAGCGGCGAGGCGTAGATATGGCTGATGCCCAGGTTGGCGAAGTAGGGCACCAGCGCTACGGCGTCATCCAGAGTGAAGTCTTTGTGAAATTGCAGGCGCTGCGTGGCACGCAGGGTTTCCAGACGCGGGCTCATTGATCGCGCTCCGCAGCTTGCAGGCGTGCCTGACACAACAGTTCAACGCGTCGCGCCACGGATTCGAGGTCCATCAACGTTGCGCTGTCGCCGGGGATACGGCGGCGCCAGTTGGGGTGTTGAGGGGTGTCGCCAGGCAGGTTGAATTGCTCGGTCAGGCCCATGGCGTCTTCCATTGGCAATAGCACCAGAGGCGCGCGGGTGTGGCCGATATAGCGGATGCTGGCGTCGATCATTTGTTCTGCATCCGGAAGTCCGTCGCTGAAGTTAGTGGAGTTCTGGCTCAAGACCTTACGCAGACCTTCGCGTTCGCGATGGCGGTCTGCACTCCAGTCTTGCGCTTGCTGCTCGTTGACCATGCCCAGACGCAGGTTCCAGGCGATATCGTTTTCCGCCAGCCAACCCGCCAGCGTCGGCAGGTCGTGGGTGCTGGTGGTTGCAAGAGCCTGATCGGACCAATCCAGAATGGGCTTGAAGTTAGCGTTGTTTTGTTCAAACAACAGCACGCGCATGCCCAGAATGGCCCGGGCAGCCAGCTTTTCGTGCAGGCCGGGCGGAACAGTGCCGAGGTCTTCACCCAGCACAATTGCCTTGTGCCGCCAGGATTCAAGGCTCAGCAGACGAAGCATGTCGTCCAGCGGATAGTTAAGGTAGGCACCCTCGCTGGCCGGTGAACCCAATGGCACGACCCACAGACGTTGCAAGCCCATGATGTGGTCGATACGCAGGCCGCCCGCATGAGCGAAGTTTGCTCGCAGCATTTCGATGAAGGCACGGAAGCCGTTACGCTTCAGACCTTCAGGAGAGAAGGCGGAAATTCCCCAGCTTTGTCCGGCGCGGTTAAGAATGTCCGGCGGAGCACCCACGCTGAGAGCCGAGAGCAATTCATCCTGTCGACTCCAGGCCTGACTGCCAGCGCCATCTGCACCCACAGCGAGGTCGGCAATCAGCCCGACGCTCATGCCGCTGCTACGGGCAGCGACCTGTGCGCGTTCCAGACCACGGGCCATTAGCCATTGGGTGAAAGCATAGAAACCGATTTGCTCGCTGTGATTGGCGGCAAAGCGGGCGATGGCCTCGCTGCGTGGATTCTTGAACTCATCTGGCCATTCATGCCAGTTGTCGCTCATGCCCAGACGCGGGCACTCGTCGCGAATGGCTTCAAAGCGGCAGTGGTTTTCCAGTGCTTCGCCAGCGCTGTGGCGGAAGCTGTTGAAGTCCTCGTGCAGCGGGTGGTCACTGCCGCTGAAGGCGTCATACAGCTTGTGCAGGACTTTCAGTTTGGCGCCGGCAGCGGCGGGCCAATCAATCAGTGGCAGCTCTTCAAGGCGCTTCAGTTCATCACTCAGACCGGATTCTTCCACGGCCATGCGCAACGCACGTTCCCATAGAATGGCGCCGGGCGAGCAATACAGGCTGTTGAGAAACAGGCGACTGGAGGGCGAGTACGGGCTGTAGCGATGAGGATCATTGGCGAACATCGCGTGTACAGGGCTGATCGCCAAGGCGTGAGCGCCGCGTTCTCCCGCGGCGCGTGCGAGACTTTCCAGCGCTTGTGTATCGCCAAAGCCGCCGTCGCCTTCGCGGCGCAGGCCGTACAGTTGAACCGTCAGCCCCCACGCTCGCGGAACGCGGCTGTCGGTCGCCATGGCCATGCTGAAGCAAGTCTGCGGTGCAACGGCAATCGTCAGGTGTTGACCGGCAATGTTCAGCTGCTGATAACCCACTGGAGCCAAAGCAGGCAGGCTCCCATCGGCGGTCAGGTTGGCGTCGATGGTCGCGCCGTCTTCCAGGTGCAGGACGAAAGGTGTGCCCGGTTCAAACCAGGCACTCAAATCCAGATTGCTGCCATGGTCCACGGTCAGCAAAGGAGGAGGGGTCGGTTGGTGATGGGCAACTTTCAAACGTTGCAGGCTGGCGTCGATCTGCAGATTGTCATCAGCCGGAAAACCCAGGCAGCCCAGCACCTTGCTCAACACTTCAGGGCTGACCCTTTGCGCCCGTCCATTTGCATCAATCCAGTCCACGGACAAGCCTGCTTCTGCCGCCAGGCTCTCTAATTGCTCATTGCTCATCCTGTTCCTCCAGAACATCGGTTGCTATCAGGCTGACAATGGCCGTGTATGGATTGAGGATGCCTCGCCGGGAAAGTTCTGCCACGTTTGGCAGGGTTTCGAAAACAACGCTGCCGCCTTTCCACTGAGGGGCGGTGACTGCATGTTCAGTCAGGTTGATATCGATGCGCAGCACAGCGCCGTCGCCCATTCTCCAGCGCGCCGTCACTGCACCTTCACTCAGCACTTCAGCACCCAGGGCATGACTGCCCGGCAAGCGAGGTACGATTTGCTGATGACGCAGCGCCAAAAGCTGGCGATAGAGCTCAAGCCAGTTGCGGTGGTCGCTGCCTTTGTCGGTTTCCAGATACACCGCGTCAAAAGCCGGTCTGGAGGCTTCGAAGGTTGCCGGGTCATTAGGGTCGGGAATGTGTTCGCGTTTCTCTTCGTCAGCAAAGGCTGCGAAGTCGGCAAACTCACTGCGTCGGCCTTCACGCACCGCATCGGCCAGTTCGCCGTGATGATCGGTGAAGAACAGGAACGGCTCACTCGCCGCCCATTCATCGCCCATGAACATCAATGGGATCATCGGAGAGAGCAGCCACAAGGCTGTGGCGGCACGCAACGCGGGTGCGTGGCAGATTTGCGGCAGACGCTCGCCAAAGGCCCGGTTGCCGATCTGATCGTGGTTCTGCAGGAACAGGACAAACGCGCTAGGCGGCAGATGCCCGCTGGATTCACCACGGGTGTGGCCGTGACGAGTTGGCTCGCCCTGATAGACAAAGCCCTGGCTGAGCAAGCGCGCCAGCTTTTGGGTGGCCTCGTGGGCGAAGTCGGTGTAGTACGCGTCGGTTTCGCCAGTCAGTATCACGTGCAGCGTATTATGACCGTCATCGTTCCATTGCGCGTCATAGCCCTGTTCCAGCAGGCTGGCCTGGTTGAACTCGTTTTCCAGGTTGAGCCAGACATGCCGCGGCGCGTCGATCTGCTCACGAACCCTCTGCGCGAATTCCGGCAAAAAGGTGTCGTCGTTGATCGCATGCACGGCGTCCATCCGCAACCCATCGAACCGGTATTCAAGTAGCCACATCAGCGCGTTGTCGATGAAGAAGTCGCGCACTTCCCGACGCCGGAAATCAATGGAATCGCCCCACGGCGTCTTCACGTCGTTGCGGAAGAATCCTTTGGCGTAGCGGCCCAGATAATTGCCGTCCGGGCCGAAGTGGTTGTAGACCACGTCAAGGATCACCATCAAACCATGGCCGTGGGCCGTATCGATCAGGTGCTTGAGTTGCTCCGGCGTCCCGTAGGAGGACTGTGGCGCGTAAGGCAATACACCGTCGTAGCCCCAGTTACGTTCCCCGGGGAATTGCGCGATGGGCATAAGCTCAATCGCTGTTACCCCAAGCCCGGCCAGACGCTCCAGATGAGCCTCGACCCCGGCATAGCCACCCAGTGATCCGACGTGCAGCTCGTAAATGACCGCTTCGTACCAGGGACGACCCAGCCATCCAGTGTTCTGCCATTCATAGGCGAGGGGATCGACCACTACGCTATGGGAATGGACATCAGAGGATTGAGCGCGGGAGGCAGGATCAGGGACTTCAAGTTCCCCGTCGATGTTGTACCGGTAGCGAGTGCCCGCTGGACAGCGGGCCTCGAGTACAAACCATCCTTCGTTTTGCGGGAGCATGGCCAGAGACTGGCCACCCTCGAGTTCTAGACTGACGTAATAGGCGTCGGGTGCCCAGAGGGCGAACCGCGTGTGGCCAGAATCCAGTAAAACGGCGCCGTGGCGCCAGTTCTCGTCCGTACGCAGAGGCATCCGTTGACCCCTTAATCAATAATGAAGTGCGGCACCCACGTTCTTTTTCAACAGGTCCTGATAGAGCTCTGCGTAAGGCTCTACCGCTTGGTGCCAGTTAAACGGGGCTGCCATTGCCCGGCAACGCATGGCGTTGATCAGTGAAGGATTGGAGAACACCTTGAAGGCGCGGTTCAATGCTTCTTTGTAGCTTTCGACCGTTGACTCGTTGAACAGGAAGCCTGTCACGCCGTCTTCAATGGTGTCAGCGAGGCCGCCGGTGTTGCGGGCGACCGGCAGAGAGCCGAAACGCTGAGCGTACATCTGGCTCAGACCGCACGGTTCGTAACGCGACGGCATCAGCAGGAAGTCACTGCCTGCAAACATGCGGCGGGCATCGGTTTCGTTGAAGCCGATACGGACACCGATTTTCCCGGGGAAGCGTTCTGCCAAAGCGCGCATGGCGTCTTCTTCTTCTGGCTCCCCGCGACCGATGATTGCGATCTGGCCACCATTGTTGACGATGTGTTCGGCAACACCGATGGTCAGGTCCAGACCTTTCTGGTAGACCAGACGCGAAACGACTGCGAACAGCGGACCACTGGACGGCTCAAGCTCGAACAATTCACGTACGTGGTCGGCGTTGATTTCCTTGCGCTGCCATTCATTCGGCGCGAAGTGGCAAATCAAATGCTCGTCAGTGGCTGCGTCCCAACTGGCGTCAATGCCGTTCGGGATACCGCTGAGCTGACCGCGATTGGCTTTATGCTGCAGGAAACCTTCCAGGCCGCAACCGAACTCGGGGGTGGTGATTTCCTTGGCATAGGTCGCGCTGACCGTGGTGATGTGGCTGGCGTAGGCCATACCCGCCTTGATGAAGGAAAGCTTGCCGTAGAACTCCATGCCTTCGGCGCTCAACGCTTCATCCGGAATGCCCAGTTCGCGGGCAGACGCGGTGCTGACAGTGCCTTGATACGCCAGGTTGTGAATGGTGAAAATGGTCGGCGTGGTCTGTCCGCGCCACTTCATGTAAGCGGGAGCCAGACCGGCAGGCCAGTCGTGCGCGTGAACCAGCTCGGGACTCCACTGGGTTTTTACCGCGCCGGCCGCGAATTCAGCGGCAGCCAGGCCCAGACGGGCAAAACGAATATGGTTGTCGGACCAGTCACGTCCCTGATTGTCGGCGTAAGGCGTACCTTCGCGCTCATACAGTTCCGGGCAGATCAGTACATAAATCACCAGGCCGTCCTTCATGTCCATCCGGCCAATCTTGCAAGGCGGCAGCGCTGCATGGCCACCCAATTGGCTGATGACATGAATTGGATTGCCACTGTTAAGGACTTGCGGGTAGCCGGGAATCAGCACACGGACGTCGTGCAGGTGGCGCATGGCTCGCGGCAGCGCGGCAGAAACATCACCCAGTCCCCCGGTTTTCACCAGGTCAGCCAGTTCGGAGGTCACAAACAGGACTTTGCGTCTGTTGCTCGACACGATCATGGGCTGTGTAGCGGCAGGCAGTTGCAGCATTGGAACGCTCGTCGTAGCGAAGACCGGCAGATGAGTCAGCTCGCTGGCCGGCTGGTTAAAACTCTCTCCCTTCTGGGTTTTGACAGCGGCGCTAATCATCGATTTCTCCCCATTCAATACAGTATCGGTACTGCATCAGATTTGTTATTGGCCATGTCCTATGGCCGGACACACAAGCACTACGCAAGATCAGTACCCATTTACTGTTTGCGTTCTTCACGGACAGACAGGTATTGCTAAAAAGTGCAGGCTCAGCCATCAGCATAGGCGCTGTTATCAGATGACCTGTGCGTTCATTGGAAAGTTTCGACTTTTTTTGTGGGAAATGTCTGGTCTGGGCTTCAGAGCCTGATTACAGGGGGGTGAGATCACCCGTTATGTGTGGCGAAATGCCGCACTGCGCTATGTTAGAGCGATAAAAAACACCATGGGGCAGGCGAATGACCGGCCGTCGGATTGTTGGACGATAGTGCGTTCAGGCTTAAGACGCAGGGATGGAAGGAGCCTGCATAGGGCAGAAATAATCTCCTACGACGACCTCGGCCTTTTATTGGTGCGTATGGCGCTATTTCATGGGGCAACCGTGGGTATTTCCTGATCTCAATCCGAAACATTTTCATGTGCGGCGATATAGAATCGGCTAACCGGCTCGATTCGAGTCCGGCACATTCATGATTATGCAGTTGTATAGAGGATGTAATGGATAGCCCTGAAGTTTTGGTACTGCAAGCCAGCTACACCAATCCGGTGCATGCGCAAGCGATCGGCTTCATGCTCAATCAGTACGCTGAAGATGTCATGGGAGGTGGTACATCGTTATCGCTTGATGCCCAACAACAACTGGCCATCGAGCTGGCCAAGCGCCCCCATGCATTCAGCGTCCTGGCATTCATCGCTGGCGAGCCGGTAGGGCTGGTCAATTGCTTCGAAGGTTTTTCAACCTTCCAGTGTCGGCCACTGGTCAACATTCACGATGTTGCAGTGCTGGGCCAGTATCGCGGTTTGGGTATCAGCCAGAAGATGCTGGCGAAAGTCGAAGAAATCGCCCGCCAGCGTGGCTGCTGCAAGCTGACCCTCGAAGTGCTGGAGGGCAATCTTATTGCTCAGGGTGCCTATCGAAAACTTGGCTTTGCCGGTTATGAACTGGACCCGCAGATGGGCAAGGCCATGTTCTGGCAGAAGACGCTTTAATCGCGGTAAACCTTCACCGGGGTTGAACGTTAGATAAGAGTGTCTGGTCGGAGATTTTGAGGTAGAGCTCCCCAGAAGCTAAGCCTGGAATGAGTGGTTCTCAGGGGGGCGCACATGTCTCATGTAAAGCGCCAGCCTTGTAGGAGACCCCTGTGTCCCTGATGCCACGCTCTAGCGCAGCAAAAATGGGACCTGTAGGAGTGGGCTTGCTAGCGATCTCGGTCTATCAGTCGGTGAATATATTGCCTGTGCTGACGTAATCGCGAGCAAGCTCTCTCCTGCAGAATACGTTTCAATTCCAGCAGGCGTTGCTGTGTTGAAACTCGAATTTAGAGCGGTTCTTAAGATAGATAAGAAAGGAATTCGGAGGAGGGTGCTGCCAGGGGCAAGCCGACTGATCGGGCTTGCCGCTATTCGTCATGCTGCGTTGCTCGGAGGCAACGAGTGTATGGGGCTCAGGCTTGAAGGGCGTTGCTGCTGATCATCAGCTGGGATTGTTGCAGCATGAGGCTCAAATGAGCGACCTTGCTCAGCAACTGTTCGCGCTCTTCTTTAAGCTGGCGCAGTTCGTCACGACGGATAGTGACATAGAGAGTTTGTGGTGCGGTTGCCGGTAGTACAGTGCCCATTGCTCACCTCGCAAATGGCGGATTCAACATGAAAGGTCCTGGCAAATGACTATCGATCCCCGACTCGCCTCTGCTTACCTCTCTATCGGCCACAATTCTGATTTCTTTTGCGCAAAAATGGAACTTTTTTATTTTGGAGGGTCGCGAACGTTTCTTGTTCGTGATTGTGCCTGTTTTTATGGTGGTGTCCATTAGCCATCCTGTAGACCCCGCAGTGACTGGGTTTGAGCGAATCTGCAGCTTTAAAAATCATGCTCATGGCTGGCTCACAACGAAGTGAGCTGTACAATGAGGTAACATTTTTTTGTTTTATCGCGAATTACGGAGCACCAGCATGCAACTTGGAATCATCGGACTGGGCCGCATGGGCGGCAATATTGCAAGACGCCTCATGCTCAATGGCCACACCACCGTGGTTTACGACCGTGATGAAGCGTCTCGCAGCGCCCTCGCCAAGGAAGGGTCGACTGCGGTAGCCGATTTGCCCGCGCTGGTAGCCGCCATGGACAAGCCGCGCGCCATCTGGGTCATGCTTCCAGCAGGTGAGCCAACTGAAGAAACCATCAATGTCCTGAGTGATCTGCTTGATGCAGACGACGTGATCATTGACGGCGGCAACACCTTCTATAAAGACGACGTTCGTCGTGCTCAGGCGCTGACGGCCAAGGGGCTGCATTACGTCGACGTGGGCACGTCCGGCGGCGTATGGGGCCTTGAGCGCGGCTATTGCATGATGATTGGTGGCGAAGCTGACGTAGTCACGCGCCTCGATCCGCTTTTCGCGACCCTGGCCCCAGGCATGGGTTCGGTCGAGCGCACCAAGGGCCGCAATTCTGCCGATGACCGTGCGGAGCGCGGTTACATTCACGCAGGTCCGGCCGGATCAGGTCACTTCGTGAAGATGATTCACAACGGTATCGAGTACGGCATGATGCAGGCCTTTGCCGAGGGCTTCGATATCCTCAAGCAGAAGAACTCGGAAAACCTCCCCGTCGAGCAACGCTTCGATCTGAACATGGCTGATATCGCCGAAGTCTGGCGTCGCGGCAGCGTGGTCTCCTCCTGGCTGCTGGACCTGACTGCCGATGCGCTGGCAACTGATCCGCAACTGGACGCTTATTCCGGTGCTGTGGCGGATAGCGGTGAGGGGCGCTGGACGATCGAGGCTGCCATGGAGCAGGCCGTTCCTGTCCCGGTGCTTTCCAGTGCGCTGTTTGCCCGTTTCCGTTCGCGTCAGAAGAGCTCTTACGCAGACAAGATGCTCTCGGCAATGCGCTTTGGCTTCGGCGGCCACAAGGAAGGTCCTAAATAATGGGGCTATCGCGCAGCAATACCCGGCAAACGCCTGAAGTTGCGCCACCTACCACGCTGTTCCTGTTCGGTGCCCATGGGGACCTTGTAAAGCGCCTGCTGATGCCGGCGCTGTACAACCTGAGCAGGGACGGTCTGGTTGATGAAAACCTGTACATCGTCGGCGTTGACCACAACGCGATCAGCGATGCGGATTTTGCGAAAAAGCTCGAGGATTTTATTCGTCAGGAAGCAGCCAGCAAGGTTGCTGATGACGGTAAGGATCCTCTGGATCCCGAGCTGTGGAGCAAACTGGCTGGCCGGATCAGCTATGTGCAGGGCGACTTCCTTGATGACTCCACCTACGGCGATATCGCCGGCAAAATCAAAAGTACCGGTACCGGTAATGCGGTGTTCTATCTGGCAACCGCGCCGCGCTTCTTCAGTGAGGTTGCCACGCGCCTCGGGTCTTCGAGCCTGCTCAATGAAGCGGCCGGCCAGTTTCGCCGGGTAGTCATCGAAAAGCCTTTTGGCTCGGACTTGCCCAGCGCTGTCGCACTCAATGAATGCCTGCTCAAGGTGATGACCGAGAAGCAGATCTACCGGATTGATCACTACCTGGGCAAAGAAACGGTACAGAACATTCTGGTCAGCCGCTTTTCCAACGCGCTGTTCGAATCCTTCTGGAACAATCACTACATCGATCACGTTCAGATCACTGCCGCCGAGACGGTGGGGGTGGAGACACGTGGCAGTTTTTACGAAAACACCGGTGCATTGCGGGACATGGTGCCTAATCACCTGTTCCAGCTGCTGGCCATGGTCGCCATGGAGCCTCCGGCAGCTTTTGGTGCCGATGCGGTTCGCGGCGAGAAGGCCAAGGTCATCGGCGCGATTCGTCCGTGGTCTGAAGAGGAGGCACTGGCCAATTCCGTGCGCGGTCAGTACTCGGAAGGCAGCAGAGAGGGTTCTGATGTGCCGGGTTATCGCCAGGAAAACAAAGTTGATCCGGCCAGTACCACTGAAACCTACGTGGCGCTCAAGGTCATGATCGATAACTGGCGCTGGGTCGGCGTGCCGTTTTACTTGCGGACCGGCAAGCGCATGAGCACGCGCAGCACCGAGATTGCCATTTGCTTCAAGCCTGCGCCTTATGCGCAGTTTCGCGACACCGAAGTCGACCGTATCAAGCCTAATTACCTTCGCATCCATATCCAGCCCAATGAAGGCATGTGGTTTGATCTGTACGCCAAGCGGCCCGGGCCGACCTTGCAGATGGAAGATATTGAACTGGGCTTTGAATACAAAGACTTCTTCGAGATGCAGCCATCGACGGGTTATGAAACCTTGATCTATGACTGCCTGACCGGTGACCAGACCCTGTTCCAGCGTGCCGACAATATTGAAAACGGTTGGCGTGCTGTGCAGCCTTTCCTGGATGCCTGGCAGAAAAATCCTCAGGTCGAGCTGTATCCCGCAGGGGGCGATGGACCTGCTTCTGCGGATGCATTGCTGGGCAAAGACGGTCGAGAATGGCGGGATATCAATGCCTGAAGTACAGACACCGCAAGTTCGCTTCGTACTTTCCGATATCGATGGGACTTTATTGCGTCCCGACCACAGCTTGAGCCAGGCGACTGTCGACGCGGTTGCCAGATTGCGCGATGCCGGAATCCTGTTCACCGTGGCCAGCAGTCGTCCGCCGCGTGCCATGCGCGAACAGATCGAAGCCCTGGGCGT
This sequence comes from Pseudomonas folii, assembly GCF_014357575.1. Classification (GTDB taxonomy): domain Bacteria; phylum Pseudomonadota; class Gammaproteobacteria; order Pseudomonadales; family Pseudomonadaceae; genus Aquipseudomonas; species Aquipseudomonas folii. The sequence continues at coordinate 16,881 of NZ_JACONW010000020.1, read as the reverse complement.
GGATCTGCCGACCGCAGGCTTTAACGGTGCAAATATCGTTGCCCCGGACGGCAGCGTTCTGTTTGCCTATCGCATTGACCCGGTCGCCGCACGGACATGCATCGAGCTGTTCTCCGGCTATGCCGTAGCTGTTTGGGTATTCGCCGATGATCAGTGGTTCCTGATCGATCCGCAGGGGGATTACGTCGAGCACGAACGTACGACGCTCGGTTATGAACCGGTTCAGGTTGAAAGCTTCGAGCCATGGCTGGATCGCGTCGACAAGATCGTCGCCGCCAGTACCGATTTCGAACTCCTGAAGCAGCTCGAAACAACTCTCAACCCGATGATTGCTGGTCAGGCCTTCGCCGCACGTTCGCAGCTTTACTATCTGGATGTGACTGCACTGGATGCCAACAAAGGCAATGCACTGGTCACGCTAGCCGGGCAGTTGGGCGTCGATATGGCTCACACCGCTGCCATCGGTGATGGCGGCAACGATGTCGCGATGTTCCATAAAGCCGGGTTTTCAGTTGCCATGGGGCAGGCTGAGGAGAGCGTTCGCGATCAGGCCGATGTCGTTACCGGCAGTAATCAGGAAGATGGAGTCGCCAGCGCCATTGAGCGCTACATGCTGCCGCGCTGAACGGCAGTTGATGTTCCCCCGATGATGGAAGCTGTTCATGGCTGCATTGATCGAAGACTACGCATTGCTCGGCAATTGCAAAACGGCCGCGCTCGTCGCCCGAGATGGCTCGCTGGACTGGCTGTGTTTCCCGCGATTTGATTCACCGGCCTGTTTTGCCGCGCTCTTGGGTGACGTCGATAACGGCCGCTGGAAGCTTGCCCCCAATCAGCCTTTGATCAGCACCGAGCGGCGTTATCGGGAGGGCACCCTGATTCTTGAAACGCTGTTCGAAACCGCTACCGGGCGCGCCATGCTCATTGACTTCATGCCGCCGGGCGAGGGTAGCCATGTGGTCAGGATGGTCGTCGGTCTGAGTGGGCAAGTGTCTTTCGAAATGGACCTTGCGATTCGCTTTGACTACGGCAGCAGTGTGCCATGGGTCGAAAACAAGGGCGGGAAGACGCTGACAGCGGTGGCAGGACCGGAAATGCTGGTGCTGCGTGCCCCTGAACCCTTGCGCGCATTTGATCATCACACCGGCTGCCATTTCCAGATTGCTGAAGGTCAGCGCGAAGCGTTTGTCCTGACCCATCAGGCATCCTTTGAAGGCCTCCATGACGCCATCGACGCTGAATCGGCGCTGGCCGAGACCGAATATTTCTGGCTTGAATTTTCCGAGCGCTGTCCTGACGTCGGACCTTGGACACAGCAGGTCAAACGCTCGTTGATCACCTTGAAGGCAATGACCTATCAGCCTACGGGCGGTATTGTCGCGGCGGTCACCACGTCGCTGCCCGAACAACTGGGCGGTGAACGCAACTGGGATTATCGGTACTGCTGGCTGCGTGATGCGACGATGACGCTGCTGGCGTTCATGAATCTCGGCTACTTCGAGGAGGCGGCCGCCTGGCGCGAATGGTTGATGCGCTCGGTGGCGGGTAATCCTGAGCAGATCCAGATCATGTATGGGCTTGGCGGTGAAAGACGACTGCCAGAGTTCGAGTTGCCTTGGCTCAATGGCTACGAAGGCTCGCGCCCGGTGCGAATCGGTAACGGTGCCGCTACGCAGATGCAACTGGACGTTTATGGGGAAGTCGCCGACGCCATGATTCAGGCCATTAAAGGTGGTTTGCCCAGGCCGCCCCGCAGCATCGCGATTTCTCGCGTGATCATGCCGTTCCTGGAAAAAGTCTGGCACATGCCTGACAAGGGCATCTGGGAGATTCGTTCCGAGCCGCGCCATTTTACCCACTCCAAAGTCATGACCTGGGTGGCCTTTGACCGCAATTCGAAGCTGCTCGCGGAGTCCGCACAAACCGAAGAAGAGCAGGCGCTGGCGGTTCATTACCGCAAGGTCGCTGATGAAATTCACGCGGATGTCTGTCTCAACGGTTACGATCCGAATGTGGGCAGTTTCACCCAGACCTACGGTTCCTCAGCGCTGGATGCCAGTTTGTTGCAAATTGCGCTGACCGGTTTTCTACCGGCCGATGATCCGCGAGTGGTTGGCACGGTTGCCGCCATCGAGAAGCATCTCATTCAGGACGGTCTTCTGTTGCGTTATGACACCGAGCGCAGTGTTGACGGTGTAGCCGGTCATGAAGGGACATTCCTGGTGTGTTCGTTCTGGCTGGCGGATGTCTACGTGCTCATGGGCCGTGAGGAGGAGGCAGCGGCGTTGTTTGATCGTCTGTGTGGTTTGTGTAATGACCTGGGGTTGCTCGCCGAGCAATACGACCCTCGGGAAAAGCGCATGCTGGGCAATTTCCCTCAGGCGTTCAGCCATATAGGTATCATCAATACCGCGCTTAACCTGCACCGGGTGGTTTGCCCCGTCAAATCACGCGCTGCCAATGAGCCTGCGGCCCGCTAGCCTAGTAGGCGCGCCTGAAGGTGAAGTTGATTCGTTGCTCGCCCAGCAACGGATGATGACCGGGCTTGATCGGCAGGACACCATGAAAGCGCAGGCGGTCTTCGCCACCCCAGACCACGACGTCGCCATGCAGCAGCGCTACGCGTTGGGTCTTGTCGCTGCGTTGGTGACCACCAAAGAGAAAGATCGCGGGCAGCCCTAGAGAAACCGAGACCACCGGCCATTCGTAGTGCGTTTCGTCTTTGTCCTGATGCAGGGACATCTTTGCCCCAGGGACATACTGGTTGATCAGGCAGGCGTCGGGAGCAAAACCCGGAAAACCGCAGACATGGGCGGCACGCTGCGCCAGTTCCATGAATGCCGGGGGAATCTCCGGCCATGGGCGTTGGGTTTGCGGATCGGTTGGGGTGTAGCGATAGCCGCTGCGATCAGTCATCCAGCCAAAGCTGCCGCAACTGCTCAAGGCTGCCGACATGGTAAAGCCACCCGGCGTCACCATGTGCCGGAAGGGGGCTTTGCTAAGCGTGTCTTCCAGGGCGGGCAACAAGCGCTTAATATCCGCCAGCGCAAACCCGCGCAACACCCATGAGCAAGGGCCGATCTGCTCCATGGCGTTGCTTTGCATGGGCTCTTCAGCGAACAGGTCGAAGGTGATCGGCGTCGTGCTTTGCCGCTTCATGGAATTGGGATTCCTTCAAAGTGCCGTAGGCCCTGCCAAAGGCTGCGAAGCATTCATTCTGATACACCGCCATCGCAGCCCTCGGCAGCGCCTACAGGTGCAGTGTTTACCGCCCTTGAATATCTTGCGCCACTTGGATCAGTGGCGGAATTACAGGGCCTTACTGACCTTCACATCGCTAATGACATCGCCGCTATCACTGTGCATCTTCTCCAGAGCGCTTCTTGCCTCTTCGGCGGATGCGGACTGTAATTGAGCGAATTCAAAGCGGCGTTCGCCATTGAGTTTGTAGCTCACAGCGTATTTGGTGGTTCGTGGGGCAGGCGTGTTCACGTTGGCTCCTGATTTGCGGGTATTGATCAGCTCAGTCGGGACGTCGAACGACGAACGATTTTGATCGAATGCGTGAAATTGGTCTTGCGCCCACCATTGGTATCCATTTTGCGCCCGGCAGTATCAATGGTGATATTCCAGAACCCAGTGCTCGGAACGGCGATTTTGGCCGGAAACTTGTCGAATGCACCGCCGTGATAAGTATGACGGCCACCGTTTTTGAAGGTCCGGAAGTTCGAGTCATTCATCAGGCGGATGTTGCAGAGCTGAGAACACTCAATGACGACCAGATCGTCTTCATTGAGGTGCTCGCGCTGGTGTACGAATTTCATGGGTGTCTCCGGCGGTAAGGCTTTTTTCGAAAATCAAAACGATAACATGGTGCAGGTCGGCATTTATCGGCGATTCAGGGTTTATTGCAATCATCTCGCTAAAAACGACTTTATACGGGATTTAATTCACGTCAGGCTTGTCGTAGGACTTTTACCGGGAGGATTGTATGAAATTGGCTGTCGTAATTTTGGCTCTGGCGATGACTGGCTGCGCCACCGTCGCAGATATCGAACATTCCCCAGCGACCATGAACGTGATGTCTGGCAAAACTCCGAAGGAATACACCGACTGTTTCGTCGGCAAAATTGCTGACAGCCGCAAGCCGCCGCTGATTGAGCCTCATCATGATGGCTTGCGGGTAATCGTTGCGCAGAAATTCAGCAAAGATCCTGCAGCGATTCTGGATGTTGAAAACCGCTCAGGTGGCAGCACGATCAAGGTCTACGAGCGGTTGTCCAATCTGCCGATCCGGCCCAAAGACGTACAGCATGCTGCGACGTTCTGTATTTCGGGTTAAGCCTCTTTACTTGCACACAACCAGCACGCTGCGGTTCTTGTAGTTGCCCACGTCGACCCCGAGAGTCTTGTCGCTTTCGGGAGGCTGTGGCGTGCCGTCGGTACCCACGATTTCATAGCCGGTCCCGGCGCAGGATGCATCTGCTTTTTCATAGCAGCTTGCCCATGACATCGCTTCGCCCGAGCAATCGATGTTCAAGCCCTGTCTGCCGTTTTTCAGGTATGTGTTGGAAGCGGTTGCACAGCCAGTAAGGCCCAGTACAGCAATAATGGACAAAACTCTGATCATGTCTTTGTACTTCTTCAGGATAAGCGGGGGAGTAGGTTCAAGGTTCTGGTGCTATGACTGATCTAGAGAGCCATCGTTCCGACATCATTCTATGCATCGCAAGCAGGGGTTGTTTTCAGGTCCGTCGGCGCGCAGCTTTTGGCTGATCCTGCAGGACGGCTGCCACTTCAACAGCAGCCTCTTCGCTGGCAAATGGACCCGCGATGGCTTCGCCTTCAGCCGAACATGCCCACCATTGGCCATCCTGGAGTTTTTTGATCAGGTAACCATTTATGTTTTTTACTTGTGACATTGCAGCGGTCTCGCGGTTGGCTATGCAGGTGCGCATCATAAAGCGTCAGTTGCGTGGCTGTCTCCTGCGCTTTGCCTTGAGATAATTCCTACGCGTCAAATCGCGTTCGGCTACGCTTGCATGGGGTTTCGGGCACTTGCTTAAACGACCGGATCTGTTGATCAGAACAGGGGTTTTTCGTGGGTAGGAAGTCGATGGGGTTTGTACGAAACCGGATACTCAACGACGCTTTGATGTTCTTTAAATCTACAATCGAGCGGAACTATCTGCTCGGGGATTCCTCTACCATGGCATCGAAAGGCCAGAGGCGTGCCATTGTAAGGTGATCGCCGCCTGATTAGACTGCGCCGCTAACGCCAACAGCCCTTATAAAGGACTTTTATGATCAAGAAATGCTTGTTCCCCGCAGCCGGTTACGGCACTCGCTTTTTGCCAGCGACCAAAGCCATGCCTAAAGAGATGCTGCCAGTGGTCAACAAGCCACTGATCCAATACGGCGTGGAAGAAGCTCTTGCTGCAGGCCTTAACGAAATCTCCATCGTCACCGGTCGCGGCAAGCGCGCGCTGGAAGACCATTTCGACATCAGCTACGAGCTGGAAACCCAGATCAAGGGCACCGACAAGGAAAAATACCTGGTTGGTATCCGTAAGCTGATCGACGAGTGCAGCTTTTCCTACACTCGCCAGACTGAAATGAAGGGTTTGGGCCACGCGATCCTCAGCGGCCGCCCGCTGATCGGTAACGAAGCTTTTGCCGTCGTGCTGGCGGATGACCTTTGCGTCAACCTCGACGGCGAAGGCGTCCTGGCGCAGATGGTCAAGCTGCACAAGCACTATGGCTGCTCGATCGTTGCAATTCAGGAAGTCCCTGCCAACGAAACGCAGAAGTATGGCGTTATCGCGGGCGAAGAAATCAAGCCAGGCCTGTTCCGCGTCACTGACATGGTTGAAAAGCCGAAGCCTGAAGATGCGCCTTCCAATCTGGCGATCATTGGTCGTTACATTCTGACTCCGGACATCTTCGCCAAAATCGAAGCGACCGAGCCAGGCAAGGGTGGCGAAATCCAGATCACCGATGCTCTGATGAAGCAGGCTGCAGAAGGCAACGTGCTGGCTTACAAATTCAAAGGCACCCGCTTTGACTGCGGCGGCGCTGAAGGCTACATCGAAGCGACCAACTTCTGCTTCGAGCACTTCTACAAGAAAGGCAGCTAAGCACCTGAGATCTTTTCAGACTTGCTTGCAGGACAAGGCCACCTTCGGGTGGCTTTGTCGTTTCTGGCTGATATGCTGTAGCTCTGCTTAGGAGATTTGCATGGCTTACGACTTCGACCTTTTTGTAATCGGTGCCGGTTCCGGCGGTGTGCGCGCCGGACGTTTTGCTGCTGGTTTTGGTGCGCGTGTGGCAGTGGCCGAGAGCCGTTACCTGGGCGGCACTTGCGTCAACGTAGGCTGTGTGCCGAAAAAGCTGTTGGTTTACGGCGCGCATTACGCTGAAGATTTCGAACAGGCAAAAAGCTTTGGCTGGACGACGGGCGAGCCCGGTTTTGATTGGCAAACGCTGATTGCCAACAAGGATCGCCAGATCCAGCACCTCAACGGCATTTATCGCAACCTGTTGGTCAACAGCGGAGTGACGCTGCTTGAAGGGCATGCCGCGCTCAAAGGGCCACATGAGGTTGAGATCAACGGTCAGACCTACAGCGCTGAACATATTCTGATTGCTACCGGCGGATGGCCGCAGGTGCCGGATATCCCGGGTCGCGAGCACGCCATTACCTCCAACGAGGCGTTTCATCTCAATCAGCTTCCAAAACGTATCGTGGTTGTCGGCGGCGGGTACATCGCGGTCGAGTTCGCCTCGATTTTCCATGGCCTTGGCGCCGACACCACGCTGATGTATCGCGGCGAGATGTTCCTGCGCGGTTTTGATGGCAGCGTGCGCACCCATTTGCACGAGGAACTGGCCAAGCGCGGCATGGACGTGCAATTCAATGCGGACATCGAGCGCATCGAAAAGCTGGCCGACGGCAGTCTCCAGCTATTTCTCAAGAATGGTCAGCAGGTGAACACCGATTGCGTGTTCTATGCTACCGGGCGTCGACCCATGCTTGATAACCTTGGGCTGGAGCACGTTAACGTCAAGCTCGATAAGAAAGGCTTTGTCGAGGTAGATGAAAACTATCAAAGCAGCGAGCCGTCGATTCTGGCCATCGGTGACGTGATCGGTCGTGTGCAGCTGACGCCGGTGGCGCTGGCTGAAGGTATGGCTGTAGCACGGCGTCTGTTCAAGCCTGAAGATTACCGGGCGGTCGAATACACGCATATTCCAACTGCCGTTTTCAGCCTGCCCAATATTGGCACTGTCGGCCTGACCGAAGAAGATGCCCGCAAGGCGGGGCATGAAGTGCGCATCTTCGAAAGCAGCTTCCGCCCGATGAAGCTGACGCTGACCGATAATCAGGAACGGACGCTGATGAAGCTGGTGGTCGATGCCAAAACAGATGTGGTACTCGGTTGCCATATGGTCGGTCCCGAGGCAGGTGAGATTATCCAGGGGTTGGCTATTGCCCTGAAAGCCGGTGCCACCAAACGCCAGTTTGACGACACGATCGGGGTACACCCGACACTGGCTGAGGAGTTCGTCACCATGCGCTCACCGGTGGATCGTTAGGCACTGGTTGTACACATGATTTGATGCCCGGGATTCAGGATGAAGGCCGGGCTGATTACACTTTCCAGGAAGGACACCCGCGATGAGCAGTCAATTTTTTTGGGCGGCGATGCCATTGACTTTCGACGAGCAAGATATAGGTTCCATGCGCAACATTGATGCGTTGCTTGAGAGTGAGCGGCAGTTTCGCAGTCTCGCTGACAATATGAGTCAGTTGGCATGGACAGCGGATTCCGCCGGCAACATCTATTGGTACAACGAGCGCTGGTATGCCTATACCGGGGCATCCCTCGAAGCCATGCGCGCACTGGGCTGGCGTTCAGTGCATCATCCTGACCACGTCGCCCGGGTGACGGCGCGGCTGATGCATTGCTTTGCAACCGGTTCGATCTGGGAAGACACCTTCCCGTTGCGTAGCAAGGATGGTGCATACAGCTGGTTTCTGGCGCGGGCGTTGCCGATTCGTGATGAGCGTGGGCACATCACGCACTGGCTCGGGACTCACACAGATATCACCGCGCAGGTCAATGCTGAAGAAGCCCTCCGTGAGCTCAATGAAAGCCTTGAATTACGAGTAGCTGAGCGTACTCGCGAGCTGGCCAGTATCAATGAGTTACTGCAGATTGAGATGGCCGAGCGTGAGCAGGCTGAAGAAACACTGCGTCACGCACAAAAAATGGACGCCATCGGCCAGCTCACTGGTGGTATCGCCCACGACTTCAATAACATGCTCACCGGCGTACTGGGTGCGCTGGATCTGATGCAGCGGCGCATTGCCGCTGGCCGTAGCGGTGAAATCGATCGCTACATCACGGCCGCCATGACCTCTGCCAATCGGGCTGCCGCCCTGACTCATCGTTTGTTGGCTTTTGCTCGTCGACAATCGCTGAACAATAGCGCTGTCGATGTCAATCAGATGGTGACGTCTATGCAGGAGCTGTTGGCGCGAACCATCGGGGAGAGTATCGAGCTGTGTATCGAGCTCAAAGATGGCCTGCAACTGACCAGTACAGACGAGCATCAACTGGAAAACGCATTGCTCAATCTGGTCATCAATGCCCGTGACGCGATGCCTGATGGCGGTCAACTGACCGTGTCCAGCGAGCACGTCAGTGTTGAGGGGCGGGCGAGTGAGATTTCAGCGGGTGATTATGTTCGCCTGAGTGTCCGCGATACCGGTTCAGGCATGTCTGACGATGTACTGGATCGCGCTTTTGATCCTTTCTTCACCACAAAACCGATTGGGCAGGGCACCGGGCTGGGTTTGTCGATGGTCTACGGTTTTATCAAGCAGACGGGAGGTCATGTCCTGATCGACAGCGCTGAGGGGCAGGGTACGGCGGTTCACCTTTACTTGCCTTGCCACCAGGACCTGGGTGAGCGCAGTCCGGTAGTCATCGATGGGCCGGAGGCGCCGCGCGCGGTCAATGGTGAGTGCGTGCTGGTGGTTGAGGATGAAGAGCCGGTTCGGATGCTGATGGTCGATGTGCTGCAGGAACTGGGATATTCAACCTTGGAGGCGGCCGACAGCAAGGCCGCCTTGCCTTGCTTGCAGGGCTCCAGGCGCATTGACTTGCTGGTCAGTGACGTGGGGTTGCCGGGGCTGAACGGGCGTCAGCTCGCTGAAATAGCCCGGCAATACAGACCCGGATTGCGTGTCCTGTTCGTGACCGGGTATGCCCCTGAAGCTCAGGTTCGTGGAGACTTCCTCGGGAGCGGAATGGACATGATGACCAAGCCCTTTACGGTCGATGAGCTGGGATTGCGGGTTCGAACCATGCTCGAGCAGCGTGATCAGGCCTGATCACTGGCGAGCCTTTGGGGGTAAGGGTTTTGGGTCGGGTTTGGGTTTGGACTTCGCCTGAGTCGCTCGCAGGTTTTCAAGGGCAAGCTCGGTCTTGATCAATATCAATTCCACTACCCGGTTCTGCTGTAACTGATCGGTCAGTTGCTGACGACTGTCGGCGCTTTCCTGTTGCGCAATGCGGGCGCGTTCTTCAAGCAAGGCGCAGCGGGTTTCCGAGTGTTGGAGCTGTTCATTGGCACTCGCTGCCTGAGCTACTGCTTTGTCCAGTTGCTCATGTTGTATGCCCAGTTCGCGTTGAGCGTTGCGGGTTTCTGCAAGCAGGCGCTCATTGTCCCGATTGAGTCGGGTTATTTCTTCCTGATGCTGCATGGCGATCTTCTTCGCCTGACGCAGTTCTGTTTCCTGCTCATCATTACGTCGCTGCGCTAGCTCGCGCTGCTCTTTTGCAGATTCGCGAGCGTGCAGATTGTTCTCTTCCAGTGAGCGGATTTGCTCGTCTTTTTCGGTCAGGCGCGTCGCCGCATCCTGATTGGCTTGAGTCAGCCGGGCGTTATTGGTTTGCTCGATCTGAAGTCGTTCGCGAGTGGCAAGGAGAGTGGCGGCTTGCTCCTTTAATTGTTCGGTCTTGCGCTCCAGTCGCGTGGTGATTTCTGCGAGCTGGTTTTGGGTCTTCAGTAATTCTTCCTGTTGCAACTGGCAGGTTGCGTCGAAGCGCGACCGGGCGTCATTGATGGTTTCTTGTGCCTGACCTTGCAAGCGGTGGGCGAGGCGGGTAACCAACTCAGTCAACTCATCGCTGATATCGGCCGGGGCTGTACCTGCCTGATCGGCGGCGTCCAGCTCTTTCAAATAGCGATGAATCGTGGTTTTAGAGCCCGTGTTGCCCATTTCGATACGTACCGAATCGATACTCGGATGCTCACCACGGGCCATCAATGCCAGCCGTGCTGTCTGTACCAACGCCTTGTTAACACCGCCCCGGGCCATTTCGTTCGCCTTTATTTCATACTGTGGTATGTACCCTGTAATTACATACTATTTTTCCTGTTATATCGAGTAGAGTTTTATTTGTCGCAGGAGGGCACGATCCATGCGAGGCCCCATTAGCGTCAGGCCAGACGGTGATCTCTCGACAGGTCTATCGTTATCGCGAGCAAGCTCACTCAGGTTCAGTGCTTTTCAGATGAAGGCGCGGCGTCTTTGATTTATGGGTATTCCATTTCCTTCTATTAATAAGCTGCCGTTATAGAGAAAACCAATCGACTGCATCAGGTTTGCCAATGAGCCTGTATAGGTCATTATGCGTAAGCTCACTTCCATCGAATCAACAACCCACTAGGAGATCCACCGATGCCTATCATCAACAGCCAGGTAAAACCGTTCAAAGCCACTGCATTCCAGAACGGCTCTTTCGTAGACGTGTCTGAAGCTGACTTCAAAGGCAAATGGTCTGTCGTCTTCTTTTACCCAGCAGACTTCACCTTCGTATGCCCGACCGAACTGGAAGACCTCGCTGACAACTACGCTGACTTCAAAAAGCTCGGCGTTGAAATCTACGGCGTGTCGACTGACACCCACTTTGCCCACGCTGCATGGCACAACACTTCGCCAGCCATTGGCAAAATCCAGTACCCATTGATCGGCGACCCGACTCACATCCTGTCCCGTAACTTCGACGTATTGATCGAAGAAGCTGGCCTGGCTGACCGCGGTACTTTCGTGATCAACCCTGAAGGTCAGATCAAAATCGTTGAGCTGAACGACGGCGGTGTTGGTCGTGACGCATCCGAGCTGCTGCGTAAAGTCAAAGCTGCTCAGTACGTTGCTGCTCACCCAGGTGAAGTTTGCCCGGCTAAATGGAAAGAAGGCGAAGCCACTCTGGCTCCATCTTTGGACCTGGTCGGCAAGATCTAAGCCGCATGCATCGGCTGGGGGCGCTGAGCTCTTGAGCAAGTAAACCGCATCGCCCCTAAAAACGCCCGGGCGACCATCGCCTGGGCGTTGTTTTTTCTACTACAGCAAAAAAGGAATCGCCCGCATGTTGGACGCCAATCTTAAAGCCCAGCTGAAGTCTTACCTGGAACGGCTTACCCGTCCGGTGGAGATCGTCGCGTCCCTCGATGACGGCGCGAAATCCCAGGAAATGCTCGCGTTGCTCAATGACGTGATTAGCGTTTCGAAAGACATTACTCTCAATGACAGCGGCACCGACGTGCGTACCCCGTCGTTCTCGCTCAATAGCCCGGGACAAAACATCAGCCTGCGTTTCGCCGGTATCCCGATGGGCCATGAATTCACCTCGCTGGTACTGGCGTTGCTGCAAGTCGGCGGCTATCCATCCAAGGCCAGTGCGGACACTATCGAGCAAATTCGCGCTCTTGAAGGCGATTTCACGTTCGAAACCTATTTCTCCCAGTCATGCCAGAACTGCCCGGATGTCGTCCAGGCGCTCAATCTGATGGCTGTGCTCAATCCGAACATCAAGCACGTTGCTATCGACGGCGCGCTGTTCCAGGACGAAGTCACTGATCGCCACATCATGTCGGTGCCAAGCATCTACCTGAACGGCGAGCTGTTCGGTCAGGGCCGCATGGGCCTGGAAGAAATTCTGGCCAAGATCGACACCGGTGCCGGTGATCGTCAGGCGCAGAAGCTCAACAGCAAAGACGCTTTTGACGTATTGGTGGTTGGCGGCGGGCCAGCGGGTTCCGCGGCGGCTGTTTACGCAGCCCGTAAAGGTATTCGTACCGGCGTGGCGGCTGAGCGTTTCGGTGGTCAGGTGCTGGACACCATGGCGATCGAGAACTTTATTTCCGTACAACACACTGAAGGTCCGAAGCTCGCCGTTGCCCTTGAAGAGCACGTCAAGCAATACGAAGTGGACATCATGAACCTGCAGCGTGCTGACCAGTTGATTGCTGGCAAAGACGGCGCATTGCACGAAGTGAAGTTTGCAAGCGGGGCAAGCCTCAAGGCCAAGACCTTGATCCTCGCCACGGGCGCGCGCTGGAGGGAGATGAACGTTCCTGGCGAGCAGCAATATCGCAACAAGGGCGTTGCTTACTGCCCGCACTGTGACGGTCCATTGTTCAAAGGCAAGCGTGTTGCCGTTATCGGCGGCGGTAACTCCGGTGTTGAAGCGGCCATCGATCTGGCGGGTATCGTGGCTCACGTCACGCTGCTGGAGTTCGATGTGCAGTTGCGTGCTGACGCGGTGTTGCAACGCAAGCTGACCAGCCTGCCAAACGTCACGGTCATCACTAACGCGCAGACCACCGAAGTCACCGGCGACGATCAGAAGGTCAACGGCTTGCGTTACAAGAACCGTGTGAATGGCGAAGAAGTCACGGTAGAGCTGGAAGGTATCTTCGTACAGATCGGCCTGCTGCCTAACACCGATTGGCTCAAAGGCAGTATCGAACTGTCGCCACGCGGGGAAATCGTTGTGGATTCACGTGGTGAAACATCCATTCCCGGTATCTTCGCTGCGGGTGACGTGACCACCACGCCTTACAAGCAGATCATCATTGCTCTGGGGGAGGGCGCCAAAGCTTCCCTCAGCGCTTTTGATCACTTGATCCGGACCTCCGCGCCAGCCTGAGTAATGTTCAGGTAATAAAAAAGGGCCTCATGATTATTCATGAGGCCCTTTTTGTTTCTGGCTTACAGCGGCGTTGGCTGGATGATTTCTACCCAGTAGCCATCCGGGTCCTTGATGAACGCCAGGCTGTTCATACGGCCGTCAGCCAGGCGCTTCTGGAAGTCCACGCCCAGTGCTTCAAAACGTTCGCAGGCAACATGCACGTCCGGCACGGAAATGCAGATATGACCGAAGCCGCGAGGATCAGCGTTGCCGTTGTGGTAGGCGAACGCAGGGTCTTTTTCGGTGCCATGGTTGTGGGTCAACTCAAGGATGCCCGGGATCGATTTCATCCAGACGTTACGAGCGGCGTCGTCTGCCGGAATCTGGCTTTTGTCCACCAGCGCCAGGAAGTACAGGCTGAACTCGGCTTCAGCAAAATCGCGTTTTTCAACCAGGCTGAAACCCAGCACCCGGGTGTAGAAGTCCAGTGAAGCGGTGATGTCCTTGACCCTCAGCATGGTGTGATTGAACACGAATTGCCGGGTCGCAGCTTCCGGCTCTGCGGTCACGCCAGGGAAGGTATTAAGGTCTTGCAGGCTCATGGATATCTCCGGTTGAGGTCTTCTGTATGTGCAAATGATACGGGGTCACTGGTGTCCAAGCCAAACCTGAGTGGCAATTGAAGTGCGCCGGGCCTTGTTCCTGAGGAGCCGGGCGGGCAGACTTCCATGCTTATGCACTTCGGTGATGGCTTTCAGGTACTTCGGTGACGCCGCTCATGATTGACCCGCGATACAGATATTCATTCATTGGTTTTTGCCTGGCACTGATTGCTGGTGGGGCTCATGCAAGCGACGCAGTGATCATCTGGCCCAGCGGATGGGAAGTCGAAGACATGAGCGCCGGGCAGTCCGGTTCAGTTCAGCCCTCGCCACAGTCCCGGCAGCGGGCTGCCAAAAATGATCAGGCGGGCAATCCTGTAATGGTCATGGAGCTGACCGAGTCGCGTCTGGCGTCCGGTCATCAGGTGAATGTCGAGGGTGTACTGCTGGAAATGCGCAAGGCCGTGCAGGTTAATTTTGCCCGCAGCGGTTTCCAAAGCGTGTGTACCCGTGTGCACCCCACGGAGCTGAGCAAGATTCCGGCAGTCGAGACGACATGCACGATTACTCAGAACGGGGTGCACGTGATGACTCAGACACTGGTGGCGGCTGCGACAGCCAGTACTGCGTGGTCACTGTCCTACGCAGGTTCTGCTGCCGGTTACGCGCAGACGAAGGACGAGGCTTTGCAGATCCGCAGCACGCTACGTCTGGAGGCGCAATGATCCGTGCAGAAACACGAATTTCAGACAAAAAGAAGCCCGCCGAAGCGGGCATTGGGGCGCTAATCCTTTAGCAGCCTCTATCTTGGGATACTGCCTGTGAAAAAATCGTGAATCTCGTGAGAAAAAAACTGGAACGACCGTACTTATAAATATCAGAATATTCTGACAAGTTCGTATGATAAAGCTGGTTGTTATTAGCAATGATTGATGATTACGTTTGGCGATTCACGCTCATCATTATTGGTGATAGGTGGGGTATATAAATAGGTATCGGTGTCCCCACCGCTAACAGTAGTAGCTGCGATGGCAGCAGTGATGGCTGTCGAACTATATTGAACGATATTGAACCGCGGTCGAGTATCAGCAGTGGTTAACTCGGAAGAGTTATATCTGACGCCAGATAGTTGTCGCTCCAATAAAAGAAGCCCTGCAATGCAGGGCTTTTTCATGCAAAGAACTTGATCACGCGCGAAGCCATGAATCGACGGTATCAACACCGTATTGCTCTTTCCAGGACTTCAGACCGCGGTGGTTGCCACCTTTGGTCTCGATCAGTTCACCGGTATGCGGGTTCTGATAAACCTTGACGACGCGCGCGCGACGGCGCTTGGGCCCCGCGGGGGCTGGCAGAGATGAAGAGCCTTTAGGGTCAAGGATCGTGATGATGTCGCGTAGACCCTTGTCGTAGGTGCTCATCAAAGCCTGGAGCTTCTGTTCGAACTCTATCTCCTTCTTCAGGCCCGCATCATTCTTCAAGGACTCCAGCTGAGCCAGCTGTTCCTGAAGGGCTTTTTCTGCTGCACGAAACTCTGCAAGTCTGGACAAATAACATACTCCAACGGTGAGTGGCTGTTACCAGCGTCACAAAACGATATGACAAGAACCAGGGCTTACACGCGTATTCGATCCTCCGTTGGGGAACCCAAACGCGTTTTTTTGTCCTGATGAAAATGAGTGCGTCCTGTCGTTTTCGTTTCGGTGATAAAAGGTAGTTGTAATGTGTAGCGGGTAAATCATGCACTTTTTTTTTGACTTAGAAAATAGTTTTGATGCGATTAACCAGTCGCGTTGATGATTACAGTTGGTCGCGACGCTACTCATGTTGTCTTATCTGATGAAGCCAGCTGTAAGTTATTTCTGATATTAGACTGCCACAGAAATAGACTGGCTTTATCGTCAAATCAGGTCTCAAGGCTGCAGTTTCTGCTATAGCCCCTGCTGTAGCGCTGGGTCGTCAGGGTTCTGCTGTTCAAGCCCGGCTTGTAGCACCTGAACGTTTTGCAACTGCCCGGTTTCCTTCCAGTATCGAATCAACAATACCCGAGCCTTGCGGTTGGCTGGCTGACGCTGGAGGATTTCAGCCAATTGTTTTTGTGCCGCCTCTAACTGTTCCAGATCGTGAAGCGCCACGGCCAGATCATAGCGGTAGTCGGTGTTGTCAGGCTCCAGCTCCACGGCCTTGGCCAGTGCCAGCAAGGCGTACTCAGTCTGGTCATGCACCAACAGCCACATCCCCAACGCATGCTGAAGCCTTGAGGAGTGCGGGTGTTGTACCAGAAGTTGTGCCAGAAGCTGACGTGCATGCTCGGCTTGCCCTTGCTGGTCGAGCTGATCGAGGTAGGCAATGGCCACGTCCAGATTTTTCGGCTCGGAGTCCATTGCTGCCTTCAGCACCGAGAGTGCAGCAGCCTTTTCACCACTGTGGGCGAGCAAGCGCGCTAGTTGCAGTTGGTTCGTGCCCGTAGCGGGCTGCGCTTTGAGGTTGGTTGTGCAGAGATCGACGCTGTGTTGCAAGGCTGCGAAGTACAGGCCGAGTTCGTCTGGAGACAGGTCGAGCAGGGCCATGGTCGCAGCCAGGCGAACCGCCGCTTCGGGATCTTCAAGCAGGGGCCCTAACAAGATACTGCGCTTGCCGTCGGGGAGCATTTTTGTGGTCACTTCAATCGCTGCCTGACGGATGAGGACTGAGTCGCTCTGCAACGCAGCATCAAGCAGCTTGAGTGCCTGGGGGCTTGGGTAGTTGGCGAGTTCGGCCAGCAGGCTGGCGCGACGAATATCGGATAGGTCATTGCGGGCAAGGTGTTGGTAGAGGACCCTTGCAGCGCCGGGTTTCCCGTTGTGCGCCAGTTCCAGGGCTTCGCCGTAAGTCTGGCTGAGCACCGGAGGAGCAGGCGGGGTGGACCATTGACGTGTCAAGTAAACGACGCCGATCAATGCGATCAGGATTAACCCGCCGATCAGCGTTATACGGCGGCGGGCCGATGTTTTTGAAAAAAAGCCTCGAGCAGGCATGAGAATACCGATATCCATTTCTTTACGGCTTGCAGCTTCGTGGAGGGATAGCTTGGTGTCAAACGGTGTATGTTGAGTTATGGGTATCTATAGCTCTTCCATTTAGTGATTTATGGGTACATATCCGTTATCGCGTTATTGGCTTTTATTGGTTGCGCCCTTACGGCGCCTCACTTTTGAACAGCGCAAAAGTAAGCAAAACGCTCTTGCCCCATCACTCGGCACCTCGCTGGTGCTCGGTGTACCCGCCCGCAGATCCTGAACCGTGGGCCGCCG
>NZ_JACONW010000002.1 GCF_014357575.1 Pseudomonas folii | reverse complement strand
CCGCGATATGGGCGACAAGGTCTCATTGCCTTAAATAACACCTATCCCCCTACAACCACCGGCAAGGTAAAAACAAACACCGCCCCGCTCGACCGCCCGGAAAACGCCCGGAGCATGCCGCCATGGGCCTCGATGATCGATCTGCAGATCGCCAGTCCCATTCCCATGCCCTTTTCCTTGGTCGTGAAAAAAGCGTCGAAGATCCGTTCGACATGCTCGGGGTCAATGCCGTAACCATTGTCCTGAATACTGACCACCACGTACTCATCAGCCACCGTATCGCAAGTGATCGCCAAGCGACGCGGCCGGTCATGAAGGTCGCTCATGGCGTCCACGGCATTCATGATCAGATTCAGAATCACCTGCTGCAACTGCACAGCATCGCCTTCTACGCTGAGTTGCGGCTCGCGGACCTCCTTGTAGAGCAATACATGGCGCTGCTCGATCTCAGTGGCCGTCAGTAACACCACCTGCTGAATCACATCCGTGATGTACAACGGCTCACGATTGAGCGGCGTCTGTTTGGCCAACGATTGCAGGGCGCGGACGATGCCGGCAGCACGTTTGCCGTCGTTGACGATATCCCCCAACCCGGCAAGCGCCTCCTGAACAACCGGCACATCCCGGTTCAACCAGCGCACACTGGCGCTGGCGTTGGACACGATCGACGCCAGCGGCTGGTTGATCTCATGGGCAATGGACGCTGCCAACTCTCCCATGGTGGTTGCCTGAGACACCCTCCCCAGTTCAGCGCGTGCAGTGCGCAGGGCTGTTTCGGTGGTCTTGCGCTCGGTCACGTCGCTGACCACGCCGACGAAAAACTGCTCGCCGTCCGGCTCTCCCAGCAGTTCGATATGGCGAAGCGTCCCATCGGGTCGGATGATCCGGAAGGTATGTTCAAAGGCACTGGAATCTCGCAGAGCCCGGGACAGCATCGATGAGAAAGCCTGCAGATCCTCCGGATGAATCATCTTTTCCAGCACGGGCAGTGCAGGAGCAACCGCCGCCACTGGCAGGCCCCAGACCGCGAACAGCTCGTCGGACCACTGCGCCTCATCGGTGCCCGGATCCCAGCGAAAACTCCCCGACTGACTGATGCGTTGCCCCAGTGCCAGCGTCGCCTTGCTGGTGCGTAGCGCCACTTCGATCTGTCTGCGACGCGTGTTCTCTTCCGTCAATTCGGCGTATAGACGAGCATTTTCCAGTGAGATCGCAGCCTGCCCGGCGAGCAGTTCAAGCACCGCTGTGCGGCCGGAAGTGAACACCCCGGGTGCCAGATTGTTTTCCAGGTAAAGCGCGCCCACTACCTGGCCTTGCTTGATAAGTGGCAAACACAGTACCGAGCGCACCTGATGCTCATCGAAGTACTCATCTGTGGCAAAGACATGCGGATGCATGGCGTTGTCCAGCACGACCAGTTGCCGGGTTCGTATGACCGTGTACAACATCGACAATGGCAAATGCCGCGCGGACGGCGTCATCACCGAAAGATCAGTGACGATGCCGGATTCATGCACTTGTCCGCGGGCACGAACCTGCGGTGTCTCATCTTCGATGAGCAGTAACAGCGCATGTTGGGCGCCGGCGTGAATGATTGTATTGGTCAACAGAATCCCGATCAGTCGATCCAGTAGGATCTCTTCGGACAGTGCCTGAGAGGCCTTCATGACCGACACCAGATCCAGCGATTCCTGCCCCATGGAGATACTGATCGATGGCCGCGACAACGATGCCTGTGCGCGCAGAATGCCGCCCCGTGCTTCAAGCCCGGCGACCTTGCCCAAGGCCCCCCATCGCTGGTAGCAATCACGGGCATTGCGGTAATGGCTGCGCGCGGAGGTATACAGCCCACACACGTGATGAAATTCGCCCGCCAGCTCATGCGCCAGCGCTTGTACATGGAGAAAGCCCCCATTGGCGGCAGCCGTGACGGACTCCTCATACAGAGTCATGGCGGCCAGACCATCGCCCTGCAGGCGCGCCACTTCAGCCCGGACCAGCAACGCCTTGTCATTGAAGTTATGCGGATTGAGCTCAGCCCACCGGTCGATCTTTTCCAGATGTGGAGTCATGCGATCCAGCACTTCACCGGCGGCGTCGTCATGGCGGCAACCTGCGG
The DNA here is from genome assembly GCF_014357575.1 of Pseudomonas folii. Lineage (GTDB taxonomy): Bacteria > Pseudomonadota > Gammaproteobacteria > Pseudomonadales > Pseudomonadaceae > Aquipseudomonas > Aquipseudomonas folii. The sequence continues at coordinate 93,767 of NZ_JACONW010000002.1, read as the reverse complement.
CCAGATTCAGTGCACTGAAGAAATGCAGATCGAACACATGAATGTGCGCTGGAGTCGACCAGGCAAGACCCGCAGCGGTCTCAAGACACAGGGCCGCGCCCTTGAAGTCGCGATGCATGTATTTGCCGATACCCTCAAACAACCACGACCAGAAAACAACAGGTGTCATCGCGCTATTCCGGGCATCGGGAACGTCGCCCCCGTGCTCTGCCTGGTCGTGACGAGGGCTGTCAGCGAAGTTGCCACGCCGCATCGCATGGATCAGGCCACGCACGGTCAGCAACGCGGCTTCAACGTCCTTGAAGCGGACGCGCCCGGCAAAATCGAGCCCCTTGTCGATCTCTTCCTCAACGCGCTCCAGATACTCGCCCATGAACAACTGGTTGAAGACGATATGCAATGAGGCGTAGCAACTCATGGTCAGATTGCCTGCGTTGTAGCTGCTGGCAAAAGCGGATCGTGCATAACCCAGCGCCTGCTCCAGGGGTTGCGTCCAGACGCAGACCTGATCCAGTGCAACCAGCGTTGCACTCTCGGAACTGACGTAGCCATGACGTTGCACAAGCGTTCTTGCCAACCGGGCATACGCCGCGCCTTCGCCATAAGCAGCATATTTATGCGCCAGCGCCACACCAAACCATCCCAGACCGTGGGTCGACGCCGGGCATACGCCGTACTCAAGGGACAGCAGGACCATTTCGCAGGTCAGCACAAACAGCAGGTCATCGTCGATGAAAGAAGCCGAAGCGATCATGCTCGCCATCAGGCCCATGGCGGCCTCATAGGACCGATCGCGCATTTCAGGCAGCTCAGCCAGTGAGTCGATAGACCTGGAACCCAGCACTTCCAGCAGAAAGCGATAACGCTGCTCGACTTCCCGGGCGTCTACCTGCTCGGGGATGTGGATGCCGAACAGGCGCAAACCCTCGCCGGCAGTTTGCGCAGCCTCATGATAGCGACAGGCAAGCACCTGCAATTCCACTTTGAGCGCGTAGATCTGCGCACGCTCGACATGCGACTTAACATGCTTGAGCAGTTCATCGATGACCTGCCCTGCCCGCCCGAACTGCCCATCGAGAATCAGGCACTGGGCCTGCGTGAAACCCAGCTCCCGACTGAGCTCTGGGTCTTTATGCCAAGGTTCATCAAGGAGCAACGATCTGGCGTCCACCAGATAACCAAAGGCAGACTGAACCGCCGCAGACTCCATCGCCTGTTGCGCAGCCTGTATCAACAAGCCGCAGAACAGCCGGTGCTCGGCACAATCGAGCGGCTGCAGATGGATGCGTTGCAAATGACCGGCAATCCGGAAAACCTGATCCGGGCGTCCACGCCCTTCAAGATCAGCAATCAACAACCGGGCAATTCGTGCATGTTCAGCAGGCCGTGCAGCCAGCGGCGTCAACTGGTAGGCCGACTCCTGAACACGATCGTGGTAGAACGCAAACCCCTGATGGTCCTCGACTACCAGACCGGCCTCGATAGCAGGCGCAAGGTCAGCGCGCAGAACGTGCTCCTCGCCCTGGCTGATCTGGCCCAGGGTTTTCAAATCGATGCTTGAGCCGATGCAGGCCATCTGGCCAAGAACCTTTTGAGTGGTCAACGGAAGACGGGCAATTCTCGCCACCATCAGGTCAATCACGTTCTCGGCATGCCGATGACTGCGAATGCGCGCTTGATCCCAGCCCCACTGGCTGCTTTGGCGGTCGAAGCTGATCAGTTGCTCCTCCAGCAACGTACGCAAAAGTTGCCCGACAAAAAACGGATTGCCATCGGTTTTCTCGTGGATCAGTTCTGCCAGCGGCCTGATCAGCGCAGCATCGGCGCTCAAGGCCATCGCTACCCATTGCGCGACCGCCTCCAGATCCAGTGCAGCCACGTGAATCTCGGTCAGCCTCGCAGGCGACCGGCGTAGCTGGCCGATAAAATTACCAGACAGAGCGGAATCTTCAGCACGGCTATCGCGATAAGCGAGCACCAACAGAATGTTCCGGTATTGCCCGTCACTGAACCCGGAAATGAACGACAGGGTTGCGTCGTCGAGCCACTGCAGATCATCGAAAAAAAGCACCAGCGGCCGCTCAGGGCTGACAAAACTGTTCAGGAACCGCTGCAGCACGTAATGGAACAAATGTTTGGTTTCATTGGCGGGCAGCTCCGGCCCGGCAGCCTGAGGCCCTAAAATGAACTCGATTTCGGGCACCAGATTGGCAATCAACCGGCCATGCCCGGCCACCGCCAGTGACAGCCTGTCGCGCCATCGCTGCAGCTCCTCGGCGGTTTCTCCCAGGACGCGCATGATCAGCGAACGCAGTGCCTGTGCGAGGGAAGCATAAGGACTGTTATGCGCTGTCTGGTCAAATTTGCCGGAAGCGAACAGCATCTGGCTGGACGCCAGCCCCTGATGCAACTGACGAACCAGTGTGGACTTGCCTGCCCCGGCCTGACCGGACAGCAGCACCAACTCAGACAGACCCGACTCCGCGACACGGTTGAATGCCGCATGCAGCGCCTGATACTCCACAGGCCTTGTCAGCAAGAACTGTGGCTCACTGCCCCGGCACCGGCGATCACTGTCGGCAGGCTCAAAAGCGGAGAGGTGCTGGAACTGGCTCCACTGGGTCAGGCACGAACGCAAGTCAGCCTCCAGACTGCAAGCCGTTTGATAGCGATCATCGGGGTTCTTGGCAATCAGTTGCAGAATCATTTGAGCCAAGGGTACGGGAATCGAGTCGCGAAACTGCCGGGGTGACAGTGGCTGGCGAGCCACATGGCAATACACCCATTCCACGGCATCGCCGGCCTCGAAGGGCAATCTGCCGGTCAGCAGCTCATAGAACGTCATGCCGAGGGCATAGAGATCGCTACGCTGGTCAGCCTGCTGCCCGCTCCGTCCGGCTTGCTCGGGAGGCATGTACGCCAAAGTGCCGCAGATGGAATCGTCAGTGTTCGTCGGGATGCCGGAACCGGTTTCGACACTGACGCCAAACCCCGTCAGACGAACAGTGCCTTCAGCATCCTGAAGCAGATTGCTCGGTTTGATGTCCCGATGCAGCAGACCATTACCATGAGCCTGCCCCACAGCATGGGCTGCGCCTAGCGCGAGGCGCAGAAAGCGATCAATGGAAATCTTCCCGTCAGCGAGTTCATGCAGCGCCTGACCGCCAGGATCGTCGCACACCCACAACGGGCCTTCGGCAGTCTGCAACAGCGCCTGGGGCACCAGTGCCCATGAAGGCTCAAGTCGCGGAGCTAACGCGTATTCATGCTCGATACGACGCCTGCTGCCCTCTACCTGACGCAGCGACGAACGAAACACCAACCACTGTCGATAGCAGCCCTGCACCTGGACGCGATAGCGATCAATCTCGCCATCGACAAACAGCAGGTCCCAGGACAGCAGCGCCAGCCATTCAGGCGTGTAGCCTTCGGCCTGAGGTTGAGCCTTTGCCTGAAGGCCAGAGATCATCTCTGCCTGAATGTTGCTCATAAAGGCCCCTTACGGGCGTTCCAGTGCCCGCCTTATCGAATCAAGCAACGCCTCCTCGGAGAACGGTTTGCGCAAAAATCCCAATGCGCCAGCGTCGAGTGTTCGACGGATGGTTTGTTCATCATCCTGGGCGGACATGCAGAAAACCGCGACGGGTTTGCCCTCGGCCTTCAACTGCCGGAGGACCTCCAGCCCCTGCATACCCTTCATGATCAAATCGAGAAATACGCAATCGGCATCATTACTTGCCGACGAAGCCAGAAACGCTTCACCCGAAGCAAAGCCCACGGAAGCATAGCCCAAGGATTTGAGAAGATTGCCAAGACCATTACGCACGGAAGCGTCGTCATCAACAACGCAAATGAGGATCATAAGCTCAACTTCATGACAGTAAAAGTAATAGAAGCAGACAGTACGCCTTCCCATTAAAGAGCACGACTGACGCTATGTATAATTGTGCTGTTTTATATCAACTGACCAGACTTAATTGCTCGTGCATCTTGACCAGCTCAATCAAAGTTCGTGCTTTCATTTTTGTCATAATGTGCCGCTTATGAACTTTCACCGTTATTTCGCTGGTGCCCAGATCCCCGGCAATCTGTTTATTCATTTTGCCTGTTACCAATAGCGTCATGACTTCCCGCTCACGGGGCGTCAGGGTCTCGAAACGGCGCCTGACGCTTTCGACGTGCAGCCGACCCGCCAGCTCGTTTTCATCGTGTTCGAGGGCCTGGCGCACCACCATCAGCAAATGGTCTGGCTCGAAGGGTTTGGTCAAAAACTCGTGCGCGCCGGCTTTGATGGCCTTGACTGACATCGGAATCGTGCCAAAGCCGGTCATGAATATAATCGGGAAGCGATGGCCACGACGGAGCAACTCCTCCTGCACATCGAAACCACTTGAAGCGGCAAGGTTGACGTCCAGCAACAGGCACGTCGGTTGATCTTCAAAAGACTGCTCAAGAAACGCCTGGGCGTTGGCGAAGCATTCGGTGTTGATGTCCGCAGAATTCAGCAGGCGAGCCAATGACGTGCGGATCGTGCACTCATCATCGACCACATAAACCTTGGGTGTAGCGCTCATATACAGATTTTCCGAAGCTTCGTGCTACTGGCTTGTCGCCAGAATTCGTTGGTGATTGAGATGAAAATAGTCGGAGTCGTGCAGGCCGCCCCCCACTGCTCGCAATGTCGCGACAGAAGCGGTGGATGCCGGGCGCACTGCATGCTGATTACGCTGCCCAATGCTCTGCCTTGAGCCTTTATCGCCCGCCAGCTCGGTGATTGTCTCCATCAGCCAGCTGCGGGTCGCCTTCAGCAATCGGTAAAACCGAAAAGGCCCCTCGGCGGCAATCAGCAACAGCGACTTCTGCGCCAGACTGACAATGCAGTCCATCACCCGACCTTGGGGCAGCGCCAGGGACTGCGCCCTTTCACAGGCCTGAGCGAAGGTGAAACGGTCGTCGAAACGGCTCAAGCGTTCCAGCACCGCGCACTCGTCCGCGCTCAGCAGACGATAGCTCCACTCTACCGAAGCCACCAGTGACTGATGACGATCAGGTGCACTGCGCAGGCCGCCGGACAAGAGGTGTGGGCTATGTTGCAGGCTTTGCAGCAACTCGAACAGCCCCAGAGTGGCTGCGCGGGCGGCCGCCATCTCCAGCGCCAGCGGGATGCCGTCCAGATGACGGCAGACTTGTGCGACCAACGCCACACTCTGCTCGTCCAGATTTTCCATGTTCTCTGCGGGGAAATAAGAGTCCAGTGCCCGCAAGCGTGTCATGAACAATTGTGCTGAACCGCTTTGCAGCACTTCGTGACGGTCGGCGTCGTGCTCCGGGATCGCAAGCGGGGCCACGTTGAGCGTGCGTTCGCCACCAATGCGCAGTGGTTCACGGCTGGTGACCAGAATCCGCAACGGCGGACAACTGCGCAGCAGATGCTCACTGACCGCCGCCACCGCATCGATCAAGTGCTCACCGTTATCCAGAATGATCAGGCGATTCTGCTGACCAAGGCATTCGACAATTGCCTCCATCGGCGACCTCCCCGGCAAAACCACCAGATCCAGAGCGCACGCCAAAGACTCGACAATGCGCTCAGGGCAGGTAGTGTGTGCCAGCGGCACGAAGCAGACATGCAAACTATCGGTCAAGGACAGGTGGTGGGCAACCGCCACTGCCAGGGATGTTTTGCCGATCCCGCCTGAACCCACGAGGCTGACCAGCGCGTTGCTCAGCAACGCCTGGCAGACTTCTTCCAGCGCGGCTTCCCGACCAATCAGCGGGACGTTATGAGGAAGATCGTGTTGGCGCAGCATCGAGCCCGTGAATGACCCCGCTGTCACCGGGTCTTTATGATCATTGGCTGCAATAGCGGATTCGTCCTCTCCCCCCACCAGCATGTAACCGCGCCCGGGAATGGTCCTGATCAGATCGCGGTCTTCACCCAGTGCCTTGCGCAGTGCGGAGATATGTACCTGCAGGTTGTTTTCTTCAACCACGGTGTCGGGCCAGACGCGCTGAAGCATCTCGTCCTTGCTGATCAGGCGGCCCGGACAGGTAATCAACAGTTCCAGAATATCGAACGCCCGTGTGCCCACCCGCAATGGCACACCACTTCTGAAGACTTCTCTGAGTTCAAGAGAGACGCTGGCTTGACCGAGACTGATCATTTTTATTCACGCTGTCCGTCGGTTATCGGTAAGTATCCGGCCCGCGGATAGATCGCGATCAATATAGGGTTTATCACGGGCGGCTCAGGGTATCTAAGCAGCTAATTAGTTCCACCGATACTATCTATAAGGATAGGCTGGAAACTCGCTCGATAAACTTTGGTTGCGACTAAGCACAATCACGCAAGTAGATGACCTCAACTTTTACTCCAGGCGTTATGATAGTAACCAAACGCTATCAATACGGCAGTAGTATTACCGGGAAACTTGCTCTGTTGTGAGCTTGTGATGTTGTTGATCTTCATCGAATTGCCCATCGCCAGGCCTGTCATAAAGACCTGTCGATCAACGCGACAGCCGTTGCAGGCCGATCCCCTTCAGACTGAACATGAGCCAGAGATTATGACCTCCTCAGCAGCCTCACCCACTCAAGCCCCGCCAAACACCCTGACTCGCGGCCTGGTGCTGTTGTTTGCATTTTGCTGTGGCGCCATCGTCGCCAACATTTACTACGCCCAGCCCATCGTAGAGCTGATTGCCCCCGATGTCGGGTTGTCGGCCCACAGCGCGAGCCTGATCGTATCCCTGACCCAGATCGGTTACGCCCTTGGCCTGTTATTTCTGGTACCGCTGGCTGATTTGCTGGAAAACCGCAAGCTGATGATCGGCACTGCAATCGTGGCCACTGCCAGCCTTTTGGCAGCGGCGTTCAGCGAGCACGCCAATGGTTTTCTGATGATTTCCCTGCTGATCGGCTTCAGTTCGGTGTCGGTGCAAATGCTGATTCCGCTGGCGGCACACCTGGCACCGGAAGAAACCCGCGGTCAGGTCGTCGGCAACATCATGGGCGGCCTGCTGCTGGGTATCCTGCTAGCCCGGCCGCTGTCCAGCCTGATCGCTGACCATTTCGGATGGCGAGCGGTGTTCGTGACCGCGTCGGTAGTGATGCTGGCGATCATTCTGGTGCTGGCCCTGACCATTCCCAAACGCACGCCAGATCACAAGGCGTCTTACGGACAACTGCTCGGCTCGTTGCTGACGTTGCTGCGCAAACATTCGGTGTTGCGTCAGCGGGCGCTGTATCAGAGCCTGCTGTTTGCTGCGTTCAGTCTGTTCTGGACGGCAGCTCCGATTGAGCTGTCCCGCACGTTCGGCCTGTCGCAAACCCAGATCGCGCTCTTTGCACTGGTGGGTGCCATTGGTGCGATTGCCGCGCCAGTCGCCGGGCGTCTGGCCGATGCCGGGCATAGCCGGCGCGCGTCGTTGCTGGCGATGATTATGGCGCCCGTTGCGTTTCTGGTGGGTCTGAGTCAACCGGGTTACAGCGTAATTGGCCTGGCGATCACGGGAGTGCTGCTCGATTTTGCGGTGCAGATGAACATGGTGCTGGGACAGCGCGCGGTGTACGCCCTCGACCCGGCCAGCCGCGGTCGCTTGAACGCCCTGTACATGACCAGCATCTTCGTCGGCGGCGCTATTGGCTCAGCGCTCGCCAGCAGCTTGTACGAGCAGAATGGCTGGCACGGAGTCGTGTGGCTGGGAGCAGGTTTGCCGCTGGTTGCGCTGGTGGTGTTTCTGGTGGTGGGGCGTGTTGGCCGAGGCTAGTCTGGTGGAACTCTCGGGGTTGACGAGCGCTCGTGGGACCGGCTTCAGCCGGGAAGGCGGTATTTCTGACCGTGAAAAACATGGTGTCCATACCGGCCTCTTCCCGGCTAAAGCCGGTCCCACGACGTGAACACCGGGGAGATTCCAGGGGTGCCCGCACACTGACGTGGGACCGGCTTCAGCCGGGAAGGCGGTATTTCTGACCATGAAAAATATTGTGCCTATACCGGCCTCTTCCCGGACAAAGCGAAGCGCGGCCTGTCCTACAGATCAATTTTCGCATCAAAGCATCGCTCAACCGTCGGGCAACTCCCCAAGCCCAAAATGCTCCCTCAACGTCGAACCTTCATATGCCGTCCGGAACAACCCTTTGCGCTGCAGATGCGGGATCACGCTTTCAACAAACTCGCTGAACGAGCCCGGCAGATAAGCAGGGGAAATGACAAATCCGTCGCTCCCACCCGCCAGGAAAATATCCGCCAGTTGATCCGCGATCTGCGCGCCAGTGCCCACCAGTTGCGGGACGCGGACGCTGCTGGCGAAGATCCGTCCCAGCTCTTCCAGCGTCGTATCCGCGCCCTGCATCAGCAGTTTCTCCGCAGCTGCCGGATGAATCAGTGGCGACCGGGCAATGTCTGCCAGCGTCGCTGACAGCGGGAATGGCGACAGGTCCACATTCAGTTGCGAGGCCAGCGTCACCAGGCCCAGTTCAGGGCGAGCCAATGCATTGTGTTTGTCGCGCCTGGCTCTTGCCTCGGCTTCGCTGCCACCAATGAACGGCATCACTGCCGTCAGCACCTTGCAACTATCTGCCGAGCGTCCTTGTTGCACCACTTGCGCCCGCACGTCCTCACGAAACGCCTGCATGGCTTTCAGGTGGGGATGGATGGTGAAAATCGCTTCGGCCCAGCGCGCACCAAAACGACGACCACGCCCCGAAGAACCGGCCTGGATCAGCACCGGCCTGCCCTGCGGGGAGCGAGGAATGTTCAACGGTCCCTCGACCTTGAACCAGTCGCCATGATGCTGCACCGGATGAATCCTGGATGGATCAGCCAGCACGCCGGTTTCACGGTCCAGCTTCAGCGCGTCACGCTCCCAACTGCGCCAGAGCTTGAGCGCCACTTCGACAAATTCATCGGCACGGTCGTAACGCAGGTCGTGCTCCAGGTGTTTGTCCTTGCCGAACAAACGCCCTTCGCTGTCATTCATCGAGGTCACGATATTCCAGGCGGCGCGACCTTTGGACAGGTGATCAAGCGTCGCGAACTCTCGGGCGATATGAGCGGGCTCGTAATAGGTGGTCGAACGTGTTGCGCCCAGCCCCAGTTTGCGGGTCTGACCGACCAGATAAGAAAGGATCGGCAACGGGTCCAGGCGCGTGGCGTCCTGAGCGCCATAGCGCAACGCCACGTCCCGGGAACCGCCCATTTGATCGCCGACCGCGAGGCGGTCAGCGAAAAACAGAAAATCGAACAAGCCCTCCTCCACGACTCGCGCTGTACGGGCGTAATACTCAGGATCGAGGTAGTTACCGACCGTCTCCGGATGGCGCCAGACGGCATGACTGTGGATGACCGGCCCGGTCAGCAGAAACGCGGACAGGTGAATTTGACGGCTCATGTGCAACTCCAGTCGAAGGGGTCAAGCCTGAGGTTATTTGCCTTCAGGCGCCCAGACAGTGATGCCGGAAATCTTCAGCGGCTTGGGGATCAGCTTTGCGCCGTAATAGGTGTCGGCAATGCGCTGTTGCTCGGCCAGCTCATCCAGCTTGACGGGGACAATGTCGTAGCTGCGTCGACTGTTGGCCAGTTCCACGGTTTCAACAGGGATGTTGCCCCATACCGGCGCAAGGATTTTTGCCGCGTCCTGCGGATGAGATTTAACCCATTTGCCAGACTCGCGCAGGGTGTCGATGACCACCTGCAAGACTTCGGGGTGAGCCTTGGCAAAACTGGTATTGGCGAGATAGAAGCGGTTGTAATTGGCCAGTCCCTGACTGCCGTCGGTGATGATGCGCACCTGATGCTCGCGTTGCTGGGTCGCTAGGAACGGGTCCCAGATCGCCCAGGCATCGACCTTGCCACTGGCAAACGCGGCGACACCATCCGGCGCTTCCAGATAGCGCGGCGTGATGTCGTTGAGGGTCAGGCCAGCCTGTTTCAGCGCAGCGATCAGCAGGAAGTGACTACCCGAGCCCTTGGACACCGATACGGTTTTACCCTTGAGGTCTGCCACACTTTTGATCGGCGAATCCTTCGCGACGATGATCGCCTGAGCACTCGGCGACGCCGCTTCGCGTGCGTAGTAGGTCAATGGCGCATCGGCTGCCTGGGTAAACAGGGCAAAGGCGTCAGCCACATCGGCGTGCAAATCCACCGCACCCGCGTTCAACGCACTGAGCAATCCACTGCTGAATTCATGCCAGTTGACGTTGAAACCCAGCGGCTTGAGGCGCTGCTCCAATTGGCCATTTTCCTTGAGCAGGATCCACAACGTGGACGAACGTTGGTAGCCGATATTGATGGTCTGTTCGGCGTGCGCCGTAACCGCGGCAAGCATCAAGCCTGCTGCGAGGATAAGTTTTCGTAGGGTCATGGAATCCTTCGCCTTTCGAGGATGCGCCGCTCATTCCAGAAACCATAAGCGACGCTTTTTAAATTCCATTTAATTATAATAATTTACGAAAACTATTGAAGAAACGTATAAACATAAGCTTATGCCGTTTCCCTCCAGCGACATCCGCGTAATCCTCGAATCAGAAGCGCGAGGCCGAGAAAGGCGTGATGTCGATGGGCGTAGGCTTACCGGCAAACAGACTGGCAACGATTTCAGCCGTCATAGGCGCCGAAGCCAGGCCGACATGCCCATGGCCGAAAGCATGCACGACGTCTGGTGTCGCCTTTGCCTTAGCGATGACAGGAAGCCCATCCGGCGTTGAAGGACGATTGCCCTGCCAGCGGGAAATCTTCAGTTGCGTGGGGTCATCACCGAGCCCGGGATAGGTCTTCAGCAAGTGATGCAGCAAGATCTCTGCGCGCTTCCAGTCAGGCGGGTATCCAACCCCCGCCAACTCCACCTGACCTGAAGCACGCAATCCACTGCGAGTCATGGTGTTGGCCATCTTCCCGTCAGACGGCATTACCGGGATGCGCGGGCCACTGGCAGGCTGAGCGACTTGCACGTGGTAGCCGCGCTCGCTTTCCAGAGAAACCCGGTCGCCTACGCTTTTCGCGAGCACTTTGGAGTGAATGCCTGCGGTGATGACAGCGCCATCGCAGATGACGGCGCCCTTGTCGGTCCGCACGCTTTGCAGGCGAGCGTTGCTGATGTTGAACCCCTCGGCCCGCGCCTGAATCAGCTCGCCGCCCAGCGCGGTGAAGCTGTTAACCAGACCGCGCACATATGCCCCCGGATCAAGGCAATGCCCGCCACTTTCAAGCAACACGCCGAAGGTATAACGGCGACTCAGGGCAGGCTCGAATTCATGCAGGGCGTCGGCGTCCAGTTCCCACCACTGGATGCCATTGTCGCGCCTTAGCTGCCACGAAAAAGCTTCCTGGGCGAAGGCATCGCGATCCGGATAAACGTAGAGCAAACCGTCCTGCCGAATGAGATCCGGCACGCCGCACGCCGTGGCCAGTGCCCGATGTCGCGCGGGCGCATCAGACAACAACGTAGAAAGGATACCGGCTGTTCGGGCGGCCTTGGCAGGCGTTGCGCCCGCCTTGACGAAGCGGATCAACCACGGCGCGAGCTTCAACAGGTACTGCCAGCGAATCGTGAACGGTCCCAGAGGATCGAGCAGAAAACCGGGGACTTTTTTCCAGAGCCCAGGCATCGACATCGGAATGATCGACGCCGGGCTGATAAATGCACCATTGCCGTAACTCGCAGCGTGCTCGCCACCGGGATCATTGGGCTCCAGAATCGTCACGCGATAGCCATCCTTCAGCAACGCCAGTGCGGTACACGCACCGACAATGCCGCCGCCAATCACGACGATGTGCCGGGGCGTTGTTGCGGTGTCCTGGTTCATACGGGATACGCTACTCATCGTTCAGCCAGAATGCGCGCATTGCCGCGCAGCGATGCTTCAGTGACGGAAATGCCCAACCCCGGCCCGGTCGGAACAATCACGGCCCCATCACGATTGGGAATGCGTTCTTCCAGTACGTCCTCGGTCAGTACGTGGTGCGGCATGTAGAACTCGCAGCCCAGCGACATGCCTGGCGTCGCCGCAATGAACTGAGTGCCTGCGGCCAGCGCAATCCCGCCCTCCCACAAGGTGCCGCCATAGGCCGGGATATGCACGGTGTCGGCGATGGCCATGATCCCTTGTGCCTTGAGAATGCCCCCGGCTTTCATCAGCTTCACCGAAATCGCGTCCGCCGCACCAAGACGAATAATTTCCATCAGGTCGCGGGCGTCAAAGCAGCTCTCGTCAGCGAGAATCGGCGTATCCAGTGCGTCGGCAAAAGACGCCATGGCCGCCAGGCAGTTACGAGGAACTGGTTGCTCGATGAATGTGGGGCGGAACTGGTCAACGTCACGCAGGATGCTGATCGCGCCAAAGGGTGCCAGCGCCTGGTTATAGTCGAGGCGCAGATCGATCGAATTGCCGAATTCGCTGCGCATGGCGTCCAGATGAGCCATGTCTTCAGCGTGGGATTTGACCCCGGTCTTGACCTTGAAGATGCGATTGCCTGCCGGAACCATAGCCCGCATGCGTTCCATGTCGGCATCAAAGTCAGGGTCGGCAATCGAGAACGACAGGGGAATGCTGTCACGCACCCTGCCGCCCAAAAGGTCAGCAATGGACAACCCGCAGGATTTGCCGAGGATGTCGAACATCGCGGTTTCAATGGCGAGTTTGGCTTCGCCGTGGCCCACCAGCGCAGTATCCATTGCCAGGGTGGTGGCCCTGATCGAGCGGATATTTGCGCCAATCACCAGCGGCCGAAGATAGGTGTCGATGGCGGCGAACGCGCCTTCGGCGGTACCGGTAAACACCTCCCAGGGCGTAGCCTCTCCCCAGCCGACAATGCCAGAAGTCGAGGTCAGCTCCACCAGCACCCGTTTCACGCTGCCTTTGACATTGCCCACGCCTTGAAGCCGCGCCATTTTGATCGGACTTTCAATCAAGAAGACCCGAAGTCGTTGAATGCTTTCGTTTGTCATGGTCATGATTCCTCCGCCCGCCGCGCAGCCTGAACAATCAGAGACCGGGCACGATTAATGTCTGTTGAAATCGGTCAGGCCCGGTTCAACGGGCGCCGCTACCTTTATGGAAATGGTTGAGGAAGTTACGCGTCGCGTCTTCACGCGGGTTGTCGATGGTCTCGCGCGCAGGCCCTTCCTCCACTACGTAGCCGTCACGCATGAACACCACTCTGTCAGCCACTTCACGGGCAAAGGCGATCTCGTGAGTGACGATCACCATGGTCATGCCATCCGCCGCCAGCTGTTTAATAGTGCTCAGTACCTCGCCTACCAACTCGGGGTCCAACGCCGAAGTGGCTTCATCAAACAGCATCACTTCGGGCTCCATCGCCAGCGCACGGGCAATGGCCACGCGCTGCATCTGGCCGCCAGAGAGCGTTTTGGGCATTTGCTGAGCACGTTCAGCCAGGCCGACTTTCTCCAGCTGCGCCATGGCCAGTTCCCGGGCCACGCTCTTGCTCAGCCGACGCACATGGACCGGCGCTTCCATCACGTTTTCCAGCACGCTCATGTGCGGAAAGAGGTTGAAGTTCTGGAAGACCATCCCGGTTCTAGCCCGAAAAGCCGCAAGCTCTTTCGTCCCGGGCGGGCGGCGTCCCTGACCGAACAGGAAGGTGGTATCCCCCACGCGGATTTCACCCGCGTCAGGCTCAACCAGCAGATTGATGGAGCGAAGGAGCGTCGACTTGCCCGAACCGGAAGGGCCTATCAGCGAGACGACACCGCCCTCCTCAACCTTGAAGTTGATGTTCTTCAACACCTCCAGCGCACCGAAACTCTTGCGCAGCGCGGTGATTTCGATCTTCGGCTTCGCGGACATCATTGAATGGCTCCATGTTTCTTCTCGCGATAGCGCACGATCAGGGTGAGCGGAAACAGGATCACAAAGTAAGCCACGGCCACCGCCGAATACGTCTCAAGCGGGCGAAAACTGTCGTGGGCAATCATCTGCCCCTGATAAACCAGGTCGGGTACGGCCAGCACCGACACCAGCGAGGTATTTTTGAATTGCATGATTGACTGGTTCATCAGCGCAGGCACCATGCGCCTGATCGCCTGGGGCAGAATGATCCGCCGCATGGTCAGCATCGGCGTCATGCCCAATGCACCACCCGCCTCACGCTGCCCTGCCTCGATGGAAACAATACCGCCACGAATGATTTCGGCGTAGAACGCACCGCCATAACAGGACAACGCCAGCAGCGAAGCGGTGATCGGCGTCATCTCGACACCCGCCAGGATCGGCAGCGCGTAATAGAACCAGATCAGTTGCACCAGCACCGGCGTGCAGCGAAAGACCTCTGTGAACATCAGTGCAACAGCCCGCACCAGCGCAAAACGAGACAGCAGCCCCATCGCCGCCAGCAGTCCAATAAACAGTCCGCCCACAACGATGGCGGCGGTAAACGACACTGTCAGGCCAAGGCCTTCAAGCAGCAGCCAGCGATATTCCCAGAGTGCGGAAAAATCCCACTCGTACATGTCAAAACCCCACGTCACCTAACACATCAATTACACAGGTTTGAAAGCTGCCCATCAGCAATGAAGGAGGTCAGATTTCGAAGCCTTCCGGGAAGTCTTTCTGGGTGACGTTGACCAGTTCCATATTGCGCATGATTGCGTCCTTGATGAAACCGTTGGCACGATGCTCGGTGATCCAGGCATCAACGAAGTCACGCCACGAGGTGTCTTCCTCACGGCGGAAGCCGGCATTGGAAGTGGTGGAGTTAATGGGCGTTGGCACAATCAGTTGGCCAATCGCAGGGTTCTTGGCCCGTAACGCGAGCGCCAGAACCATCACCAGACACTGAGCATCCACACGCCCGGATTGCAGCGCTGCCGTGGCATCACTGGCGGTTTTGAGGCGGGACACCGTAGCGTTCGGCGCGAGTCGGGTCACTGCACTGTCGTGGGAGGAACCTGCATCGACGCTGATGCGCATATCGGCGGTATTGAAGTCATCCCAGGTCTTGGCCGTGACTGACTTTTTGGCAATGAATGTGAACGAGTTCTTGAATACCGGACCGGAAAAGTCGATGACTTTTTGTCGCTCTGGCGTGGGGTTCAACCCGAAGAACACATCAATCTTGCTGGCCTGCAGATCCAGCACCGAGTTGCCCCAGGTGGTTTCCAGAATCGAAAGTTTCACACCCAGATCATCCGCAAGCTTTTGACAGATGTCGATGTAGAAGCCGCGCCATGGGCCGCCGGTCAGGCTCTTCTGGTAGTAAGGCGCGCCATCGGCAATGGAGCCGATACGCAAGACGCCTGAGGATTTCACGCGCTCAAGTGAGCTGTCTGCTTTGGCACCCAGTGAAACGAGCCCCGTCGACGCGCTAATGACGGTCGCCCCGAAAAGTTTGGTAAATCTTCTGCGCGTAATCATGCAAAGCGTTCCTTTTTCTGGGCCATTTGTGATGTTGTGAACTCATCATCTCGCGAAAATCTGACTGGCAGTCGAAAAAAGACAGGTGAAGCAAATGTCGATTTGACGGCGCATTGGAATGGTTCTCGGCGCTGTTCGACTTATTCTTGGCAGATGACTTCTGCTCAGTGCTGCGTAGTCATTCTGTATCCATGCGCGATATTACTTCCACGCGAGCAAGGTTCCGGGTATGGCCTGTGACTGGGCGTCCAAACCTGGCACAGAGTTGTACGACATATTGATGACACAAAGCTTTTTACAACTGAAGCCTTGAAAAATGGGGCCGCCATGACTAAAAATCATGGCACGCTCACTCAGGATCAATGCCATGCGCCGATTTCTACCTTCGCTTTCTGCGCTTCAGGCGTTCGAGGCCTCGGCACGGCACTTGAACTTCACCCGTGCGGCTGAAGATCTGTTCGTGACGCAAAGCGGGATCAGTCGGCAGATCACCAACCTGGAGCAGTTTCTAGGGATGCGGCTTTTCGAGCGCTCGGGCTCCCGGCTGATACTCACCGACGCGGGCAGCAAGTACGTTCAGGACGTGGTGCCCATGCTTAACCGACTCGAAGAAGTCTCCATCGACCTGGTACGTGGCCGCAAAGCCGATGCCTCGTTGATGATCGGCGCGAATCCCACCTTTGTGTCCCGCTGGCTCGCGCCACGACTGGAAAACTTCGTTCGCCAGGCACCGGAAATCCCCGTCGAGGTCAACCCGATAGAAGCCGATGTGGACTTCAAGACGTGCCGTTTCGATATTGCGATCATGCGCGGCACCGGAGCGTGGAAGGAAGCCAGGGCGCTGGAGTTGTTTGCTGAAGAACTGGTGGTCGTGGCGTCGCCAAAGTTGATGGCCCTGGGTGAGCAGCATGATCAACTGGACTTTTCCAGGCTGCCAACGCTGCAAAACGCAAGTCGCCCCAGCCTTTGGCTGCAATGGCTACGAGCGTCAGGATGTGTAGGCACGGGATTGATTCAGGGTGTCAGGTTTTCTCAGAGCGAAATGCTCATCAGCGCAGCCGTCAGTGGCCTGGGGCTTGCGGTGGTGCCCATTCACTACGTAGAACGGGAATTGCAATCCGGCGAACTTCACATGCCGTTTGGCGACCCGGTACGCTCGGGGGAATCGTATTGGGTGGTCAGCCCCGAGCGTAAATCCCAGAAACAGCATGGGCTGCTTTTTCGAGACTGGTTGATCCAGCAGGTGCGGCAGAGTCGCCACTGATCGTGTCGATCACTGACCGGCTTTAACTTCCGCCCAAACGCTCACCCTTAGCGCTTCGATATCTGGAGGTATCGCCTGCAAAGCGAACAAGGTGCTGAGGGTATCTGCGTCGGGATAGATGGCGATGTCATTGTGCACGGAGGCTTCGACCAGAGCCTCGGACTTTTCATTGCCATTCGCGTAATGCAAATAATTGGAAATGCCGCTGATCACCTTTGGGTCGAGTATGTAATTCATGAAGGCATAGGCAGCTTTCTGGTTCGGTGCGTCTGCAGGGATGGCCATCATGTCAAACCACATCGGTGAACCTTCCTTGGGAAGCACATAGTGGATGCCAACGCCTTTACCTGCCTCTTGCGCCTGTTGCTGCGCCAGCATGATGTCTCCGGAATACCCCACTGCGACGCAAATCTTGCCGCTGGCCAGATCCGTAATGTAATCAGTGGAGTTGAAATAGCGCACATAGGGCCGGATCGCGAGCAACGCTGCTTTGGCTTTCGGGTAATCCGCAGCGTTTGCACTGTCGGGTGCTTGTCCCAGATAGTTGAGCGCAATCGGCAACACACTGGCCGCACTGTCGACGAATGCAACACCGCATTGAGCCAGCTTCTTCATATTCTCGGGTTTGAAGATCAAGTCCCAGGAGTTCAACGGCATGTCTTTGCCCAACACCGCTTCGACCTGAGCGGCGTTATAGCCAATTCCCGTGGTGCCCCACAAATAGGGGAAGGCATAAGCGTTACCTGGATCAACGCCTGCCAGGGCTTGCAGCAGAACCGGATTGAGGTTTTTCCAGTTGGGCAATTGGCTTTTATCCAGCTTCTGCAGATCGCCGCGCTGAATCTGCCGACCCAGGAAATGACTCGACGGCACCACGATGTCGTAACCGGAATGTCCTGCCTTCAGTATTTCGTCCAGCTTCTCATTGCGCTCGTAAGTGTCATAAGTGGCGGCAATACCGGTTTCTTTCTGGAAGTTTTTCAACGTGTCCGGTGCGAAATAATCCGTCCAGTTGAAAATCTTCACGGTCGGCGCGGCCTGACTCATTGACGCTATCAACATCAGCGGAACGAAGGCTTTGGTGAACATCTTGTAGTCCTGTTCAATATGAGAGTCACACTCCCTGTGGTTGTCGTGATGCTAACCGATTGGTCTTGCGCGCGATGACAATATTTTAACTATGAGCGTTGTGAGCATTAGCCAATTCATACTGCTTTGTCGACGGTGTAGAATCTTCTCCGGATTAAGGTCGGCACGGATTGAATAGATGACTCAATGGGAACCCAGAGAATTTACGAAAAAGACCCGGAATCGGGCGTTACTGGCTTGCCTGATAATAGTCAGCTTTTTCGTGGATGTATCCTGGCTTGGGGGTGGCTCATCAAACCGCAAGCGTGTCTTCAGCCCTGGGTTCGTGAGTCTGTGCATTATCGTGGCGGTGCTTGAGTTGGTGATTTTGAATGGTATCTACGGCCAGGGTCGGTGACGCCTGAACGCGCACGAATGTGAAAAAATCTGTACGAAACGTTCACGCTTTTTTCACGCCCTGCCTCGTATTCTTATCCCAGCTCCTTCATGACTTTAAGCCCGTTGATCCCCATCGCGGGCTTTTCTTTTGCCTGCGATTTACTGCCTCTGGCTTTGAGCGTCCTCGCCCAATGCTTCAATCAACCCGGCAGACGCGCTATACAACGGTACATGTCCGCGCATCAGGACCTGCGTACTTCGGCGATATGCAGCGGCCTTGACGTCGATGTGACTACCTTCGGTTCTTGTACTGACCGTCGTATCCAGTTTGCCAGCCGGGTTCTCGATGCTCACTTCGATGTCTGAAAACTCAGCGCCTGGCTGAGCAATACCTACCGCGACTTTGTAGGCAACTGTCCCGGGAAGAAGGCAAGCCGCAGCTAGACAGCAACCACCGGATACCGCCATCGACGCATGGCCCGTCTGAGGCGTGAAGTAACGCACGGCGATGTTGCCGCCATGACGCGGAGCGCCAACGATGCACACCTTGGGTATGGTCTCGCTTCGCTCAAGATCTACAAGGCTCATGAGCTCACCGTCGCGACGGCGAAGTTTCATTTTGAGCCCCGCCTCAATCCAGACTTGTCTTAGCTGTGCCATGAATATCGGGTCAGCTTCAAGCTCCGAGACAGGCTCATGACCGGTCTTGCCAAACCCCGCCGCGTCGGCAATCACCATCGGCACCGCCACGTCGACACAGGAAACGTCATGCCCGGCGACAGTATCCAGAACATTGCCTGTCGGCAAAAACGCACCGGTCTTGTTGCCCACCGGAGACTGGAGAAACAGGTCCACACTGGGGAAAGCCCCCTGGACACCCGGGATTTCAGCATTGATAAAACGCCCCTGTTCATCGCGATACATCCGCGCAAGCGTCACCACGCCAGTATTGGTGTTTTTGATTTCAATCTCGATGACGCCGCAGGCAGGCGCTTCTATCAGCCCGCTATCAATGGCCCAGAGCGGCAAGGCAGACGACATGTTGCCGCAATTCACACTCCAGTCGATGGCGCTGTGATCGCTGGCCAACTGCGCCAGCGTACTGACGATCCGAGGACCTGCCGATGTTTGCTCGACCCTTGCCAGGAATACCTTATTACTAGTGGCAGGCCCCCGCCCCAGGCCAGTGATCTGGCGATTACCGGGCTGATTTCCAGACTGGGGAACGCCCATAAGGTGACGCAGTAATTCTGCGCGCAGCCCTTCGTCGCGGGGTAACAATGGCTCCCAGATCACCACACCCGTCGAAGTACCGCCGCGCATGTAATGCACAGGCAATTCGATTACGCCGCTTTGGAGTCGACTATTGAGCGTGGTCTGGTTAGCAAATGAGGATGCGTGCATGGAGTTTTCCATCGCCGTCGGATGAATGGGCGTTTTAGCGCATCCTACAGACTTACACACCTAAAAATCGAGGCTCCCCCGACGGCCCAGACTGCTTTACGGATTGAGTTGAGTTGCCCTGACCGCCGGGGGAACGCGTGTACTTTAATGAGAGAGGGATGCTGTGGATTTAAGACAAGTCTTAAAATGCGACCTTCAAAGCATCCATCATCCTGGCGAGAACAGCGACCTGATCATGTGAAGTTCTGCCGCATGAGTCATGGCCTCCAGGTCATCAAGACTCATTGAATGGCCGCACCCTGCACATTGCTCGCCCACCAGATCCTCAATCCCGAACAGGCCGCTGGTAGTGCCATCGCCTGGATCAAAAGGGTTGCAGTTGCAGGCGATGCACCGGAAATCCTCGAAATACTGCTCGTCCAGTTTCATTGTCTGACAATCCTGAAAATTCGAACGCATGAAACACCATCTCTATCTTACTTGCTAGCCAGACCCGACGGCAGACACGCGACTTAGTCTTTTTTATCCTCTAGACAGAACGAGATATCCTCAAAATCAGCCTCTTCTGATAAATGTGTATCGCTAACTTTACAGTAGAGCCGAGGCCAGCATGTTAACGGTCTGACCTTGGCGACTTATGGAGGAACAGGAAATTGAAAATTTCCGATGGCTCCGGTGATGGAGCTGGAGGCCATAGCCTGTGTATTTTCAGATCGGCCAGCTTGAAACCAGGGCGGATTGCCGGTAGGTGGTGACCAATGTGAATCGTTAATAAGTGACACCAGCAGGCTACACACGAGACGTTCTGCAAGGTCACGATTAACGACCAGTACTTGTTAGCTCAGAGGCAGTGTTTGAAGGCAAGTCATGTTGCAGCTCTTCTGCCGTCTATATAGATATAGAAAACCTGCTGCATGAGGCTTACCGTTGCCGTAACGTGCTTGCTCTACTTAAGCCAATCAAGTTCAATCGTGCCTTACATGCTTAACATTGGTAAGCGCGAGGTAGACATTCGGCCCCTCCTCCCCTGTTGGAGCCCGGTAGCATCCCTCGGCATTCAAATAATGGACCGCGATGGCTGCCAGCTCCCAAGCCATCGATTCACCTTCGACGGCAAATGCCTCCTCGCTACCAAACAGTTCAATGCCGGTGATGTCGCGCAGATTTTTCAATGGAAGCGCTTTATCGCGAAGCTCAGGCTCAACACTCGGGTTGCACCACGCCCATTTCCAAGTATCGCTTTTGGGTGCAAAAGAACCGATATTAAGAATATTGGCTTCAACAGCAAGCCTGTCATTCTCGTCGAAAAACTGAACGGTGGCAGTCGTCTGATCCATCCACCAACGAGCCATTTCACCGAGACCAAACTTCTGCTGGAGCGCCTCCTGCTTGGTCATCAGGTTCTGCATCGCCTTTTCAAGCAACAGAGCAAATTCATTGTCTTCCATGTGCATTCCTTTTTATCAGTATCTGGCGAGCCTTCAGTCGATCCGCAGTAAACGACCGGTAGATAAGGCAAACCTATTACCGTCGGTTGTCTGAGCCGGTAGCCTCAGCGTGCCCCAAAGGTAGTGGGTGACAGGGGGGAAGGGTCGCCCAAAAAGAGTGGAAACTGTCAGTAAAACGAGCCCGGCCAAGTGCCATGCTTTTCGTATCTGACGGGTACTCGCCCATGCTATTGTGCCGCCCCCCCAAACAGGAAATGGACGTATTGAAGAATGAACTCATGGAAGGCTGTGGTGATGGCTCTGGCAACCTTGATCGGCGCACAGGTAGAAGCCGCTGAATACGTCTACATAAGTTCGTACGCAACAGTTTTGGGAAGTGAGATTTCATCCAAAAAAATCGCCATTTTTTTACGCCGGCTCGTGACGATGCTCTGGCTTTTATCGGCTCGGATGGCGATATCCGTGGCGCGCAGTTTGAGCAGGCTGTTCAGCGCTACCGCTCGACTGCTAACCAACCCCAGATGTCTGATCTTCAACTGGCCCAAGCTATTGCTGCAAGGGACTGACTGGCTCACCGGCAGACTTTTCGTATCTGCCCTACCCCAGTCGCTTCATGGACAACTCCATCTTACCCATAAGGTCTCTCTGCTCTTTCAGCGAGAGCACCAACCTGGCGATGGATCTGCTGGTAGAAAGCTCAGACAAAGGGATCGCTGCTATATACAGCTCGACATCGGCTGATTCGGGGTTGAAGAGCTTCACCGAGAAGCTATCGTTTGCGCCAATAACGCATTCGCACTTCGAAGGTAAAAACGCCGTTTCAAGCACTCGCTGGATATCTGCTTTTGAATACATGGTGCGTCCTCTGCTGACCCGGTAGTTTCACCAAGAGTAGATCACGGCTTCAGGTGCGTCTTGCACAACCCGGATCAGGATGACAAGGGCGAGACCGAAAGCCCTATTTAGTGTTTGTCGACTGCGTGAACATCCAGCCAAAAATCACGATCATCACAATAGGCATGATCAGTTGAGAAGATGGCGCAGTACCGCTGTAAACCTGCAAGCCGGTGAACAGAATCACGAACAGGTTTCCAACGACACAAACCAGAGATGGCCAGCGCAAGTACTTCGGGAACATCTCTCACTCCTTTGAGCAAAAGCAGGATGGTAATTGGGTGTGGCTTTCATTCCTAGTAGTGGCCGAAAAGCTTCCCCTCAAAAAGTGGAAGGTTCCACCATTCAATTTGCCCGGCATGAGCGGAGCTCGAACCGACATGCGCAGGGATACCTGACTAAGGTCTGGGCGGCCGCCCGAAGTCAGGCGCGCTTTCTAAAATTCAGCCAGATTCCCCTTCACCAAGTGGCAGCAGTATCGACTCTTGTCCACCGCACTTGGCTTGAACTGATCGAGCAACCCCACCTGCTCTTCACCTAAGTCAGCAGCCGCTTGCTCTGACAGCTCGTCTATATCGATACCCATACTCGCAGCTGTTGCGTAAACAGCGACCAGCATCTGCTTTAGTTCAATTGCGTGCTTGCCGATCATGTCTGAGCCCTCTGGGTGTGGGCTTGAACTTAGACCTGTAGCGCGACTGGCTTTAAAACGGCTTGCTAAAATAGTTATTCCAATGCAGCTAATCAAGATACATCCGGGCAACCGGGTCTGTACGCAGCAGACTGTATTGGTGGAGGCTCAGGAACTCGCCGTCCTTAAGCTCGACATCACGAAGAGTTCCGTCGTGGTGAAATCCGAGCTTTCGAAGCAAGGCGCAACTCGCTTCATTGGCCGGTTCAACATCAGCATGGATTCGATGAACACCCATAACTTCAAAGGCATAACGAAAAACGGATGGCAGAGCGTCGGTCAATAGGCCTTGGCGCCAGTAGGTGGGCATGAGCCAATAGCCAAGCTCTACACGGCGATGGTGTTGGCTCCAATCATTAAAACCGCAGGCACCTATCATTGAGTCGTCTTTCAGGTCTGCTATAGCCCACCAGGCTCCCGTTTGCTCGGCAACGATTTTCTCAAACCATTGCATTTGCGCTTCAGTCGCTTCAATGCTGGAGTACGAAACTCCGTAGTGCGCGATGACTAACGGATCCGATAAGCCAACGTAGACCGCTGGCAGATCACTTGGCCGGACAGGCCTCAATCTAATCCTGTCAAGCGCGAACTCTGGAACGGTCTCAGACAATTTCGGTGCTCACTTTTTTAGTGCCGAGATCATGCCAGTATTCGTGATACCACTTCAACGATAGCCACCTGATGACGTGTCGCCGCGTTAAAAATGCCCTACAACTACCCACTCCAACATTGCACCGAGCCCCCCTCCGATACCAGCAGCGAATATGCCGATCTCTCTCGGCATAGGAGTAGGGAAGCAAACATCAACGAGCCACGCCAAGCCTAGCCCCATGCCGATTGGGAAGATGATTGTCCAGCTCAGCTCGGGCATTTTGCGCTCCATGGGCGGTTGGCTTGCAGCGCGAAACAAATACCCCATCCACAACCAAATAGCCACTCTGTCACATCCAGCCTTGGCGGGCGGCGCATTCATGGATTGCTAAAGTAATGAGCAGCCTGGCTTTCATGAGGTGGGCGCACTTTCGCTCCACTTGAACTAGCGGGCGGGCAAAGACGGGTAGAACATCGCGGGGCATAACTGAGGGGATGACGAGGAATTACCAGAAGGATCACAACGATATCATCTGGTCGCGGACCTCGATATCAAGGAGATTTCGGACTGATGTTTTGATTCTGGGTCTTGAAATGAAAACGGCTCAAACACCGTAAGTGTTTGAGCCGTCTACAGAATAAATGGTCGGGACGGAGTGATTCGAACACTCGACCCCTTGCACCCCATGCACGCAGAACCCTAGCGATTCCTGTGCTTACTGCTGATTTAACTGGCGCTCGCTGCAATCGAATAGCCATAGATCACCATAGGGTCACATAAAGTCACGCAAAACTCACGCACCCTCCTCCGGCGTCCTGCCGACGAACAACCCAATCCTTTCCGCCTCACTCAGTTCAACCTCAGCCCACACCCTGGCAGCATCCAGCAGTTCGAGCATGTCGGACAGCTGATCGCTGTCGATCGCCCTCACCCGTAGCGCCTCATGCGCAAGCCCGAGCATCTTCTTCCGGTGCTGGTCAGGATCCGCGAGAAACGACATCTGATCCTTGATGCCCTTCTCCCACTCAGCAAGTGCCCCTTCCTTTATATGGCTACTCAATCCTGCACCACCACGACTGCGCGTAGAACGCATCGCCGATCTGCTCGACGCCGGTCAGGTTCATGCCGTTGTGGGACATGCCCGTGACCTGCACGTCGAGTAGCCGCGGCAGGATATCCGGCGCATTTGGCGCGCTGCTGAATAGCCAGGCACTGATAGTGGTTCGGCCAAGCGTTTCGTTCGGCATCTCGGATATATGGATGTCGCCAAGGACCGGCTGAATCTTCCGAAGCTGGGTTTTGTCGATGGCCACGCCGAGGTGACGACGCCTGACGATTAGGTAGCGCATATCTCTGACCGAATACTGTATGTGCGTACAGTTAATCGTCGAGGTGATGCAGGGTCAATACTGGATAGATGAGTTTGCGACGGGTGACTACTTGTCGATCAGGGATTGATAGGCTCGCTCACAGGCGAATCCGGCCCGACGACTTCCTGTAAGCGCTGACGCCAGTTCGCCCGCAGCTCCATCAGCTTCTGATCGCAACTGGGCGAGCAGATCGGTAAGATCTCCGATTGTCTTGCCTCTTGCGGCAAGGCGGGAATTGAGGGCGGCGCGGTCGGCAAGCAGCTTATCGGTTTGTTTGCGCAGGCTGTCATTGTCAGCGCGCTGGCGAGCAGCAAGAGCATCATCAATCTGTTTCTGGGCGTAGGCATCGTCGCGGACCTTCTCAATGGCTTTTTGGCGTTGCTGCTCGGTGGCCCTGGCAGATTCCTCCGCCTTGGCTGCGGCTTCGGCGATACCGGACTTGTACGTGGCGTATTCGGTGCGTACGTCACTGAGCGCCAATGTCTGGTAGATCAAGCCGCCAGCCAGAGCAACCATGAGCGCAACGACCACCAATACCCAAACTGGCACCAGCTTGAGGAATGCTGTCATGGCACATCCTTGAAGAAGACGTGATGACCCAGCTTCAGCGTCTGCTTGGCCTTCGCCGCCCAGGCCGGAGCCTTGGGCATCGTGGTTGCGTAGTAGTGAGTCGCGCCGCCAGTTGGGTCAGGCTCAGCAGCAGACATCACCAGATCAGCAGCTTTGAATGCCTGCATCAATTGGGCGGCTGGGATCACTTTTGCGCCGCTAAGATATGGAAAGTTCGGGTCATTCTTGTTCCAGCAGCTGAACTGCCACGGCTTCAGGCACACACCGGAATACCCCTCGCCCCACCAGTCCGGTTTACCGTCGTTGTGCAAATCCATTTCTACACGGTTACGGATTGACCAGGCCACGGCGATCTGCCCTGCCAAACCTTCTCCGCGAGCCTCGCCCCACAGGGTGCGTGCGAGGATGTCGCGGTCTTTATCGGATAAGGTCATGCTTTTCTCCAGGCAAAAAAATACCCGCTCGATGGCGGGGTGCGGTAAAGCCGGGGATTACTTAAGTCGGGGTCACTGGCCACGCGACGGCAGCGGGGTAATCGGACGGCAGTTGCACTTTAGCCAGCGCCGAACGGTAGCGCTTCCATGCAATCAGCAGCGCCTCGTCTTCCTCAGTTGCGTCGCCCGTGTCGTGATCATCCTGCAAAGGCTGGATCACCCGATCGGCGACTGCTTTTAACCGGGATTGCTCAGCAGTAATCCCAGCGATAATTACCATAGTGGCCTGAGTGGCTTTCATTTCTTTCGTGATTAACTTGGACCAATCTATGTTGCCGGTCATAATTCCTCCGGTGATTCTTCAGACACCGACGATTGGGGAGGAAACTTGAGAGCAGTTTCTTCAGGACTCAGGGGGCCGGGAAATATCACCAAACCGTCCGGCACGTTTACCAGATCAATCGGAAAAGCCTGGGCTTGGCTGTAATTGAAAGGGTTTGGCAGGATGAGGGTAACAACTAGCTCACCACCATTCATTTCCACATCGCCCGCAAACCACTCTGAGTTTATCGCGGCGCATGGCAGAGTTGACCCTTCTTGCATCGGCGAAAAATCGAACACCTCGCCGTTTATCTCCAATACCAGGTCTCGCTTAATTACAATAAGAGTGTCATCTCGACGCTGCGGGGAAAGTTTAATTCGCATCAGTACCACCGTCCGATTGCAAAAATGGCAAGCGTGTAAGCCTGCGAAATATTGAAGTTACCTTGTATTGAAATATTCGCCCCGCCGTTTTGGTATCCACTTAAACGCTGAACGACGGCAGCATCGTTAGACTGAGGAAACTGCAACATGGGGAATACGGCAGAAACGTTTGCGGCGAAGGGCTGGGGGGGCGTCCACGGAGAAATTGGGTTGGCGTTCGCCGGGGCCGGACCAAATGTATAGTTTCTGGTCCAGCAGATTTGAGTGCCGTCAGCAAGCCTCAAATAACTCCCGTTAGCGTTGGAGCCGTATTCCATAATGGCTCCTGTTGGAACACCTCCCGACTGGCCGACAGCGCCAACGACAGCGGCGAGCGCAGCTGCCCCGAGCTGTAGCGTTGACCTTGCTGCTGCCGGTGTCGCATCGTCCACAAGAGATCGGCCAAATGCTGTAAACGTGGCCATGCCTGCTGTGCTGTTACTGGTGAAATAGGGAAGTTGATCGGCAGCAAATCCCGCAAAGCTCAAAGCCGACAAGCTGTTTGACTTCGCCTGTGCTCCGAGACTTGAGAGTGCATTGGGCCCATCTGAGGCCCCAGTCCCGCCTTTGTTGACTGGCAAAATGTCGAAGTTGCCCGTCGTGCCAAGCGCTGCCAGTTTGGCACCGAACTGGTTGACCAGAGAGCGCAGAGCGTCAGCAGATTCCTTAACGTAGCCCTGTAACGGCGCAAGCGCATAACCACCGGCGGCGTTGGTGACCCCTTGGTAGTTGGGAGAGATAGACATCGCCGTGTCGCTGGCAATGTTGGTTACTTCATACCATGCACCATCGGGACCACGAAATGCGTCACCTACCCGGCTGTTAGCGATGAATGAGGTGTTGGTGCCTGTTACTGTGTTCGAATTCTGGGCGACGGAAACCGTCCCGGCTTTGTACCAGGGCATGGCAGTCTCTCTTTGTTGGAGGGTGAATTCTTTATGCGACCAGCTTGGCGCAAAGGAATGGGCGATGGCCTTGGTCAGTCCACGCGGTGCTGCCGAGGCTATAGAGCATTATTCTGGAGTTGGCATAGTCCACTCCAATACCGCAGCCGCCACCGGCGTTAGATGGTGCGTGACAATGCATTGCGAATGAGTTGATCGATATGTACTCACCTACACCCAAAGCCTTGCTGATCGACCAGATATAACGCCTGCCAAGCGTAAGTTGCTCTGATCCAACATAATTCCAATTACCTGCCGCGAAAGTTACTACAACAGCAGGCGCACCACTGTCGTATACCAGCGCCCCATCTGGCCCCCATATACGCATTCCGTATGCAGAGGTGCCCATCGAGGCCCAAGCGGCGACGAAGTATTCACCACTCAATGTGGAATATATGTTTGAGGCCTTCATCGTGAAGCCCGTCCAATTCCCCGGCCCGCCATTAAACCAAACGGAGATGGGGATCTGTATTTGTCCACCCTGACTCGGGCGAATGAATACAATGGGCGGATCAATACTGGTAACAGGCCGAGCAAAGGTTCCGGTCGCGTCCGTTGTTCCAGAGTAAGTGCCCTTTGTTAGAACGCAAAGGCGCGGCATCTCCGAATCGATTTGCACATATGAGCTTTCGTTAATACAGATGACGCCATAGCTCATGATCTAAACCTCACGGCATACCCTTTGGCCACGACACGTGTCTGATTGGTATTGCCCAGCGTTGATGATGGGTTGGCCGACCTGACCACTACCTGATTAAGCGAAGTGGTCACGTACGGATAGGACTTCGTATTGCCCGTCGCGTCTCCCTCCGCGAACTGAACATCCTGTGATCGGGTAGGTATGATCATGAACACGCAGTTATCCGGGTTGAAGCCCGGGATGCTCAGCGTGATGATTGTTGGCGATGATCCTCCAGACTGGCTGAAATCAAGCACCCCCTGCCAAAGAACCTGATAGGTGAACGTGGTGGTATCCATTACCAGATTGCCGTTTTCGTCCCATACCCTCGCGCCATAGCTCATGCGTCCAAGTTCCCCCACTGGTATCGCTTCACACTGTTCTGGTCGAAGACCTTGCCGCCGAAACTGTTGATGGTCTGTCTGCCGCCTCCGCCCAGTGCAGAATTGATCTCGAACGTTCCATCAAAAAACAACTTCCAGCCAGAAACGCCTGCAACGTAGTTATTCGACTGTATGTAGTTCCCGATCTTGGCGTTGGTAATCGTGCCGTCCTGGATGAAGGCGGAGTTCATGAAGACCTGACCGTTCTGAACCGCGAACGGAACCGAGACGGCCCCGCCCGCAATGCTATTCACGATGGCAAATCGATCAGCCGAGACAAGGAACTGGCTTTGAAGACCCGCCCCAGTGTTCTCGATTCCCAGCCCGATACCCGCCGCGACATATTGTCCATTGGCAGTGATCTGCATCTTCACCGACCACATTGTCGAAGCCTTACCATCCAGGGTTGTGACTGCCTGGCTGGTTTGCTGTATCGCGGCAGAGTTATCGCCAACTGCCGTATTGAGCTGCTGGAGTGCCGTTGCAGTCGCAGACTGGTTGTTGGTTACGACCTGCCGCAGATCGGTGACCTGAGCCACGTTCTCGCCGACCGTTGCAGTCAGTTGCGTGACGGTTTTGGCTGTAGCCTCGTTAGCGCTTGCAGCTACCTTGGCTTCCGTGACGATGCTCGCCGTGCTGCTGTAGCCTTTGAGCGCATCCGCCAGCTCGCCCTCGCCGTCATCATCCCGAGCAGATGCACGCAGAACCTGTAGAGCCGAGGCCTGAGCAGTAACGATACCGTCCAGTTCACTGATCTCAGATGTGTGAGTCTCTACCTGCTGAACGAGGCCGTTAGCTGTTTCCAGCATGTCGCCGACGTCAGTCCAGTAAGTGAGGTTCGGCGGCGGCGTGTCGACCGGTACGGCCTGTTCGGCCTGGTAGATGCGACCATCGACAACGACCATCTGGCCTTTTACGTAGGTGTCAGTTGGCACATACGCCTTCAGCCCGTCCAGCGCGTCGATCTGGTCCTGCAGGCCGTCGATCAGCTCGATTTTGTCCAGAAGGTCCTGACCCAGCTCTGTCTCGCTGATTTGCCCAGCTATAAGCTCCAGAATCGGAGCAGCCTCAGAGCTGGTCTGCCCCATAACCCCGTTACCCAATGGATACCAAGGGCCTATGTTGCCGATCCGGTCCACCAGGCGCGCCCAGAAGAAGAACGTCACGCCAGCACGCAGACCCAGCATTGAGAAATCGCTCTGCGGGTAAGAAAGGTCCGTGAGCTTGGTAGCCGCCTCAAGGCTGGTTGTAGGGCCGTACCATATCTCGGTGCGCTGGGTGTCCTCCGCGCCAGCGGGAAATGCCCACTTCAGGTAAATACCGAAGAGCAAAGGCGTTGCCGTCAGATACGAAACCGCCGGCGGAAGACCTTGCTTGCCGGTCAGCGGGGTCAACATCGAGTTGCGCCAGATCGACGAGATATCGAAGGCGCTTACCGCGCGGACGCGTGCAACGTAATCGCCCGCGTAAATACCCACCACGTCTACGCTGGTCGTGCCGGTGCGAGGAAGCTTGATCCAGTTGCCGCTGTCTTTGCGCCATTCCACGTCGTAGCTGACTGCGCCGTTTACGGCAGGCCAACTGATTGTCATGGTGGCTACTGAAAGCCCCTGCACAATCGAAGAGGTCGCCGCCAGCGTTACGCTGGCCGGTGCCGGAACGACCGTGATCGGAATGACGCTGATCGGACGTTCTTCAAGGCGTGCGCCGGTGTCGATGTGCGCGAACTTGCTCGGGTCGTATTGAACGGCCGAGATTTCGAACACGCCTGCTTCCGGCCGGGCCACGCTGACGACTCGGTATAGCGGGATAGCCAGGTCATCGGCATCCAGCGCCCAAACCAGTTCACGCTCAGGCTGAACCGAATAGGCCGTGGTGACAGTGACCTGACGACCGCTCACGAGCTGAACGGTACGACCCTCACATTTACCGTCAGGCAAGTTGAGGATCAGGCGGTCGCCGGTTTTGGCCTGGGTGTCACGATCAAGGGTAATTACCCGACCGTTTACGGCTGAGATGCGGCCGCCAACGGCCCGCCCGGCGAGCAGTTCATCTGCAATCGGGATCACGTAGCCAGGCAGCGGAATCCGGCCATCGAGGCCAACCCTGAAGACGACCGCACGATCTTTTGAGTTGGTCAGCAGCGCCCACTTACCGCGGCGCTGCGCTTCCGACTCACGAGTGCAGCCAATAGCGCTGACTTCCAGCGGATTATCGCCATATCGACGCTGTAGCTTTGGGTCAGTGACAGCCGTTACATCGGTGTCGTAGTTATTCAGTGGATTGTCGTAGCTGATCAGCGCCCGAGTGTAGCGAGTACGCTCCGATGCGCTGGAATAGGTGAACTTGCCGTCGATGACGTTCGCCCTGGTATAGGCAAAGTCGAAATCGGTAGCGCGAGGCATGTCTGACACGGTGAAGACCTGACCTTGAGCCCAGTAGGTCATACCCCGATAGATTGACGAGATGTCGCGGAGCAACGACCATGCGTCAGCCTTGCTCTGCAGGTTCAAGTCGCAGATGAACCGCGGCTCCATGCCGCCCTTGCCGTCTGGCACCAGTTGGTCGCAGTACTGAGAAATTCGGTACAGCTCCCATTTATCGACCATCCACGACTTGATACGGCGACCAAGGCCGAAGCGATCATTAATGGTGATCCCACGCGTCACCCAAGAAGGGTTGTTCGTGTACGCCTCCTTGAAGGTGCCATCCCAGATTCCTGTATAGGTCCGGGTGTCTGGGTTGTAGTTGCTTGGCACGGGCCACTTTCGGGACTTGCACCCCACGGTGACGGCAGGAATGCTGCGAAACTGCTCAGCGGAAAACTCGATGTAGAGCAACGCGGTATTTGGGTAGCGGATCTTCGCGTCGATGACCTCGGTGAAGCCCGCGATCTGCATGGTGTCGGAGATTTTATTGTTGTTCTGGTTGACGGTTAGCCGAGTAATTCGCATCAGCCAGCCGGAGGTCGCCTTGGGCAGGTCAATACGCCTGGTGCGCTCATAGGTGCTGGTGGTCTTGCCGTCAACGGCTTCGCTCATGACTTGCTGATAAGCGCCGCCATCGGTTGCCAGCTCAATTCTGTATTCAATGCGGTAGCCTTTGATGTTGCCGTTCGCATCAACAGCCTGAAGCGCTGGCCAGGCAAAGCGCACACGTACAGCGGAAAGCTGGGTGTTTGTGATTGAACGAACCCATGGTATGCCGCTGCGCAACTCAGTCCCGATAGTTGTCTCGTTTTCAACCGATGGGATGCCCTGTATGTAGGTCTGGTCTACAGCGCCGCTGCGCCATTCCCAATTCACATTCGGGAAGTTCATATTGCCTTGAGGGTCTTGCAGGGGCGTGTTGTCGAGATAGATGTCACGAGCGGTGGGAATACCTTCGAACTCTCCCTCCCCAACAGCAATAAGCATTTTGGCGATGGCTACAGAGCGCAAGCTGTCTGGAGCCTCGGACGGCGTTTTTGGTTTGTCCTCGCCGCCTTTTGCGCCGTAGATATCGATCTTTTCTGCTGCGCCCATGCGTTTCTCCAGGCAATAAAAAACCGCCTCATGGGCGGCTGCGGTGTTTCAGTTTTCGGGTTACATCTGGTCTTCGGCGTAGATTGCAGCGCTGATGATTGCGCCACCCCAGCGCCGCTCACCAATACACAGCGGGACAGGATTGCCTGACGCGGTCGTGTTTTTCGCGCTGCCGAACGCGTAGCCGGGCGTGTTCTCTGGCGCAGCGCTGGTCTTCAGACCTCCGGCTTGCGGGCTGAGCATTTGAATAACGCCGCCTGCGAGCAGTCCGATACCCGCAGGTGCGAGGTACGGGGCTGTCATTGGGAAAACGTAGGAGATAGCCAACAACACAACACCAACGATGGCCTGAAGGACGCCGCCACGCTTGCTCCCCGTTATGACTGGAGCTATCCGTATGTCTCCTTGCCCGCCGTATCCCAACTCGTCCGCCCCGATGTTTTTCTTGCCGCGAAAAACAGCAAACTCAATACCCCGCGCTTTGGCGTTCGAAATGAAACGTTCAAAGCCGGGAATTTGAACGCACAAGGCTTTTATCGCCTCTGCAGGACTCCTGACGGACAGCCTGAAAGATCTGCCGAACTGCCTCAGTTGACCGTAAAGTACAACGGTTGTGAGCGGCTGATACTCAATTACGGTTGCTTCCATCATTTTTCTCCGGGCAATAAAAAACCGCCCGGAGGCGGCTATAGACGTACTTTCAATTAGAGACAGTCGCGAACTGCCTGCTCTATCTCGGATCGGCCGTAGCCGGGAGCCCAAGAAAGCCGCTGGTAAAGTGCTACGCTGCTTCCTTTGCTCGATCTGGTTACTTCCAAAAGCTCTTCGGTAGTCGAGTCAGTTGCAACGATCAACCTGTAACCCTTCTCTGTTTCGGTCATGGTCGCGCCTGACCGAGCATCCTGCCACCGCGGCATTACGCAAAGAGCATATTGCTTAGGTGTCTTGCTTGTAGAAGCGCTGATGGAAGCTTTGCCACTCTTCAGATCAGCAGGCGTAGTGCACCCCGCCAACAACGCCACAGCCAGCGCCCCAATCAAAATTCGCATGATGTTCCCTCATAGTTGATGGCTGAGAGTATCACTGGCCTGTGCGCCCATCCAGCGTGGACAAACGATCAGTAACACGCACGATACAGAGCGTAGTAGCTTCGCGCCGCTATATGTGAAGGATTCCCAGTCCTTTGCCTGCAAGCCCAAGGACTGGGGTGCGCCAATTTTGGTGTAGGTGTTAAATAGGAGTCTGTAGTGCGGCCAAGATCAGTTATCGATGCCAACGTAGTAAAAATCAAATTTCAGATGAAGGATGGGCGACTTTCTGAGACTCCCAAGCAGATCGACTTGATACCGGTCATAAATATATCAGTAACTGAACAACGCCTCAGCAACATCGATACCAGCCCAGTTTTTGGCTTGGCCCTCATTGACACCGGTGCCGATCACTCAGCAATAGACAGAGACTTCGCTAAAGCTTGTGGTTTTATTTCGCGAGGTACAGTTTCCACCTCTGGGATCGGCGGGGTTCTTCACGATGTTGATTGTTATGATCTTCGTTGCGGGATTGATACCCATGCCGGGATTAGGTTTTTCGATGCTAGATTCGTTGCGGTTCCTATTTTCAACCACAGCAGGCAATATCAAATCATTCTGGGGATGTCGTTCCTGCAGAGCGGACGATTGATAATGGACTCCGTGTCACATGATTATCTTTTCGAGTTTGCCTTAAATCGACCTTATAGCCGAGACGCAATAGCGGCCTCTGTTGCTTGATGCTTATTTATCGTGATCACTACCGAATTGGCTGCGTGAACGATGTGCATGCATCGTTCTTCCTTGTCGGGTAAGGAATCCCGCTGACTTGCCAGCAGAACCCACTCGATCGCAGGAAGAAAGCTCGAAGATGCCGAGAACTCAGATGAGGATATAGGCCCCAAGCTGCTCACTGCTTCAAATTTGCAACAGAGCTCGCTCATAAGCTTCTCCTGCGGTCCTGCCGCATCATGTGGTTGGTTGTGCATCTTTATGCCTGAGGACTAGGCGCGTTCGGTCAAGCCAGGGGCCGCCGAAAACGATGATCTCGCTCGGGCGTCCGTATAGATGGTGCAACAGGAAAGGCCCTGGCCCAAAGGTCGCAGCATCCTCATCCGGCAATGCTGGATTCCATCCGAGGAAAATCCCCGCATGGTTCGGGTGCTCCGTCCGGCCGACCTGCATGACGATCATGTCGCCGCGCTGTGGAGTATCGACCCGGTAGAAACCGGCCACCTCGTAGTTGGCTTCGTACAGGCTGACGCTGTCTTTGCTCTCCCACCAGCCGTCGGCACGCTCGAAGGCTTCGAACTCCAGCCCCCACTCGCGCTTGTACCAATCCGCGCAGACTTGCCAGCAATCCCAGGCACCGTGAACGAATGGACGCTTCAGCAGCGGCGTATTGCCGGTCGGCACAATCGTTCGCAGGTCGCCTTCCGGCCAGCTTAGGATGTGCCAGGGCAATTCTGTCGCTTCACACATCGCCAAGTCGCGTGGTGAAGGCCGGCTGGTTGCATCTGGATGCGAGTGCACGATGCCGATCACATCACCGATATCTTCTGCCCACGCGTAATCCTCAGGATCAATCCGGAACTCTTCTGTCGGATCGGTAGAGGTATTCGCGCACGGCAAGTACTGCTGCTTTCGGCCAACCGCCAACAACAGACCGCAGCATTCCTTCGGATACTCGGCCGCAGCGTGCGCCCGCACCGCTTCAAGGATGTACTTGAACATGGTCAACTCCGCGCGATGAGTGATACGGCCGGGAAGCCGCCGAATGAAAGCTCGTTATTCTCGCCGAAGCGCAACTTGCAGGATGACAGACACCCTTTGCACTCGTCCTTCGAGGGGTCGTCCGTGGGGTTGTCTTCGTCATCGAACATGGCCTGGCCGGTGTATCCACAGTCGGGGCCGCGATACCCGTTCGTCATCGCCCAGTGGCAAAACGTCGTCATCTGTCGTCCCGGAAGCCCATGATTGTCGATCTCGCCGGGAGACGAAAGCTCCCAGGTCACGGCCTCGCCGTCCTCGCTGGTTTTCTGGTCGATGTACCAGATTTCCAGCGCCTCTTGAGTCGGATCAGCAGTCGGGTTGCCGTCGGGGAAGTTGGCGGCGTCCAGGTACTGAGCAAGCGTCTCGCGCACAGTCAGCTTGAACTTGAGCATGTCATCGAAGGCCAGACACAGCGCAGTGACGCGGCCATTGATGTTTCCCGCCGCGAATGTCGGCCGCGCCGCCGTACCATCACTACTGGACGAAATCCCGTCGATCTGAACCGGCCATGCGGCGTATTCCTCGCCCTGCCACCATATGGACTTGGCTGGCAGGTCCTCCGACGATTTCTCGTAGGCCAGTAGCTCTGCGGGCGTGTGCGGAATTGCGTGCCCATGAAACCGCAAGTAATCCGCGCCGTATTCGGTCCCGTCAATTTCAAACAGGCGAATTTCGCCACCGGGCTCCAGCTTTTGGATGTCCGTGATCAGTGCCATGGGCGGTTATCTCAGGGGTGAAAGGTTTGTTCGAAGGTGGCGGTGATTGCGTAAACCTGGCCTCCGCGGTGCACGGGCTTATAGCCAGTGCACTTGTAGAGGCCCAAAACGCCAAGAGGCGGTGTCCAAAGAAATCCCCTTGCCCCCTTATGACGGTCAAGGAATTCCCTGATCTCCAATATCCGAGCCTTCATGCCGGTGAAAACGACGGGCCAAGACTCGGACTGGTTGTTGATTCCATCCTCAACCGACTGCGCATACCCATCGCCAAACTGCTTGGTCCGGACGCGCTGGGTGACATCGCCATCCGCGCCCTTCTCTGTAGCCCAGGTGAATCGTTCGATTGCCATCAGCGCCCCTTGATTGCATTGCTGATTACGCCACCTTGGCGCATATCCCTCGTTCGCAACTCCTGGTACTTCTGTTGAACGAACGTGGCCAGCTCTTTGCCGAAAAGGTCATACCCAGGCGCGTCAGACGATGATGTTGCGTTTCCGTCGCCGTCGATATGAACCTCAACGTTGATCTGAGTACCGCCAACGCCTCCGCCTACTGACATCACGCCCAACTTGCCACCCGCAGTTCGTGTCAGCGGCATAATTGCCTCTGGCCCGGCTTCCCCCATTACCCCTGCCTGCCCGCCAGACATCCCGAAGGCTGTTGGCTTGCTGACAACGCTGTTGGTGAAAGCCCCGCCATTGGCGAACATCTGGACGCCACCGCTCCATGCACCGCCTTTGGCCTGCTGAACGCCAGACCAGCCGCTGAGTGCAGCATCGCTGTAGCCTGCCGAGGTAGAGCCTGCGGATGCGGGGGTGCTACTGCCTGTGAGATAACTTGTACCGGCACCAACAAGCGAGGTCAGAAGTGCAGAGCTGGCCTGCCGCGTCGCAATCCGTTCCATATCAGCCAGGATAGATTTGGCAAGATCAGAGAACGACAGCTTGCCTGTCATGGCGAAGTTGACGATCGCGTCTTCCATGCCAGTGAAAGCATTGGTGAACAGGCTTTTAGCCTGCCCCGCTACATCGCGCGCCGACTCCAGGTAGTTGCTGAAAGCCGAGGTAGCACCGTTGCGCCAATCGCTCTGAGCCGCCGACATCTGCTCGTAGTTACTGAGCGTCGTCTCGGCGAGGTCCTTCTCGCTGCGGTTGATCGCGTCCAGCTTGGCCTGGTATTCCTCGGCGCTCATGTTGCGCGATTTGTTGGCTTTGTCGCGAGCCAGGTCAAGGCGTTGCTGGTTGGCCCGGTCCTCGATGCCGTTGAGCGAGCTTGTCAGCGATGCCTGGCGATCTCCCTGCCCGACGCCATTCGCGGCCCGTTGCCCTGCACGTTGCAAGGCGACGTTTTGCTGGTTGAGTGCGTCGGTGTAACTGCTGATTGCGAGCTTCTGCTTTTCGATCCGGCCGGTTTCGGCATTGGCGAGTACTTCAAGCTGGGTTTCAGCATCCTGCTGCGCTTTGACCATGCTGGTTCGAGCATCAGCGATCTTTTGGTCGATCTGGATGCGCTGAGCGGCCGATGTGGTGGACTTCGCCCGAACGGCCTCAAGAGCTGTAATCTCAGACTCATATGCCGCCGCAACCTCTACACGCTCCTGCTCGACAAGTGCAATACGTTGACTGCTGTAGGACTCAGCCGAAACCAGTCCAGCCTTTTGGGCCGAGTCCAGTTCCTTCTGGATGTTCTGGTAGTAGCTGGAAACTGCCTTGAGCTGGTTCTGGGCGTCATTGAAACCTGTTAGGTCGACGGCCGTGCTGCCGCCCTTCTTGGTTTCCTTGAATTTTTCGCGGGTCTGCTTTTCAAGCGCCGCTTCCTGATCGGCCGTTATCTGGAAGCCAGCCTTGCGCGCCTGGGCAATTTCACGCTGGTTGTCCTGCAGCGCCTTCGTCAGCTTCGTGGACTTGGACGCAGTAGAGTCGAGATTTTTCTGGAGCGTTTCGTAGGCCTTCGTCCCTTCACGGATGTTCAGTGCATCGAACATCTGCTGACGGGCTTTGGCTTGGTCGTCTACTTCTTTCTGCAGTAGCGCAGTTACATCTTTCTGCGCGCCTGATTCGCCGCCGCCCAGCAGCCCCATATCCGGGTTGTCGCCGAGAATGAATGGATTGCTTTGCGCATTTCGAAGTGTCGCCAGGCGATCAGCCAGCTTGTCGAATTTCTCTTCAAATGTGTCTTCCCGACCAATGTCGAGGATGGCGTCCCACGCGCCTTTAGCACCGCTCTTTACAGCAGCCCATGCAGATTCAACCGCGCCCAGATTGTTGGTGATGGTTCCGGCGCGCTCAACCAGCGCATCGGCGTAAGCACCCTCGGCAACCTGCTGAGCGCCCAAGGTGTCGCCTTGCTCCTGCAGCGCACGAATCTGGGTAAACACGGCAGCGGTGAGAAAGTTGTACTTGTCATTCAGTGCGACAACGGCCTTTACCGGATCGTCCGCCAGCTTGGCGAACTCCGCGACCGTTTCCGATGCGGCCTTGCCGGTAGCTTTCTCGAACGCCAATGCAGCGACAGCGATTTCTTCAAAGCTGCTGCTGACAATCTTCCCGGTACCGGCCAATTGGGCGAGCACTGCTGCGGCCGCGCCCGTAGTGCCAACGGTAGCGCTGACCTGCTTAGCCATCCCCGCCAACGATGAAGTGGTAGTGCCAGCCGAATTGCCGGTGGTTACCAGTGCATCGCGGAACTTCTCCTGCTCTTCGCTTCCTTGGTAATACGCCAGCCCCAAAACGCCTACAGCGGCAGCCGCGACTGTGAATGGATTAACCAGCCCGAGGACATATCCGCCCAGCGCCCTGGCCGCTGGCCCGATGCCGCCGAACATATCTTTGAGCTGGCCGCCTTGCTGGAGCAGCACGGTAAGCGGTGCCTGGCCGCCTTGCAGGGACACAGCAATGTCAGTGAATTGAGCAGGAACGCCACGCAGCGCTGCGGCAGTTTGCTTGGCCGTGTTGCCGGTGCGGGTCAGGCTGTCATCAAATCGGCCGAGGTTCGCGCGGGACTGATCGATCTTCGCCTGGTATTCACTGAACGTCGCAGCATCAAGCCCGACGCCTTTGTGTTTGGCGAGCTTAGTTTCCAGCTCATCCAGGCGACCGAGGGCCTTAACCGTAGGATCAATCTCGCCCAGCAGGTCGCTCAGCTCATCCCTTTGCTTGTGAATGGCGGCAGATGCCTTGTCAGCACCCTTCGCCACACCCTCAGCAGCTTTTTCTGCCCGACCGCCCGCCGCCGTGAGCTTGTCGAGGTCAGAGCTCGCCTGCGCGGCATCGGTCGAATCGACCTTGATACCGAGTTCAGCAATGGTTGTCATGCGCGCTCCGTTACTTCGATTCGCTCATAACGAGCATGGCTTCGGCCTCCATGACACGAATGTCTTGGAATGCTTTGGTGGTTTCGGTTTTCTTCATGCCCAGCAGTTGGCCGACGGCAGGGATTGCGGCGTAGTCCAGGCCAATAGGCCCGCCCATGCCGACCCGCCATTGCGTGGACATTGCTTCGAAAAGGAGGAAGGCAGGCCAGATGTCCGGCCAAACCTCGAACTCGACATCGGGAATGTCAGCCTTGGTCATACCGAATGCTGCGAGATCGGCATCCGACGGGCCCGGTTCGTACAAGGCCCTGGACGCCGCAATCAGTTTCCCAAGCGAGCCGGGTTGTACGCGCCTTGATAGGCTTCAAGTACCGCCTGAGGTGCGCCGACGCAAGTAGTGACAAGCGCAGTGATAGCCTCTTCGTCAAACTTGTCTTCGAAGGCCCAGTCGGTAACGATTTCCTTGATCTGGGAAACCTGTAGCTCGATCTCGGACGCCGTAGCCTCCTGCCACGACATGCCACCTTCCTTGACCTTGGCTGCATGCGCGTCACGCGCTTGGTTCCACTTGTCGAACAGCGCCGAAAGCTCCAGGCGATTCAGGTAGGCGAAGGTGAAATCCACCTGAACAGAATCGGCCCCAACGCGAGGAATTCCGACCTTAGCCTTGAAGGTCGGGGTCTGAGCAATCTTGATCTTCGCCATGGGTTACGCCGCCGCCTGATAACGAGTAGGGCGCGAGGCCAACGACAGGGTGATGGTGCGGGTCATGATGTTGTTGCGCGACAGCGTCGGGGTGGAAGTGATCGAGATGTACGCGTTGTAGTAGATCTCGGAGCCATTCGGCAGCTTCAGCCGAACCACGCGAGATTCCTTGTCCTCATCTGCACCCTCGCAGATCGGCACGTAAGGCAGCAATGGGTCATCGGCGACGGTAATGGTCATGCTGATCGGCGACTTGGTGGTCGGCAGCTGGCGGTCGTCATCGTCTTCCAGGAAGCCAAAGGTGGTGAACTGCTGATCGCCGCCGCTCGTAGCAACCTCGGTGATCTGAGCAATCTGCGCCCAGGCACTGACGTTGCGCACAGAGCCAATACCAGCGCCAGCGGTGTAAACGTTGGTCTTGGTGGTGTCGATGCCTTCCAGTGCGAACGAGTCAGCCAGTGAAGCATCAACGCGCGCCACACGATCATTCAGCCGTGTCCAGCCGGACGTTGCGACGATGATGTCGCCATCTTCCAGGCTATGACCTACAGCAGTGACTACAGCAGGATTGCCGTTGCTGATCGCAGTGGCCAGCACGGCAGCGTTGAAAACAGATGCAATCTCCATGATCGCGCCGTTGGGGAGCTTGAACGCCATTGGTGTTTCCTCTTTTCAGAAATGAAAAAACCCGCTCAGTGGCGGGTTCAGGTTTGCCCAACGGGCGAATTAGTTGGTGTCGGATCGATACTGGAACGAGGCCGAGACGGTCAGAGTCGTGTCGGCAGTGATTGGCGGTCCAGGCTCGACCGGCGTTAATACCATCACTTCGAATTCATCACGCTTAAGCCTGAGGAAAGCCGGAAACAGTTCGGCCAGCTCATCAACCAAGCCCTCAGCGTCGCCGGTACCGTTACCGACTGGCGTCACCACGTTGATCTGGAATACGCCGGTGTAAACCCGGTGATCGCCTGACAGTGTGTCCGTGCCGGTCCCGGCCGGGAGCATGAATGCGCTCAGGTAGGTCTCATCGGATACGGGGGTGAAGTTCACACCCTGGTATGCAACGCGAAGTTCGCGCTCTGCGGCCCACGCAGCAATGCGCGTCTCCAGCAGCGACCTGATTATCTTATGGCTCATACCTGGTTGTTCCTGATGGCCTCGGCCACGATCTGTTGAAAGCGGGCAATCGTCACGCGGACCATGCCCGATGGGGCCTGGCTGCTGTGGCCGTACTCCAGCGGGATTGCATAAGGCAGATTGTTCACGATGTAGGCTGTTTGGCCCGCAGTGAGCGAAGCGACCTGCCCCCTCAGTAGGGCCAGAGACATGCTTCCACTCGGGTCGACGATATCGAGCGTCCCGTCTGCAGGAGCCTCGATAGAAAATTGCCAGTTGCCGCGAAAGCGACCGCCGACATAATCCTTTCCGGCGACCAGTCCATTGACGTTGTAGTTCTGGTCTCGCTCGGTCTTCGTCAAGGGCTTGGCATATTTAACACCCTTGCGAAGGTTTCCTGACTTAGTGAAATTAGAGTCGGTCAGGTTGATGACGGTGTTACGGACGGACACCTTAAAGTCGTAGTCGTCGGCTGCACGGGTATTCTTGGCTCGGAAAGCCACATTACTAGCCCAAAGCTCTTGGTTCCCGACTGGAGACATTCGAATCAGAGAGCCGCCCAGCTCGATAATGATTTCTCGGAAACTGGCGTCCATCGCTTGGCGCGCGCCTTCGGCAAACTGGGCGATCTGCTCAGCGAAACTGCCATTGAGGCCTGTGTACCTACTCATGCCCGCACCTGCAGCTCATAAAGCAAAGGCGTCCCGGCTGGGTTGATCTCTTTCAGCGGAGGGATGATTGACCATGTGCGACCTTGCACAACTACTTTGCTGAGCAGGTTTGGCGGCGCAGTCAGTCCGCTAGCGGCTATCTTTAGCTTCTTATCGCCTACTTTAATCAGGGTGTTCGTCTGGAACTCTTGACCGGTAAAGTCGGTAAGGATGCCCTGCGCGGTCCGCTCGGTGATTGAATCAGGCGCCGTACCTCCTATGGATGGATCGTAGGCGCCCTTCACAACGTCGCGCAAAGTGACCGGCTGGCCGAACTCGGCTATCAGTTCGAGAGCCAACGCGGCCATTTCGTCGTAGAAGGCCATGTTGGCTCCGACTGTTATGCGCGAATGGCGAACAGCCCGCGCTTTTGAAGATAGTCAGCAAACTGCGTGCGGCTTGGCCGGTCTGGCGCTGCCGGTAGCAGTCGTCCGCTGCTGTTGCTGATCGCTGCATATTCGCGAGTCACTGCGCCCTCGACACGCTCAAGAGTCACAGCGCCTTTGCGTTTATCGATGGGGTCGATATCGTCTTGGTGTATCTCGGCGGCCAGAGCCATCTGGCCGTATTGAATTCTTGCCGGGATGTAGCCCGACGGCTTTATCTCGTCATCAATGATGACATCCTTGCGTGGCCACGCCAGAGCCTGGTCGCTGCTTTGGCGGCTCCCTTTCCACTTCATGCCATCCATCGCCAAGGCGGCCCGGCGCAGTAGCGCTTCCTGCGCAGTCTCTTCAGCAGGGATGGTCACGCCGTACCTTGCGGCATAGCTGACCAGTTCCGCCGCTGTCGAGTAGCTGTCTGCATCCGGCTTGCCGGTGCCATCCTCAACGATGAGTGCCATGTGTTACTCCTAGGGTGCGGGCTGAGCCTTCAGCAGTTCGAGCAGCTCGGCCTTGTTGGCAGTGGACGTGTACTTGACTTCTTTCGCGTCCAGCTGCTCTTTGATTTCCGGGATGGTGAGGCTATCACGGGGGTCAGTGTTCTTGGCGCGTTCAGCCTCCAAGTCCAGCTTCGCCTGGGCGAGTTCATCAGAAAGGTTCTGAACGCCTTCCTGAAAACCAACGAGCGCCTGGTGAATACGCATTGCTGGGCCATCGCTTTCAGGCTCCAGCAATACACCGTTTTCCAACCCTTCAGCCAACTTGCCGATCGCATCAAGCTGCAAGGTTTCTACGGCAGGATCCGCGCCACCACCGCTATTGCGACCACCACCTTCCGCGGTTCGCGTACGAGCGTGATCTACGCCGCCAGTTTCACCAACGGTCTGAGGCCCGACAGTGATATCGCCCTCCTCGCCAGCAAAGCCCCATCGAGCCTTTAGGTTCGGGTTGATGTGATTGTCTTTATCGACAGCCATGGTTTTCTCCTTTGAAGGCCAGCCCCGAAGGGCCGAGCTTCGACTAGGCCGCTGGAGCGGTTACGAGGGAAGTGATGAACGCCAGTGGCACTTGCTTGCGAGCGAACTTGCGCTCCCAGTTGGTAGCCAGCGCCAGGTCCGCCCAGTTCGCCGAGATCGGGCGAGTGGTGGTCGGGGTACCGGTGATGGTTGCGCTGGTGAACGAGTAGCCCAGCGGATGCACAACGAAGTTGCGACGAGTCCACAGGGTCTCAGTACCGCCACCGTTGCCACGATCAGGCGCTCGCTCGTATTCCAGACCGTCCAGACCTTCTGGCTGCTCTTCGGCGTAACCCATTGCGCCAGGGCCGAAGATGATTGAGAGGTACTTGGCAGATGCGCCCGTACCGATCACAGGCAGGCCATCGTCCAGAACAACGATCATGCCCTGGAAGCGACCGAACTCTGGGGTTTGATCAGCAATTGGCGCGAAGTCGATCTGGTTCTGGATCGACAGCTCGGTGTGCACAGCTGAGTGCATCGCGATGACGCTCAGGCCGCCCAGTTGACCGGTGTAGTCGCCCATCGAGCCCTTGGCGCGAATCACTGCCGTCGGGTTGATGATGCCGCCTGCGTCCACAACCATGTCGCCACCGTTGCTGGCTACGTTGTCGTTGTAGATACCCACAGCCGTGGCGATGGTGCGGCGCTGAGCAACACGCATCCAGTAGGAGATCAGGCGACCTGCTACGAACTCCAGCGGGTCCTGCTTGGTGATGTTCTTCACCAGATTCATGCAGTTCCAGCCTTCGTTGAGGTACGCAGCGCGCGCCTGCATGGAAGCACTGGTAACGGACAACGGCACAGCGATGTCGGTGTATACGTCGTTCGAGTAGTTCGACTCGATAGACGCATCCAGATCGACCCACCACGGAATGGTGAAAGTGTTCGACGGGCTTGCCAGCAACTGGGACATATCCGAGTTATTGGTCAGGATGCCCGACTGGAAGAACGCGGTACGCTCAACGGTATTAACGCTGATGTAGTCGCGCAGCTCGTCGCGAAATACGACGTCCGAGAGAATGGTAGGCATTGCGGATGATCCTTTTACTTGGCCTCAGCAGCGGCTTTCAGGCGCGCATGTTCGGCGGGGTTGGTTCGGCGGAGCTCTACTCGCTCCATCCCGGTAAGTTGGTCCCACGTTTTTGCGGCCCCGCCGCCTTTGCCACCGGTAGCCCCGCCACCAGAAGCCCTGCTTGAAGCAATCAGCGGTGCCAGAGCGGCATCGTTGAACAATTGGGTTTTGAACTCATC
This sequence comes from Pseudomonas folii, assembly GCF_014357575.1. GTDB lineage: Bacteria > Pseudomonadota > Gammaproteobacteria > Pseudomonadales > Pseudomonadaceae > Aquipseudomonas > Aquipseudomonas folii. Next base: position 49,967 of record NZ_JACONW010000002.1, on the reverse strand, counting down.
AACCGTCAAGGCGGTAGGCCGAAGCTGGTCGTCGAGCACCACGACGGCGGGCTTTCCTTCGCGAATCTGCATGGAGAGGCGCGGCTCGATGATTTGCTGCAGCACCATTGCCGAGCCTTGAACTGCCAGTTCACCGGCCAGTCGAGCCGCAGTAGCACCGACAGTCAGCGCGTGGACTTGAGCCTGTAGCGCAGTTAGCGTGCCTTCCTTCTCGGCCAAGGCTGCTGAGTGCTTTTCTGACCAGCTACGATCAAGCGCCTCAGTGTCCCCTGACTTGCGGGCGTTCTCCTCAGCGGCACGGCGAGCGGCTTCTTCGGCCTCACGCGCCTTGGTCTTATTGGCTTTCAGCTCAGCCAAAAGCTCATCATTCTTGGCTTTAAGGCCTGCGGTGTCTTCTGGAGCGGGCAATCCTTCAATAGCCAGCACGTAGTCCTCGCCCTGCGCCTTGTAGAAGGCCTGTAACGAGGGTTCGAGCGCGTCGTATGCTGCTTTGTCGATCAGGTATTTCATGCTGTCCCCCTGGGACTGGTGTGCAGGCTCGGCCTGCGGATCAGATGCCTGCGCGCTCGAAGGCCAAAGGCTCAAGGGCCTTCATCTCTAAGAGTGTCAGTGGTTCGAAGTTGCGGTCGAGCTGTAGCTCGGAGAATCGCTTAACGCTCAGGCCGCCATTACGGAACAGAGCGCCGCGGACTTTGCCGATCGCCTTGTCTTGGAAGGCTGCAGGCTGCTGCTGGAGCCAGTGGTAATAGTCGAGGTCCGCGCTGACCTGGCCGTTCTGTGAGGCCCGAGTAGCGCCCTGGGCAAACATCTCGCTCAGGCGCGTCAGCAAGACAAAGGTGGTTCGGCAATTTGGGTGAAACGGCGGCCGCGGCCCTGAATCGACCGGGAAGCGCCGCTTGTCCAGGGTGCGACATACCTGGCTGGTCTTGCTGTCGAGCGTGGCGACCAGCTGAATCTCGGTAACGATGTCGGTGTTGGCCTTGGCCGTTTCCATCCGCGCCTGACTGGCAACGTGCTGGATGGCAGTGCGCACCACCGTTGCTGCGTTGCGATCGGTCACAGACAAAATGCCGTCGCCGTACCCAGCCGCCTTGGTGCCGCGAATGTTCTGCAGGATTTGGTAGTTCGTCTGCCCTTCGAAGAAGCCTTGCCGAATTGCGCCGGTGACACGCGCACGCTCTGCCGTCGTCCAGTCCTTGATGAATGGCTTGAGTAGCTTGCCGCCGTCTCTGATGCTCAGCGGGTTGCTCAGCACTGCGGATCTGATCGCCGCAAGCGAAGGAACGGCAGCCTCAAAGCTGATCCCGACCGGTACTGCCCGGGTCAGGCTCGTCGCCTCGAACTGAGCCTCGTAGTTAGCCAGGTCGATCAGGTCCAGCGTGAGCTGATCGCCAAACCGGTTGAATATGCCCAAAAGCAGACTATCCACTTCGTCGAGCAGCTTCTCCAGGCGTTTTCGTGTAAACCCAGTCAAGTCGGACTTGGTCAGGCGCTCACGCAACGAGCGGTCTATCTCCTTCAGAAAGGGGGCGAACTTCTTCACCTCCCCTGCTTTCAGTCTTTCGAGGAACACTGCGTGCCGGATAGTGGCATCAAGGATCGCTTGGTTGGCCGCCATCTGGTTTGTCCTCATCATCGAGGCCTAAGCCCACTGGATTGGCTTCAAGCTCGCCACGGATATCGTCGTCAGTCTTCTCTGGGTCGATCACCCCTCGATCACGCAGGTACTGCCAGAAGTCCGACGCTGGAAGTTGCCCGGCCTGCACTGCATTGAACAGGCTGGCCATGATTGCCGCGTCAAGGCTGACCTGCGTGAAGTCCTGGTTGAGCTTCAACAGCGCTTCGCCAGCCACATTCTCGAACATGCCCATCCACATCAGGCATTGGCTGTAACCTTCGCTTACGTTGCTCACGGCCAGGGACAGAATGCTGTGCTCTGCCGCGCTGTCGTTGTCGGCCTGGGTCGCAGTCTTCACCGCGCTGCCACGCTCAATCAGCCGGGCACCGAGTGACACCATGTCTTCTTTCTTGCCGTCCATAGCCTCTTTCACGAGCGTGTTGGGCTCAGGCTGGGCAAACCCGCATGATCCTTGCGCGGGAAGCGTCAGAGGCGCACGCGAGCCGACGTAGATGCCGTTCTCTTCCAGGTGATCGCGCCATGCTTCGTCGAGGCCAGCAATCCAGAACTGGGGCTGACCCGAGAACCAGACCGAATCCTCATAGTCCGCACTGTTGTGGTAATGGCCGATGTTGATCTCGGCCATGTCGTACAGCGGAGAGTCATCAATCGACGAATCGTTGTTCTCGCTGCCGATGAACATGAAGGGGATCAAGCGCCAAGGCCTGCCTGAGCCGTCCAGAGGCGTGCGCGCGTCAGTCACCGACCAGCCACCGCCATCCTTCGCCCATAGCTCCTGCTCGTACAAACCGGAGTCATTCAGGCGCAGTACGCGGTACCGATCTTTGCTCTCAACGCCGAAACCATCCTCGGTGTCTTCGTCGACCAACTCTTTCAGCACCACAAGACTCAGCAGGTACTGACCACCAACCTTGCGTGTCTTCCAGTTGATGATGCACTCAGCGTTGTAGCTGGCGATGGTTGGACGAATGCCCATCGAGGCGCTGTCAGCCTTGCTGGTAGATCCAGGCTCAACGCTCGGATAGTCCACTAACAAGCCATGACGGCCGACTTCGAGGATGTGCCCGATGACCGACTGCGACTGCTGGTAGATGCTGATCCCTTGCCCGTCGACGTCCTTTGCCACGTAATCCAGTGCCGTTGGAACGGTAAGGGTTGGCCAGGTGCGGAACACTGCACCCACCAAACTGTTCTTGGTGCGCCCGGTTGCGTTATAGAACACCGCGCGCATCAGGTAGGTATCGAAGCGAGCCCTGTTCTCTTTGCCGTCGTCGTGCGGATTAGGCCGAGGCAGATACACATCGCCGCGGGCCTTGATCGTCTCGGAGCCCTTGCACACGTCGCGCACCAGCCGCCAACGGGACTGTGCCGCGTCGTATTCCGGGCGGGTGTAGGTGACGTCTGCCATTAGCGTGCGAATCCCATCTTGATTGATTTGACCGGCTTCCTTGCGCTCTTGGCGACAGCGAAGTACCGGAATGCATCTGCGGCGTGGGATGACCAGTCATGCAGCGGGCGGTCTTTCCAGCAGCCCTTCTTGTCGTCCCACTCCTTGCGGTAGTTTTCCAGGCACGAAATACCTTCCTCGCACTTGGCCTCGTCAAAGGCGCAACTGGCGAGGATCTCTCGGGACTGATCAATGCCGTCATCTACGCCGATCTTCGGCACGACCTGAAACGTCATGCGGTAGTGGTGGCCGTCGATTTCGTAGCCTTCGCGCGCCATCTCACGCCGAGTCTTCGCATCACTGCTGAACTCGCGGTTATCGATATCGTGTGGGCCCCAGTGTTCGGAGTAGGTGTAACCCTTGTCCTTGAGGACCTTCATGTAGTGACGCAGGCCTTCACCGCTGTTCTGGTAGAAGTCGATGACGTGGAACTCAGTACCTACCTTACGCACGAACCAGATGGCCGTGGAGTCGCCAACACCGATGTCCCAGAAGGTCATCACCGGCAGATGGCTGTTGTCCGGCAGCACGCCGATGCGCTGAGCCGCATAAAGCTTTGTGAACTGGCGCGCGTAGTACGCACCTTCGATTGATTGCTGGAAGGCCTCGGCTGGTATCGACGGGTATTCCCGCTTCATGTCGTCGCCGAGGGTCTTCTCTTTGGCTGCATACCAGGCGCGCTGGCCTGGGTTGGTGACAATGCCAAGCTTTGCAGCCAACTCATTAAAGTAATCAGTCAGGCGTTCAGGGATGATCGCGGTTGAAGGGTCGAGCCAGTAGGCCTTGTTCTTCCACCAACTGAAGAAAAAGAACTTCCAGTCGAGCTTGCCCAGCGGCACGCCGGACAATTGCTGCTTCTCAGCGCTCTGCGAGTAATCGAAGAAGTAGCCAGCCCTGCCCTCCGCCGTCGATTCGATGGTAACGAAGCAATCGGTGGCGACCGCCTCGAATGCCCCGGTGACGATCTCTCTGGCTTTGTGGGGAAACTTGGCGCAGATCTTCCCGAACTCGGATACGTGCAGATACCGTAGAGTCCCGCCCCGGAAGGATGTGGACACGTAGAGCGATCCGCCCTTGCTGAACACAAGCTCACCAGCAGCATCGTTAGAAGCAAGGTTGGCAGCGCGTATCTCAGCGGGAAGGTTGTCATACGCATATTTGATCTTCTCGCGGAACAGGCGCTTGGCATCATTCAGGGTGTGGGCGATCAGCGCGCACTTGGCCGCCTCAAACAAGGCTGCGTCCAACTGGATAATGCAGCACTCAGTGGTGAACCCTAGCTGCCGAGCCTTAAGGATAATGTTTCGGGTGTGCATGCCCTCGAAGTATTCAATCTGCTCATCCGTCATGCGGAAGCGGACCTTCTTGCCCTGCTTGTCCGTGATCAAATACAGATTGTTCAAGCGCCAGTGCTTGTCCCGGAGCAGCTTCAAGTGCTCGGGCTTCATATCAGGCGTCCTTCGATAGATCGTCCATCAGTTTCGATAATTCGTCGGCATCGTTGCCGCCAGCCTTCTCATCCAGCCCGTAAGCCTGGCGCTCAAGCATGACCAGCGTCTTCAGCGTCTCAGCCAGCTCCTTCATCGTCTTGGTCCGAGAAGGAAGCGCGCCCATCTTGTTGGCCAAGGCCAGCATGTCGGACATCGCCTCACCATCGTCGTGGTCACCATCTTTGAGCTGAGCGATCAACTCTTTGATGGTGCCTTGCTCATCGGTCAGCGCCTCAAGCTCATCCAGCAGCTTGTTGGTCATTCTCCGACCGCGGGAGATATCCCCCCGATGAGCCATGCGGATGTTCGCAATGACCTCGGCATTCAGCTCGATTATCTCTCGCTCGGTTTCCACTGCTTTGCTGGCAACCTGAGTGGCAACCTCTCGTTTGGCAACCAGTGAATCAGCCTTGGCCTTGATCTTTGCCTTGAGGTCGCGCTCCCAGCTATTGGCCTTTGCCCGCTTCTGGATAGCGGTGTGAGAGACACCACAGGATGCAGCGATCTCTCGTACAGAAAGCAATCCGGCCCGGTAGGCACGTTCGATTGCCTCCCAGTCGGGTTGCTTGGTTGTCATGGGTAAATCTCAGGAAACGAAGGTGGTATTGAAATAGCGGCTGGATGCCGGTATTGGTTAGGATCAATCAATGCAAGGAAGTAGTTATGTCTGAAACATTCGCCCCAATTATTGCAAACAACTCAGCCTTGAAAGGTGACGCAAAGCGCACTGCGGCGGTTGCTGCGGCACTAGATTTGATCCATGCATATGCAGGGAGCGGCAATCAGAAGTTCAGCCTGAGTGCTCACATGAAGATGCTCTCGACTTACGCCGACCAGATCCAGGAAGCGCTGAAGGTCAAGTAACACACCCGTGCCGCACTAACCCTGCGGCACACCCTCAGCTCGAATGCGCAACTCTCTCACCCGCCCACCAGTAGAAGTGTCCCGCCTTTTCGCAGCCTCAATGGCTTCGGCAGAAGTTGCGCCCATGTCCATTGCGGCCAAGGCGAATGCAGAACCACTACCGATAGCATCACCCGTATCCAGCCTGATTCTGTTCTTCCAGAACCCTGTCTTGTCGTCATGTCCGATCAGCCAGAGTGTTCCGCCATCTACCGCATAGCCGGATGCCTCAACTGGTGCCGAGGCAGCAGCGCCAAAGTAGGCCGCGATTAACGCATCGAAGTCGCAAGTGCAACCAGTGCAAAGGAAGTGAACGCCTTTCACTGTTTCCAGCTTCTCGCAATCGTCATCCGTAATGGTCGAGCCGCGCGTGCAGCGAGAGTCATAGGCGATCACGCCGTCTTTGTAGGCAATGGTCGTCATCAATCACTCCACAGTGCATTGCGGCCAGATAGACCGGGCAAAGGCCAGAGCCGATGCGTGATCCATGGCCTGACTGAGCAGGATCATCGGGAAGGTGCCGTGGCCCGGGGTTGATACGTACCAGTTGCGTTTGGTCATGATCGATTCCTCGCGCCACGAAATTGAGCTATCTAAAAACGTGGCGCGCTACGACTTGCGCCGCTCGACCTTTACGCGTCGGCCGTCGTGATGCAGGCAGTGCTCGCAGTTCATCCAGCGACACAGCCACGCCTTCACCGTCTTCCACCACGTAACCATGAAGATGTGCCTCATCCCTGCAAGGGCCAGCGATCCGTGAAAGGTGACACCGGCCACCGTCGGAGTGATGTACATGGACTCGGCGCGGGTGACGATTGCGTATCCGGCCAGCGCGATGACGGCGTAGATCAACTTGCCTACGATCCCGTCACGCACCTTGTCACTCAGTACAGACCAGGTGGCCCAGCTCGAAATGATCGCGATGAAGAAGGTGCTCAGAAATTGAGTAGTCATGGGGTGCCTCCCCCGAACTTCTGGCGGATGAGAGCCCAGAGGTCAGCGGCTTTGATGGCGCGATTGATGGCGGTCATCAATGATCCGCCGAACGCCCCGAGCAGGAAGCCAACGCCAGCAACATTGCTGGGGTCGATGATCCCGAGGTAAGAACTCACGATACCGGTCAAATACAGGGCGCAGGCCACACCAGTGACCAAGAACACCATCCAGGCTTTCCAGTCTGTCAGGTCATCTTTGTGCCACCAGCTTGCGACGATTACGCCAAGAAGACCGGCAATGATCCACTCAGTCTTGTCGGCAAGGCGATGAAGAAAATCCATGCGCGACTCCAATGGGTGGGCATGCTGAAGAAAAGGACCGCAGTGTCACGGGCAAAGGCGGCTGAGGAGCAGCACGAGGGTGAACAGGGTCGAAAGAGGCCCTCACAAATTTGTGCGTTGCCGAGGCAAGAGGCATGGAGGGTTTTGTGTAAGTCAGCTCCGGCAGCACTCCCAGCTCGGAGCAATGGGTGTGGCGGAGCCGAAAACGAAAAAACCCAGCGCAATGGCTGGGTTTTCTGGAGCAAGTTGCCGTAGGCAAAATACTCAATGTGGCGATCACTCTATGCTAGCCGTGCGGGAAGATCAATAGGCCATCAGTCTTTATTTTCCTCCTGCTCAAAACGGTGCTGCCCATGGTTGGCAAACTCTCCATGAATCTCTTCCCGCTTAGCTCTCATTTCCTTTTCCGCCTCTGATTTGGTAGCAAACATCGCACTCCATACAACGCTATTTGCCTCGAATCGAGCCTGCCACCGACCGGTTTCTTTGTGCTGGGTAAGCCCTTTGATCCCGGCTTTGTTTGTCTTGAGGACTTTTTTGTTCCAGCCGTTGGTATTGGCATTCGCCTCTCTCAAGTTGTTCCAGGCATTGTTGGATCGATCGCCATCGATATGGTCGATGTCTTGGGCTGGCCACTCACCGGTCATGTAGAGCCATGCCAACCGATGCGCCGGATATGGCTTCCCCGCCAAAACAATTCGGACGTAGCCGGTGCTTTTTACAACTGCTCCGGCCAGTCCTCCGACCCTCACACGCCTGCCAGCCTTCCGCCATTCAAAAACCCCAACTACAGGGCTATACCGTAGAGCCTCCTTAACGGTCTCTGCAGTAACCATCAGGCGGCCTCTTTCATTTGATAAATAACGGCACCGATCGGACTCAGTGCCATACGATCCAAATCCTCGCAACATTCGAATGCAAGAGTGGTGAACGGCTCCCAGTCTCGCGCCCATGCACAGGACTCGATGCGCACTCCAAACTCCCCCATCAGCCATGAACGGAACGCCTCTGGCTTGATCAACGGATCGTCATTGGCTGACTGCCCGCCCTGGTGCATGTACCGGTATCGGCGCATCACACCCTTGACCACGTAATCCAGCTTTTCCCGCTTGGCTGCCGTCATCCGCTTGGACTTCGACACGACCATGCCGAACACCAGTTCCTCCGCTGCTTCACGGATGTCCTCGTCCCGGCTTGCGGCGTACATGTACTCGCCGAACAGCCTGACCTGCGGGTGAAGCTTGGCGATCGCCGACTGGATGTGACCAGCCAGCGCGCTGTGCATCGCATGATTTGCTGTAGGCCCGCGTTCCGTTGCCTGCACAACCACGCCCAACTGAACGACGTCCGAGGATTGTCCGGGCGCAGGGTTGTAGGTGCAGTCATGCCACGCCTGGCGTGCTGAGTTGATGTTCATGCTGCCTCTCCCCGTTTCAATTCTTTGGTCAGTGCCCGGTAATGCGCGGTCAGCGCCTTCAACTCATCGATCGTGTATTTCTTCGGCTCATGCGGACCCTCGAGCCACAGAACCTTTTCCTCGCCGATTCTCTGTAGGAGTGCGATTCGGTAATTGATCAGGTTTCCGGAGAGATGGTTATTGCATGGGGCGCATTGTTTCCAGGCATTAAGGGGCTCAAACCGCAATTCCGGATTCGCTCCTACAGTCCGATAGTGGCCGGAGTGGTATTGCCCTTCGTGATGACGACCGCAGCTGATGCATGGCAGATCTGCGTCACGGGCACGAACCCACTCGTTGAAGGCCTGCTGCGTGTCGCGCATGTGGTCGCTGCGTGTTTTCAGCTTCTCCTTGCGGACCTTGATCTCCTGTCGGTCGCGCTGAGCGATGGCCTTGCGCGCCCGATCCTGATTCGCCGGAGCGATGGCCAGACCACATGCCCAGCCGCAAACCTTCTGGCCGAGCTGCGCCGGTACGAACTGGATGGCGCATGCGGTGTTTGCGCAGGTCTTTTTCTTGCGCTCTTTGATGGCGAGTCTCATAACGACTTCCTTGCGGCGCGCTCAACTTCTGCTTTGCGCTCGCGGCGTCTGCGCTCAAAGTCTTGAATTGATCGGTTTCGGCGACGCTCAACGAAATGCCCGACGATCGCGGCAATGACGATGGCAACGAACACAACTACCCAGAACTGTTCGGATGTAATCATCAGTAACGACCCTCCCACAGATCCTTCTGGCTCCACCGCACCTGATGTTCAGCACCAAAGGCGGCAATCCACTCCAGCAAACTTGCGCACTGCTTCACGGTCAGCTTGGATGTGCGCTCGTACACGACGTCAAAGCCGTGTCCGTCTACCGCTGGTATCAGCTGAGGCTGATCGCCCGCCTCACGCAGCCACGCGGCCGTCAGCAGTCGCTTCCAGATCAGCACGTCCCACTTGCGACCGGCGTGCTCGACCTGATTGGCGATGTCGGTCAGCGAGGCGTGGAGCTTTTTGTTCTGCTCCCCGCTGCGATCCTGATCCTTGATGACGATCTTCTTGGGCCGGGTGAAGTCTTGGGCTTGGAGATGGCCCAGCAGGCGACTGGCGTCTTCCATGCCGCGCATTAGGAATTCGGTCATTGGCCCGACCCCTTGCTCATGGCAGCGTCGATGTACTTATCGAGACGTTCCTTCCACTCTGGAACGTGGCTCAAGGCGTGAACAAGGACCGGTACATCGTTGCGCCACCCATCAACGTCCTGCTGCGCACCCTCACGTAGCCACCGATACCGCTCAGCATCCTGGCGCAGCGCCTCGTTCTCGGCGATCAGGGCCAGCACTGAGGCAGGATGAGCAGCGGCGATAAACTTCAGAGCCGCGTAATAAGCCTCGTCGCTTACATCATGGCCTGCGTCAGCATCCAGAAGATGCCTGGTGTAGCCGTCATCCTTGAAGTAAAGGGTATCGTTTTCGGCGATCCATGGACCGCTTGGTGCAGCCTCGGCCACTTGCTTCAGTTCGCTGTAGTTATTCATGGCAAAGCTCCTTTGGCACGCTTACGGTGTCGCCAAGTACAGAGGCGACGATGGCGCGGCAGGCGGCTATGAGGTGGGTTGGGCCGTATTCCTCGCCGGACATGGAGCAGCAAGAGGCCCAGTAACGCTCAGCGTCATCAGGAAAGAAGGCAAACACGATCTCGTACTTATCGATCAGCTCCCCGCCCTGCGCCCAGTCAGTCGAAGGCTGGAACCGCTTCTCCTGCTCAAAGTGGCAGCCCTCAGGCGTGTAGCGGACCATCACCCGGTGCGCATTCATGTAATGCGGCTCAGCCAGGTACACATGCAGCCCCAGAGCCTTGGCGACAGAACAGTTCAGCGCTTCGCCGGTTAGGTCGGCGGTTTTCATTTCGACGAGGTTGGTCATTGGGCAGCCCTCTTCGACTCGCGATCGATTTCGTCCTTGCGCATGGCGCGTGTCATCGTGAAAACGCAATATCCGAACGCAAGTGCTATCGGGGAGAACAAGATCCAGCCGTTCAGAACCCATGCTTTGCGCCAATCAAACGAGCCGATTACGGTGCCTTCATAGATCCACGGGCCAATCCACATGGTGTTGACCGGCCCCCAGATGATGAGCAGGAACAGGAGGAGCGAGATAACTGTGATCCCGCAGCGGATACCCGCTCTATCGGTGTTGTCTCTCATCAGAAGCGCTCCTTGTTGCCGTATCGGCTGGATAGAGGGGTGACTTTCGACGGCTGCTCTGTCTTCATCTCGATCCATCCAGCAGCAAGGCTCTCGAACCGGTTGTACTGACCAAGGAATGCCGTTTTGACTGTGCCTGTCTCAACGTCACGGCCTTTACCCACGATGATTTCGGCGATGCCCTTGGCTTCGGTGCTCTCGTTGTAAATCTCGTCGCGGTACACGAAGAGGATCACGTCGGCGTCTTGTTCGATGGCACCTGACTCCCTCAAATCTGAGGGGATTGGCCGCTTGTTCGGGCGCTCTTCGCATTTGCGGGAAAGCTGGCTGAGCAGGACGACAGGGATTTGCAGCTCGCGGGCGAGCAACTTGCAGCCACGACTGATGCTGCTGATCTGTTCGGTGCGGTTTCCGCCCTCGCCATCCATCAGTTGGAGATAGTCGATAACCAACAGGTCGAGGCCGTAGCGCATCTTGTGGCGACGGGCAAGCGAGCGAATGCGGCCGACAGTTGCGCCGGACCGGTCAGCAAAGAAAAGTTTTGCAGTGCGCACTGCCTGGGCGGCGGCGGTTTGCTCGGCGCCATGGGTTTGGCAAGCAGTACCGTTTTTCAGGAGGTTCAGAGGTATCTTGCCTTCGGAGGCGATAACCCGGTCAAGCAACTGACCCTTGCTCATCTCCAGACTCACGACAAGTGAGGACTTGCCCTCATGGATTGACGCGTGAGATGCAAAGCCCATTGCCAGGGTGGTCTTGCCCATGGCTGGACGTCCGGCGACTATGATCAATTGCTCTGGCAGCAAACCGCCCAGCTTCTCGTCAAGGTCTGCAAGGCCAGTGGAAAGGCCCATGAGGGTCTGACCGGTAGAGTGCCGGTCGTGGCGGTCCTGCCATACTTCAACCTGATCGATCAGCACGTCAGAGGCTTTGACGACCTCATCCGAATCCGAACCGCTGTCGATGGCCATTGCTGCAGCCTGAATTGCGCTGATCTTCGACTGGGTGTCCAGATCGCCCTGGGAAATGTCCATGGCCTGACTGCCCAGTTTGTACAAGGCGCGATCAATGGCGCGCTCACGAACGATCACCGCATAGGTTCCAGCATTCGCTACGCTGGGCGTGTTCTGGATGATTTCGCTGCAGTACGCGAGAGCGCTGTCGCCATTTGGCAAACGATTGATGTGGTCAGCTACGGTGAGGAAATCCACCGACTTGTTGGCAGATCGTACCGCCATGATCCCGCGGTAAACCTCAGCGTTCTCAGGAAAGTAAAACGATTCGGCTGACAGGTCGTCGCTCAGGGTTTCGATCAGCTCTGGGCGCTGGAGCATTGCACCCAGCAAACCGTGTTCGGCTTCGATGCTGTAGGGATCACGCATTGTAATTACCCTCCACAACCTTCACGAAGTTGCTCGGGGCGATCAGCCAGTCAAACGAGGCGCGGAACGGCTTGCTACCGTTGCGGCCTTCAGCTTTGCCGGTTAGGAAGTGAGAGGCCTTCACCATCGCGAAGTATTCAGCCCAGAACCCAAGGTCACGGTGAACAGCGCTTTCACGCCACCGGGCTTGCAAGGTCTTCTTGCGCCCGGCGTTGAGCAGTGCAACGGCTGGAAGCTCAGGAAGTGCCATGTGATACAGGGCGACGATTTCCTGATACGGACAAGCATCCACCACTGGTGTATGACGGATGACTTTCTCAGGAGCCGGGTTGATCAGATCAGGTTGACGCTCGGCGTCGACGACTACTTCGTTAGAAGTAGTATTTGTATTTCTTTCTTTTATGTGTGTAGATTTCGACACAGTGGCATGTACTTTTTCTACACAGTGTGTAGATTTCAACACGCTCTGATTCGAGTCTATTTTCCACTCGGAAACAGGCAGAAATTCGATAGGGTCACGGCTTCCACCATCACGGAAAATTACCCGCTGACGGATCAGTGAATTGATTGCCCTGGATACGTTGGCACGCTCTGCCTCAGCCTTCGCTGAATCGCCGTACATCATCTTTGCGACGTACAGAGCAGCTACCTTGACCGAATCCTTGTTGTAGCCGCTGGTGAGCCTGTGGATAGCCATAGCGACACGCAGTTCACGGCCAGACAGGTCAGCCCCTATCAACGCTTCGTAAAGGTCATTGTCCATCCGGGTAAATCCCCCGGTAGTGCGTGAATTGATCTGAATGACATTGCTCATGCGCGAGCGCCCCCAGCCAAAGAAGCCTTGAGGTGATCGATGCATTCGCGGCGGAATTCGTTCTTGGCTTCACGGGTGTACTGGAAGCGGATCATTCGGGCGGCGTGCATAGCTGCCGACTGGTGAAAGCTTTTGTCGTGCGCCACGTTTTCATCACGCTTAAATCGTGGCGCGGGATGGGTGTTGCTCGTTTGCGTTAAATCGTTCATGATTCGCCCCGCATGTAATCGTTTAAGAGAGCCGGGTCACTACCCCGGCTTTTTTTCGTCTCGGATTTGGCAGAGGACCTCTGGATTACCCTTAAGAGTCCCTGCCTGAGGCCCTCATTGGGGTAACCAAATGAAGAACCTTCGCCTTCTTCCTTCCAACCTCTGAAAGCGCGCCACTGGCAATGGCGGTTTCTGTCATTTCGTTGATGGCCTGGCTGAAGCTCCAGCCGTTAGCGCTCATCAACCCCTCTACTTTCTGCCGCGTCTTAGGCGGCAGCTTTTCAAGCTCAATGCTCATTCGGGCCTCCAAAAGGCCTCTAGCCCGCGATATCTTCTTGTTTGTCCTGCATGAGTTCCTCGATCACGCCGTTGGCTACGGCCCACTCAATGATTTCGTACAGGTACGTGGCGTGCTGCATTCGGGTCTTGGTTGCTGCTTTACGGAGAATCCGATCAAGCACTGGTTCGAAACGAACCTTCACCGGAATGGCGCGCTTTTGATTGGGGTCCATGTACATGCTGGGTCTTTCCTTTAAGGCTGGTTGAGTGGGTTATGCAGCTACTGGGTAAAGGTCCGGGCGAAGCTCGTGGCGAGAAATGCCGGTAGCCCGTTCGATAGTGAGCACGCGCTCCGCTGGAATGCGGCCGGTTGCGCACCACCGCTGGACGTTTTGAGGCGTGCAGCCAAGAACGCGAGCAAGGGCGGACTGGCTTCCTGCTGCTTCAGCTGCACGCACGGCTGCGTTCTGGTTCATGTTTGCCTCGAAAATTGGAATTACAACTCAAAGTTACAATAAACAGCGAAATGCTACAAGGCATAATTGCAATGATGATTACAACTGGTGGTTGTACGCTTGCGCGCATGAATACGACCGGCTCAAGAATCGCCGCATCCCGCGAGAAAAAAGGGATGAACCAGTCTGAGCTGGGACGGGCACTTGGCGTCTCGCCTCAGTCCGTCCAGGCATGGGAATCGGACAAGAACGTGCCACGGCCTCAGCGCCTTAAAGCAATCTCTGAGGCTCTAGGCGTCAGCGTCTCTTACCTTATGGGTGAGTCAGACCCTGAGCCTCAGGAGACCTCAAACGTGGGCCCGGTTAGGCAGCCCAAGCTTCTCTATCATTACCCCGTTGTAAGCTGGGTAACTGCGGGCGCATGGACGGAAGCTGTTCAGCCATTCCCTGACGGTTTCTCGGATCGGTATGAGCCTTCTGACTACAACTCTAAGGGCGCTGCCTTCTGGCTTGAAGTCCGCGGCGATTCAATGACCTCGCTATCAGGCACGAGCATTCCAGAGGGCATGCTTATATTGGTTGATACGGAAGCTGACGTGCGTCCGGGTAAGTTCGTCATTGCCAAGCTGCCGAACAGTGAGGAAGCCACATTCAAGAAGCTGGTTGAAGACGCTGGTCGCCGCTATCTAAAGCCTTTGAATCCCGCATACTCAATGATTGAATGCTCGGACGACTGCAGGATTATTGGCGTTGCCGTGCGCATGACGGGCACGCTGTAGAAAGGATTACCAACCGCAGGGATGTAGCAAATGAAGAAAGCAATAACGCTGGCAGGACTTATTATTACGGCCCTGCTGACCGGCTGTGCAGCCACGGTGGAGCGCGGAGGTCTCGGAACTTTGAGCGCCAGCCCGCAGGCAAAACAAAACCTGGCCGTGGAGTTTGATGGGGACGGCAAGGTGCTCGCCCACAAAGACTGGCCACTGCTGCAATCAACCTGGTCGCAATACCTTAAATCAGAAGCGGCATCCGAAGGCTATAACCTGCTGGTAGTAAAAGAGGCTCCCCCTGCCCGGCCTGGGATTTTGCTTAAGGTGAGCGTATCGACCTTCAGATACATAACCTCTGGGGCTCGCTATAGCGTGGGCTCGATGACCGGAAACGCATGGGTAAACTCCAAGGTTTCGTTCATCGACATGCAAACCGGCAAGCAGATTGGGGCGCGGTCCTATGACACCAAGTCAACTGCATGGGAGGGAGTTTTCTCGGCAATGACTGAAAAGCAGCTCGAGGCGATTTCGAAGCGCATCATCGCGGACGTGAAAGCCGCAAAATAGCCAACTGAAGAACTAAATCTAAGCCCGCCGCGTGCGGGCTTTTTTGTGTCCGCTCGAAAATAATTACAACTTTGACTTGCAGACTACAATTTACAGTTGTAATGTTCACCCATCGAAACGAATCAGCCCCTCACAAGGCCCTACGGATCGATACCGCTCTTTAGATGGACCGCAACGACCCTGCCGGATAACTACCGGCCAGCTTCAAAGGCAGCGATGAATCGGCCTCAACGATTCAGATGGGTGGCCACTACCCAAGGCGCGCAGCGTAAAGCGATCGAAAAAAGTGTTCTGGCGGAGTGAATCGCGGCCAGAGAGAAAGATTTCCAAGCCAGCTTGAGGCAAATAGCTGGGGGCGGGCCAGATGTATTGGCGGGAAATTCCCTACCAAATGGGAGATTGCGGTTACGCCGGACAAAGCCACCGCATAACCGCCCTATGGGCAAGAGTACCGATCCTCTCTACCGAGAGCGCATCGGGAAGTGATTCAGCAATACAAGGCACCTGACTCGTAATCAGGCCAGCCACTGATAACGGTCGCGCAGAAAGTGGCCACTGCCTGCCCAGTGAGCGAGCGACAGGAGATACGACCATGTAAATCATTCCCCCGGCAGCCACCTAAATGTGAGTGAGCCCTGTATCTGCGGAGCCGGTTAACGCCGGGTTTTTATTGCCCCGAATTTAATCGCATGGAAACAGCCGGCTCCTTTGCGGAATACAGCCGAGTGATGTTTCCAGCCGATTGCATTTGAACAACGCCCATGGAGGCGGATATGGAACTTGGATATTGCGAGGGCGACACCTGTGCCCGTGATGGCTGCGAAGGCTCTATCGAATTGGAAAAGGTAAAGGACTGTAGCTGTCACATTGCCGCCCCGTGCTGGCAGCACGAAAGCGCCGACATGTGCTGCCCGGATTGTGGGTGGCGCGCCGCCGACGACCCGTTGTGCGTTCGAGAAATCGCCTCCATCAGCATGTGCGACATGCCCTACGTCCAAACAAGGCCGCGCGTGCTCGACCCTACCAAGATCGACTGGGTGGCGAAGCTGCACAGCAGCAGCTCAATGATTAAGGAAGGCGTCTATCCGCTGCATCTGAGTCGCGCTGATGTTGAGAAAGAAGTGCTCGGCACCTTCGGCGGGCGATTCGAGCGATTTGGCGATGGTCACTTCAAGTACATCGCATACACGGATTAACCCAGCCGATTGCATTTGAGCGATGAGGATTGAGTGATGAGCGAATGGATTCCGGTAACTGAGCAACTTCCTGAGCCTGGGCAGATAGTCCTCGTCTACCGAAGTAATGCCCCAATGTCCGAAGAAATGGTTGTTCGAACTTCATTCCTGTACGTGGGCGGCTACTGGAGCGCCTGGTCTCAGCCGACCTATTGGATGCCACTTCCGCAACCACCTACCGCATAACCCAGCCCTGGAGGCGACCATGCCCGACTTCGACCTTGAGCGTTATCAGGACAGCGCCCAAGGCCGGGCGTCTGTCCGCAGCCGTGATCGCTGGGGCAACGAAAAGCCTCGCTTCGACGAGTTCGCCCACGACTACGACAACCCTATCGACCGCAAAGCCCGCCGCGAACGCGAGCAGGATCGGCGGCTGAAGCTGAAAGCAAACATCCAGGCATGCATCGCTCAGATGGAGCTGATCTGCCCACCAAAAGGAGGTGCCGCGTGACCAAGCACGAAATTGCGGTCGGCATGATCGACTCGCGTATCCAGAAGCTGATCGAAAACGCCGAAGACTACAGCCTGCACTGCGAAACGCAGATGGCGATTGAAATGGCGTATGCACTCAGCGCCATCGATTGCAAAGAGCACATGCGGTATACCCAGTGCCTAATTTACATCCGCTCGCGTTCGAATGAAGAGTTGCTCGCCAGGATGCGGAGGTGCGCATGAGCCAGCCAATTGTGAAGTCGCTGATCGACGAGGAAGTTGAAGCGCTGGATGCTCGCACCCAGCCCGCTCAAGTGCGCGGCACCTTCTCCCCACCTCGTGGCATGCGTGTCGTCGATCTGCCATACCCGATCAAAGCGGACTGGCTGAAGCGTCGGCCAATGAAGGGCTGGGGATGACCCGCCTGCAGCGCGCCCGTCGCATCTATATCTGGCGCGGCTCAGCCATCGCCATCACGGGCTCAACCATCTGGATGCTCGCCAGTGCTTACGCCGGGCACATCACAGGCTGATCAAACAGCCGTCAAATACGCAGACCGCGCAGTTCGCGGCGCTCAGTTTCAAGCCCCTTTTTCAATCAAACAGGCTGCGTATAGCGCGGCAAGGATTTTGCCCTTGTGAGCAGTCCACGCATGGCCGCCCAGCTTGACTGGATGACGGTCGGGAGCTTCTCGCCTGAGCGGTTTCAGGGTGACGAGCGCAAAGAGTACGAAGCAGAGCAGGCCCGCATTGAGCGGGAATGGGACAACCAACCGAGGTAACGCGTCATGTTCAAGAAAGCCGAACGCAAGCAGGCCAAGCTACGGCTGGCACTTGCTGGGCCATCAGGATCTGGAAAGACTTATTCAGCGCTGCTCATGGCCAAGGGTCTGGGTGGTCGAATCGCGGTGATCGACACTGAGCAAGGCAGCGCATCGCTCTACTCCGACATTGCCGACTTCGATGTTCTGGAGCTGCAGCCGCCCTTCTCGCCTGAGCGATACGTTGAGGCGATCACCGCGGCTGAGGCTGCCGGGTACAGCGTGCTAATCATTGATAGCTACTCGCACGAGTGGACCGGCCCGGGTGGTTGTTTGGAGTCAAACGAGGCCCTCGCTCACCAGAAATTTCGGGGCAACACATGGGCAGCATGGAACGAAACGACGCCGCGTCATCGCCAGATAACCAACAAAATCCTCACCAGTGGCCTGCACGTGATCTGCACGATGCGAAGCAAGACGGAAACCGTCCAGGGTGAAGGCAAGAAGATCGTGAAGCTGGGCATGAAGTCCGAGCAGCGCGACGGCACCGACTATGAATTTACGGTTGTCCTGGACCTCACGCATGACGTGCACACAGCCATGGCCAGCAAGGATCGAACCAAGCTGTTTAACCAGCCTGAATTGATCACTGAGGCTACCGGGCAGAAGCTATTGGCCTGGCTGAACTCGGGTATCAGTCCCGAGGCTCGTGCCAAAGAACTTCTCATCGACGCGATCGCAGACATCGCCAGCGCTAAAGACATAGTCGCACTGCAATCAGCATTCAACGCAGCAAAGGCCATCGCATATGGCTTTGACGATCTGGTTTCGCAGGTGGTTGCAGCCAAAGATAAACGCAAATCAGAACTCACTCCTCAGGAGCAATCAGCGTGACAGCATATATTTTCGACAGCGAGACGACAGGCCTTACCGACCCTCATTTGGTTGAGGCTGCTTGGCTGAAGCTGGGCTCAATCAGCGGGCTTCCGGTCATTGACCAATACCTGGCTCGCTTCAAGCCCGGCAAGCCAATTGAGCTCGGCGCTCTGGCTACCAGCCACATCCTGGATGAAGAGCTTTCCGATTGCCCTGCGCACGACACGTTCTTCATGCCAGATGATATGGAGTACATCATCGGCCACAACGTCGACTACGACTGGAAGGTAGTTCGACAGCCAGACGTCAAGCGGATCTGCACCAAGGCGCTGAGCTCAAAGCTGTGGCCGGACGCTGATACGCACACTCAGTCGGCGATGATCTACCTGCACTATCGCGATCAAGCTTCATCGTTGCTGCGCAATGCGCACGCCGCCCTGGATGACGTTAAGAACTGCCGCTTGCTGCTGATCAAAATCATTGATGCGCTGGCTGAGAAGCTGGGGCGGCCTCTGATCGACTGGGAAGAGCTCTGGACCATCTCTGAAGATGCTCGCATTCCTACCGTGATTGGCTTCGGCAAGCACAAGGGCATGGCTATTGCCGACCTTCCAAGCGACTACAAGCGCTGGCTGCTGAATCAAACTGAGCTTGATCCATTTGTGCGCAAGGCGCTTTCTCGATAGGAGGCCCTATGGCCCGCGGAATTAACAAAGTCATATTGGTCGGAACCTGCGGCCAAGATCCTGAAGTGCGCTACCTGCCAAACGGAAACGCAGTCACTAACCTGAGCCTGGCTACCAGTGAGCAATGGACGGACAAGCAGACCGGCCAGAAAGTCGAAAAGACCGAATGGCACCGGGTTTCTCTGTTCGGGAAGGTCGCCGAAATCGCCGGGGAGTACCTGCGCAAAGGTTCTCAGGTGTACATCGAGGGCAAGCTCTCCACCCGCGAATGGGAGAAGGACGGCATCAAGCGTTACACCACGGAAATCATCGTGGACATGCAGGGCACGATGCAGCTTCTGGGCGGTAAGCCTCAGGAGGGCGCGCCGCAGGGCCAGCGGAGTCAGCAGCAGCCGCAGCAGTCTCGCTCGCAGTCCAGGCCTCAGCAGCAATCACGCCCGGCCCAGCAGCAGACGCCATCGGCTGCGGACTTCGACAGCTTTGATGACGATATTCCGTTCTAACCTACATAAGGTTTGAGGATTCGAACATGATTTCACTCGAATTAAGCATGGTACGGCACAACAGCGCCGCCTCTGCCCGGCTGGCTGATGCTACCGAGGCGTATATGCGCAGCGGTGGCGTTATTCACGAGCTGAGCATCACCCGCAGCGTGTCCCTTCCCTTCAACACCGAGACGATCGCCTACGGGTACAAAGCCAGTTCGTCCGTGAGCGAAACCAAGGCGCGTGAGGCGATGGAGCTGGAGCGCAGCACGGCGGAAAAGTTGAGGGCCTATGTAGACATTGGCTTGAAGCAGGCGTCGGCCGATCTGGGCATCAGCGCCAAGCGTCTGGGTCATATCGCGGCGGATTACGGGATTGTCTTTGCCCCTGCAAATCCGGAATCACCGCTGGCAGCAAAGCGGGCTGCCGAGGCCTTGATTGCCCCAGACATCGCGCAACGATTTGCCGAGGGAGCCACGCAGCAGGACGTTATTCGGGAGTTCGGCTTGACGGCTGACCGGCTACGCAGGATCGCAAAGAGCTACTCCATCGCGCTTCCAGGAGCGGTTAACGAAGAGGCTGACCGAAAGCTGATTCCGCGCATTGAGGCGTTCCGCGATCTACGCATCGCTCGCACGACCTGTGCCAACAAGCTCGGGATCAATCAGAAGTCTCTGGTGCGCATCATCGAGACCTACGGCATCAGCTATCCGGTGCGTCCGTGATGAAACGCCTATCCGCAAAGATCCGCAGAAACAGGCGGGCCGAACAATTGCATTTGCCGCCAAGCGGCTTGAAGGAGCCAGTTTATGGCGATGGATCAGAAGGAGCGGAACCTGAAGCTCGCCATCAAGCGAGCCAAGTTCGCAGAGAAGGAATTGCGCCACCGGGTTCGGCCTGGCATCGAGCAGGCAATAAAGCGAATCAGTGATCGCGCGGCGAAGATTGCAACCAGCGAAATGCTGCAGATCGCCGTCATGAAAATGGACCTTATGAGTGATGATGAGCTCGCTGCCTTCCTGATTTATCCGCGCCACACAATCATGGTTAGTGATGATGTGGCGCGAGAAATTTACGATCATGGCGTCAGAAGCATCCTGAACAATCCAGATCAGTGCGAAGACGACGAGATCGAAAGGCCCGCCGCGTAACGCGCTCATCCCGTAATACCCCACTTAACTCATCTGCGCCACCTCATCCGGTATCGGAGAAGTGCGCCTGCTTCGGAGATAACGCAATGTCTACCCCCCCCTACGCATCAAGCGGACTGACCTATCCCGTCGGCGCATTCGTCGCCGTGTACTGATCGCACTCAAGTCGAGCTTTAGGCTGACTGGCGGACCAATCGACAGAGCCTGGCTTTGCGTGCCTGGAACTTTGGTTTTTCGACTCGGCGAATGGCACGGCTATTACGACGGAAAGAACGAATGGGTGGCCCTATGACTCCCCATGAATTCATCGAGAAGAACGTCCACGACGAACTGCGGAAGCTGAAGTTTGCCGAGGGCATCTGCTTCAGCGTCTCCCGTGAATCGGTCGACTATTACCGGCAGCGCAGCATGTTCAAGAAGAACGTCATCGGTGATGTGCTGGCTTGGTCGAAGAAGCGGGCCAAGGATATGTCTCGCTAACACCCCCACATCACCTAATCAACAACCCAGATCATCACGCCACTGGCGAGGCCTTCGCGCGCCTACACCCACCATGGAGAGCAAAACATGAACGAGACGTTGTTACTCAAGAAGGTCTGCTCCTGTGATGGCTGCGAAAAGCCAGCTAAGGGTTTGGGGCTCTGCTCTATGCATTACACCAGGCAAGCGCGATACGGCACGTTAGAGAGAACCAGGAAGCGCACGCCGAGCTACATCCACACCCAAGGCTATGTGGTCGAGCACGCCCCCGATCATCCCCTTTCAAATAGTGCCGGTGAGATTTATCAGCACAGGCGAATCTTCTTTGATTTGTTCGGCGAAGGACCATTCAACTGTTTCGGCTGTTCTCAGGTTCTTATCTGGAGCGTCATGCAGATAGATCATATCGACGAGGTGAAAAGCAACAACGACCCTTCCAATCTTCGGCCCGCATGCTCCGGGTGCAATACCCGAAGATCTCGAAACAGGATGATTGAGACGAAGCGCCTCAACTCGAAGAAGGTATACAGGGGCCGTCAAATGACCCTCTCTGAGCTTGCCACCATAAAGGGCATGACTATCCCCGGAATGGCCTCCCGCCTAAAGAAACTCACCGTCGAACAGGCTATGGACCTGCCCTTTCCAGTGCCGAATGAACTTCGGCAGAAGCGCAAAAAGAAGTCTTCCCAATGAACCATCGGCAACCACAGAGCCTGCTCGAATAGGCGCCAGGCCATTTATGCGCAGCGCGCGAAGGAGATGTAGATGAGCACTATTGATAGTCAGGTAGAGGCTGTGATCGCAGAGGATGCTGCAGCTCGCAATGCCGCAGTGCAAACCCTTCTAGGCCAAGGGTATACGTTTCATGGCGGACAGCTGTGGAAGCCGCCAATCGGCGAAAAGGCGAACTTCAGTCTCATGGACGACCTCCGCCAACAACTGGCCGACGTATCGGCAGAGCGGGACCGATTTAGTCGCATGTATGACTCAGCTGTCGGAGCCCTGTGTGCGATCGGTGAAGCGCTTGGCGTTGATGAAGACGACCAATCCACCGATGCGAGCATTGAAGCGGTGGATTGGCTAAAGATCAGCATCAACGACTTGAAGCTCCGCCTCAATGCCAGCGAGGCGCGGAATGCCAAGGCGCGGGAGCTGCTTTCGTTTGTTGTAGACAGCGGCGGCTTTTCTTACGCAACCGTTGCAAAGGATATCCGCGCATTCCTCGCCCAGTCCGTGCCAGCCACAAAGCCCAGCACCACCAGCAACTTACCTGATGGTTCCCTCACTGATGAGGGTACCAAATCGCCAGCCACAGACGAACAGGGGGCTGACGTAGTGCGAGAGACATTACAACCTGAAAACCAACGCGTCACGCCAGCCCGCGTTAAGTGCTGCATGGCGTGCGGCGAACACCACGAAGGTATGGACGGCCTTCCTTGCCCTAACATGACGCCTTATTCGCGGGTGATGTCATGACCAACCAAACCAAACCCGGCGCGATGGTGCTGCTTCCGCGTGAGCTGGCTAAAACTGTAATGTACTGGGTAGAGCGCGCCAATCAGAACGGCGATGAGGATCTTCCAGAGTTCTTTCAGTTGCGAGCGATCCTAGACGCCGAGCAGCCGCCAGCGGTTGGCGGGGAGCCGGAAGTGTTGGCGTGGATCATTCAGTATGGGAGCGTACTTCCGGGCATCACTGGACAGCGTTCAGTTCAAATTAAAGACCCTGCACCTTGCAGCGGACGGGTCACTGAGCTAATCGACCGCGCCCACGTCGCCCCGCTGCTGGCTGAGATTGAGCGGCTGCGCAACGGATTCTTCCAGAAAGTTACCGACGCTGACCTGAAGGAAATTTCCGACTTTGTAGGCGATGGTGACCTTCCAACTAAATCGTTCTTTATGCGCCCCGACGCGGCCTATCTCGCCAACGTAACCATGCACATGGTGCGCGACGTTCAGGCCATGCGTGCCCGCATCGCACAGCTCGAAGCCGCTCAGGGTGAGGCGTTCGGATACTGGCGAGTTCATCCTGACACGCCGCTTCAGGGCATGTTTCTCGCATGGAGAGAGGAATCCAATCAGGACATCCTTAGCGCAGAAAAAATGGGGTACTCAATTACTAAGCTATATCGCCAAGCCCAGCCCACCACGGCAAAGGTGGTGCTGCCGGAGCGTAGAGAAATCAGCCAGTCAACGCCGTACCTGAGTGACCTTGATTGCGAGTGGAACGCCTGCCTCGACGAAGTAGCCAGGCTGAACCAGCCATGACCGAGGCAGAAATGGTTCAGGTCCAACTCCCAATGTGGGTGATTGATCAGATCCGCGCTGACTTAAGGCTCACCTCTGGAACCTGGGCTGTCATCGAGGAATGCGTAGAGCGCCCAGTCGCTTTCGCTGATCAGGTCCTGCCGTGCGATGTGAGGTTGCCGCCCGGCACTGTATTCGCCAAGGGATCGAAGCTGAGCGGCCTGCTGCTGGCGATGAACCAGCGCGAGAACGGATCGGCGATCAACACCACCTTTCAGTAAATCCAATCAATTCAATGTCAGCCGCCGTAGCGGCGAGGATATCTATGCGCCTTAAGAAAGCTGAGCGCGAGCAAGTGCGCATGAAATACGGCGGGCATTGCGCCTACTGCGGCGTTGTTCTGGGTGAGCGTTGGCATGCGGATCATTTGGAGCCTGTGACTCGCGAATTGATCTCGAAGCGAAACCTCAACGGCACATGGCGACTGGAATCAGGAAAGCCGCTCAAGCCGGAGAATGACCACATCGGCAACATGATGCCCGCCTGCGCGCCCTGCAATATCAGCAAGGGCGGCCAAACGCTTGAAGGCTGGCGCTGCTGGATCGCCGGGCACATCAACTCCCTCAACAGCTACCACCCCATTTACCGTCTGGCCAAGTCCTACGGACTAATAGCCGAGACAGGCGAACCGGTGGTGTTCTACTTCGAAAAGGTGAAGCCATGAACCGCGAAGCATTCGAACAGGCCTACGCCGAAGACAACAACTGCGACCTCGATTGGTGCCAAAGCCAGCGTCTCGCGAACGGCAGCTATCTGGACCGGTACATGGCGAGAGCCTGGCACTGGTGGCAGCGGGCTAAGGAGGCTGCGTGACGTGCATTCGAATCGAACACGGATTTTTATGTGGCTCACCCTTCTTCAGGCTGCCGCTGGCCGACGGTACGCGGGTGTTCATGAGCTGGCACAACTATCTCGGGCCGATGTTCTTTCGGGATCGTGATGAGCGGCGCGAGATTCAGGATTGGTACGACAGCCCGCTGATCTGTGACGCCCTCGACTGGTTCTGCAAGCGCGGACACCGAGCCTAAACCCCTCCCTTCTATATATAGCCTGCCGGTGATCGGCGGGCGAGGATTCTCTATGGCCCGAAAGAAAGCATGGATAGACCGGCGATGCTGCGACTGGGACACCTTCCTGTCTGGCGTTATGGGCGCGGCTCACCGGCTCCAGTTCCCTTTGATACTGGTCAACTGGTGCGAGGCGCGTAGTCACTGGCGGCGATACAGCTGCACGGGCGCTGATGTCGTGAAGATGCAGCGGGCCCGAGAAATCAATTCAGCGATCTACCTATATAGCTCTCCAAGGCGCAGTCGCTAAAGAAAACGAATAACCCCTTCTGCCGCCATAGGGCGGCGTGGAGCAGTAAGCCAATGACCAAAAACGCATCGGCCAGGAAGCTACCGCTCGCCCCGAGATTCGTAAGGGCTGGCGAGGCTCCGGCATACCTGAGCATGTGCCTGGCACTCTTCAACGAAATCGTCAGACCTTACGTGAACGAATTCCCCATCGGTGAGCGTGGCGTCGGATTCGACCGGCAGGAGCTTGATGAGTGGGCCTCATCCTACGTGGCCGCCAAGGCAATTGATAAAAAAGGCGCACGGGAGCAACAATTGCCCCGCAGCGAGCGCCAGGAAGGAGATACAAAATGGCGCGAAAAACGATCACCGGCCTCTCCCAAAGGAAAGGTCTCTGGCATATCGACAAGAAAATCAACGGCGAAAGACTTTACGAATCTACTGGCACAACTGACAGACAAGAAGCAGAGCGGTACCTGATTCACCGGCTTGAGCAGATCCGACAGCAGAAGGTGTACGGGGTCAGGCAGGTCAGGACGTGGCGAGATGCGGCAATGAAGTTTCTTGTCGAGATCAAGGATCAGCCGTCATTCAGGCTTTCGGCGCTGATCATGACCCAGCTCGATCCTTTCATTGGGGATATACCGCTGAATCATATTGATGATCAGGCCCTAGAGCCATTCATCAAGCATCGGCTTGAATCTAATACGCTGGATGATGGAAAGGTAAAGAAGGGAGTCAGCAACCGAACGGTCAATATCGCCATCGAGCGGGTAGTCAGGGTTTTGTCCCTGTGTGCTCGCAAGTGGAGAGATGATGAGCGGCGACCATGGTTGGACGGCGTACCGATGCTGACAAAGCTGGAAGAGAGGAAATCGAGCAGGAAGCCCTATCCAATGTCTTGGAATGAGCAGTCGATTCTTTTCGGAGAGTTGCCCGCCCACCTGCAAACGATGGCCTTGTTCAAGGTGAACACTGGGTGTCGTGAGCAGGAGGTCTGCAAATTGAGGTGGGATTGGGAGATATTGGTACCGGAACTCGGAACGAGCGTTTTCCTGATACCTGCGGACTTCGGTGGGAGACATTCAAAGTCGGGCGTGAAGAATGGCGACGAGCGACTGGTCGTGCTGAACAACGTGGCCAAGTCGATCATTGATCAGCAGCGCGGGCTGAGTAAGGACTGGGTTTTCCCTTACAACGGCAGCGCAATGCACCGAATGAACGACTCAGCCTGGAAAAAGGCGCGGGTGCGCGCGGCTAAACTCTGGCAGGAGGAAAACTTACGCCCCGCTCACCCTGGATATCTGTCGATCAGGATTCACGACCTAAAGCATACCTTCGGTCGGCGGCTGCGTGCAGCCGGGGTGACAGAGGAAGATCGGAAGGCTCTGCTAGGTCACAAGAACGGCAGCATCACCAGTCATTACTCAGGCGCTGAGCTTGGACATCTGATTGAGGCAGCAAACATGGTTTCGGCAACCGACTCGCGCGGTCCGGTGCTGACAATTCTGAAGAGGAGGCAGGCGTGAAATACAGACAAGTCACGCAAAAGTCACGCACATGAAAAAGCCCGATACTGTGAATACCGGGCTAACTCATTGAAAAATATGGTCGGGACGGAGTGATTCGAACACTCGACCCCTTGCACCCCATGCAAGTGCGCTACCGGGCTGCGCTACGCCCCGACTAGGCGTGTATCAGTTTCCCATGCTGCGAAAACTTCGAGGAATATAACCTAAGCTTTTGAATTATGGAAGTATCCGGGCGATTTCTACTTGCCCAATACCACCAGAACGTCTTCCAGCTCGACGATCATCTGCCGGAGCAGTTTCTTGTAATCCTGAGTCTCATCCTTGGGTTCGCCAGCGGTCATACGCAGCCGCGCACCACCAATGGTGAAGCCTTGCTCGTAGAGCAAGCCGCGGATCTGCCGGATCATCAGCACGTCTTCGCGCTGATAATACCGGCGGTTGCCGCGTCGTTTGACGGGGTTGAGCTGAGGAAATTCCTGTTCCCAATAGCGCAAAACGTGCGGTTTCACCGCGCAGAGCTCGCTGACCTCACCAATGGTGAAGTAACGTTTGCCTGGTATCGGCGGTAACTCGTCGTTATGACTTGGTTCCAGCATAAGCCTCAACTCGGGCCTTCAACTTCTGCCCTGGACGGAACGTGACAACACGGCGAGCCGTGATAGGAATTTCTTCCCCGGTCTTCGGGTTTCTACCAGGCCGCTGGCGTTTATCTCGCAGGTCAAAATTGCCGAAACCGGACAATTTGACCTGTTCGTTATCTTCCAGAGCGTGCCTGATTTCCTCGAAGAACAGCTCAACCAATTCCTTGGCTTCTCGTTTATTCAGGCCCAGCTCTTCGTACAGACGTTCGGCCATCTCAGCTTTCGTCAGAGCCCCCATACGCTACTTCCTTAACGTGGCGTTTAACCTTTCCTCGAGTGAGGTGAGGATTTTATGCGTTGCCGCATTGACCTCATCGTCGTTAAGAGTGCGCGATGGATGCTGCCAGGTCAAGCCAACTGCAAGGCTTTTTCTATGCGGATCAATGCCTTTACCCTGATAAACATCAAATAGCCTGAGGTCTGTGAGCCATTCGCCTGCATTTTCTCGAATAACGTCAAGAACGGCAGTGGCTGCAACGCCTTCATCAGCCAGCAGCGCCAGGTCACGTCGTACTTCAGGAAAGCGTGATAACTCCTGGAATTTCGGCATTTTACCCAGTGCAACTTCGGCCAGAACCAGCTCGAAAACGAAGACCGGACGATCCAGCCCCAGGGTTTTCGACAGTTCAGGGTGAATGGCGCCAAGGTAGCCCACTTCACGACCATCACGTTCGATGCGCGCCGTTTGGCCCGGGTGCAGGGCTGGATGTTTACCAGGCACGAATTTGAAAGCATCCAGCGCACCGGCGAAGCCGAGAACGGCTTCAACATCAGCCTTGACGTCGAAGAAGTCGATCACATCACGGCCTTGCGCCCAGCCTTCCGGCAGACGGCTGCCACAGACTACACCCGCCAGCATCGGCTCTTGCTTCAGACCGTCCAGCTGCCCGACGAAGCGCAGGCCGCTTTCGAACAGACGTACACGATCCTGCTGACGATTGAGGTTGTGCTGCAAAGACTTGACCAGACCTGGCCACAACGAAGCGCGCATGGCGGCCATGTCATTGGAGATCGGGTTTGCCAGCAGCAACGGTTCAGCGCCAGGGCTGAACAGCTCGAACTGCTTGGGATCGATGAAGCTGTAGGTGATCGCTTCCTGATAACCGCGAGCGACCAACAGGCGACGCAGCTCAGGCAGATCACTACGAGCTTCGGCTTTGGCTTGCGGTGCCAGACGCGCCTGCGGGTAACGAACCGGCAGACGGTTGTAGCCGTATAGGCGAGCCAGTTCTTCGATTAAGTCGACTTCAAGGCTGATATCGAAGCGATGACTTGGCACTTCTACGCGCCACTGCCCTGCTGTTTCAGCAGAAACGGTCAACCCAAGGCCGGTCAACAAGCCTTCGATTTCCGCAGGGTCCATCTTCAGGCCCAACATTTGCTCGATACGCTCGGCACGCAAAGTGACCGGCGCGATTGACGGCAGATCTTTTTCGCTGACAGCTTCAATCACGGGGCCAGCTTCACCCCCGGTGATTTCCAGCAGCAGGCCGGTGGCTCGCTCCATGGCCTTGCGCGCCAGTTGCCAGTCAACACCGCGCTCATAGCGGTGCGAAGCGTCAGTGTGCAGACCATACGAACGGGCCTTGCCCGCGACAGCGATCTGGTCGAAGAACGCACTTTCGAGGAATACGTCACGAGTCGTGGTGGAAACACCGCTGTGTTCCCCGCCCATCACGCCGGCGATGGCCAGAGCGCGCTGGTGGTCAGCGATAACCAGAGTGTCTGCACGCAGGCTGACTTCCTGGCCGTCCAGCAGAACGAGCTTCTCGCCCTCTTCTGCCATACGCACACGAATGCCACCGTTGATTTCAGCCAGATCAAACGCGTGCAATGGCTGACCCAGTTCGATCATCACGTAGTTGGTGATGTCGACCACGGCGTCGATGCTGCGAATGTCGGAACGACGCAGACGCTCAACCATCCACAACGGCGTTGGACGTGACAGGTCGACATTGCGAATCACACGACCGAGATAACGAGGGCAAGCGCTGGTAGCCAACACTTCAACCGGACGGACTTCATCGTGTGTCACGGGAACAGCGGCGACGGCAGGCACCGTCACAGGCACGGCGTAAAGCGCGCCAACTTCACGAGCCAGGCCGGCCAGCGAAAGGCAGTCGCCACGGTTTGGCGTCAGGTCCACTTCGATGCTGGCATCATCCAGCTCAAGGTAGACACGGAAGTCTTCACCCACCGGCGCATCGGCTGGCAG
The DNA here is from genome assembly GCF_014357575.1 of Pseudomonas folii. Classification (GTDB taxonomy): domain Bacteria; phylum Pseudomonadota; class Gammaproteobacteria; order Pseudomonadales; family Pseudomonadaceae; genus Aquipseudomonas; species Aquipseudomonas folii. Next base: position 21,002 of record NZ_JACONW010000002.1, on the reverse strand, counting down.
CTCCATCAAACCGTCATTGCCCTCGCCCACTTGCAATTCGGACTGGGAGCACAGCATGCCGTTGGATTCAACGCCACGCAGCTTGGCTTTCTTGATCTTGAAATTGCCCGGCAGCTCGGCACCGATCATGGCGAATGGAATCTTCAGACCCGGGCGCACATTTGGCGCGCCGCACACAACCTGAAAGGTTTCCGAGCCGTTACTGACCTGGCATACGCGCAGTTTGTCAGCATCCGGGTGTTGCTCCGTGCTCAGCACTTCGCCGACGATCACACCGCTGAATACACCAGCAGCCGGAGTGACGCTATCGACTTCAAGGCCGGCCATCGACAAGCGGGCAACCAACTCGTCGCGGGATACTTGCGGGCTTACCCAGCCGCGCAACCATTGTTCACTGAATTTCATCCTGCTCTCCAAAAAAATGCGTTACGGGCGACTCCGGTGCTCTGCGACAGCGGCCACTGGCGGGCTGCCGCGAAGCGCCTCAGCGAAATTGCGCGAGGAACCGCAAGTCGTTGTCGAAGAACAGACGCAAGTCGTTGACGCCGTAACGCAGCATGGCCAGACGCTCCACACCCATGCCGAAGGCGAAGCCCGAGAATTCTTCGGGGTCGATGCCGGACATGCGCAGCACATTCGGGTGAACCATGCCGCAGCCCATGACTTCCAGCCAGCCAGTCTGCTTGCAGACACGGCAGCCTTTGCCGCTGCACATCACGCACTCCATGTCGACTTCGGCGGACGGCTCGGTAAACGGGAAGTAAGACGGGCGGAAACGCACGGCCAGTTCTTTTTCGAAGAACACCCGCAGGAACTCTTCGATGGTGCCTTTGAGGTCGGCAAAATTGATGTCGCGATCAACCAGCAGGCCTTCGACCTGATGGAACATCGGCGAGTGGGTAATATCGGAGTCGCTGCGGTACACACGGCCTGGGCAGACAATGCGGATCGGCGGACGCTGCGATTCCATGGTGCGGACCTGTACCGGGGAGGTATGGGTGCGCAACAGCATGTTCGCATTGAAATAAAAGGTGTCATGCATCGACCGGGCCGGGTGATGGCCTGGGATGTTGAGCGCTTCGAAGTTGTGGTAATCGTCTTCCACCTCAGGGCCTTCGGCGATGCCGTAGCCAATGTGGGTGAAGAATTGTTCGATGCGTTCCAGAGTACGAGTAACGGGATGCAGACCGCCTGAGGTCTGGCCGCGGCCAGGCAGGGTCACGTCAATGGACTCGGCGGCGAGTTTGGCGGCAAGATCCGCTTCCTCGAACTGCGCCTTGCGGGCATTGAGAACCTCTGTGACACGCTCCTTGGCGACGTTGATCAGAGCGCCGACTTGCGGACGCTCTTCTGCAGGCAAATTCCCCAGGGTCTTCATCACCTGAGTCAACTCACCTTTCTTGCCAAGGTATTGAACCCGGATTTGCTCCAGGGCATTGATATCTTCAGCGCTCTGCACAGCCTCAAGAGCTTGCGAGACCAGCGCGTCCAGGTTTTCCATGTACAGACTCCAGATACGAAATAGGGGAAGAGCTTGTAGGCTCTTCCCCTATTTATGACGTTTAACACCGAACCCCAGAAACTGAGGCCCGGTGATTGTCGGGGACTTAGGCCAAGGTGGCTTTAGCTTTCTCGACAATCGCAGCAAACGCCGCTTTTTCGTTCACTGCCAGATCAGCCAGAACCTTACGGTCGATCTCGATGGACGCTTTTTTCAGGCCGGCGATGAAACGGCTGTAGGACAGACCGTTGATACGAGCACCAGCGTTGATACGAGCGATCCACAGAGCGCGGAACTGACGTTTTTTCTGACGACGGTCACGGTAGGCGTATTGGCCTGCCTTGATTACCGCTTGCTTGGCAACACGGAATACGCGTGAACGCGCGCCGTAGTAGCCTTTAGCAAGTTTCAGAATTTTTTTGTGACGCTTACGGGCAATGACGCCACGCTTTACACGAGCCATGAGTTACTTCCTCTATTCTTGATCAAAATTAACGAAGGCGCAGCATGCGCTCGACTTTTGCCACGTCAGACGGATGCAGCAAGCTGCTACCGCGCAGTTGACGCTTACGCTTGGTCGACATTTTGGTCAGAATGTGGCTCTTGAAAGCGTGTTTGTGCTTGATGCCGTTAGCAGTTTTCAAAAACCGCTTAGCTGCACCACTTTTAGTCTTCATCTTTGGCATGTTCGGATACTCCGCATTCAGTTGATAAACATAACCGCAAGGCCTGCCGTGCCCTGGTGGTTATTTCTTCTTTTTCGGGGCGATGACCATAATCAGCTGGCGTCCTTCCATCTTAGGATGCTGCTCAACGGAACCGTATTCGAGAAGGTCACCTTCAACCCGCTTCAACAGTTCCATGCCCAGCTCCTGGTGGGCCATCTCACGACCGCGGAATCTTAACGATACCTTGGCCCTGTCCCCGTCACTCAGGAAACGTACCAGGTTGCGTAGTTTTACCTGGTAATCCCCTTCCTCCGTCCCTGGACGAAACTTGATTTCTTTAACCTGGATCTGCTTCTGATTTTTCTTGGCAGCGGCAACCTGTTTCTTCTTTTCGAAGATCGATTTGCCGTAGTCCATCAGCTTGCAGACAGGGGGTACTGCATCGGCGGAAATTTCCACCAGATCCAGCTTGGCCTCTTCAGCCTTAAGCAGCGCGTCTTCAATTGACACAATCCCAAGCTGCTCGCCTTCAGCTCCAATTAACCGAACCTCGCGTGCCGAGATATTCTCGTTGATCGGGGCTTTCGGTGCAGCTCGTTTATCTTGTCTCATTTCACGCTTAATAGTAATTACTCCGAATCTTGGCGACCACGCCGGGAAACCGCTTGTGCGAGGAATTCAGCGAACTGGGCGACCGGCATCGAGCCGAGGTCTGCACCTTCGCGTGTACGCACAGCGACAGTTTGCATTTCAACTTCCCGATCTCCAATCACGAGGAGATAAGGGACCTTGAGCAAAGTATGCTCACGGATTTTAAAGCCGATCTTTTCATTTCTCAAGTCGGACTTGGCACGAAACCCGCTTTCAGCGAGAATTTTTTCCACTTCAAGGGAAAAATCTGCCTGTTTATCAGTGATATTCATAATCACTGCCTGAGTGGGCGCCAGCCAGGCCGGGAATGCACCTTCGTAGTGCTCGATCAGAATCCCGATGAAACGTTCGAAAGAGCCAAGAATCGCCCGGTGCAACATCACCGGATGTTTACGGCTGTTGTCCTCAGACACATATTCGGCGCTCAAACGGATCGGCAAGTTAAAGTCGAGCTGCAGGGTACCACACTGCCAGACACGACCCAGACAGTCTTTCAACGAGAACTCGATCTTCGGACCGTAGAAAGCACCTTCGCCCGGCTGCAGATCGTAAGGCAGACCCGCGCTATCCAGTGCCGATGCCAGTGCGCTTTCGGCGCGATCCCACAGCTCATCGGAACCCACACGCTTTTCAGGACGGGTCGAAAGCTTCAGCTCGATGTCCTTGAAGCCGAAGTCGGCATACACATCCAGAGTCAGCTTGATGAACGCTGCAGACTCGGCCTGCATCTGATCCTCAGTGCAGAAGATGTGTGCGTCATCCTGGGTAAAGCCACGAACACGCATGATCCCGTGCAGCGCACCGGACGGCTCGTTACGGTGGCAAGCACCGAACTCGGCCAGACGCATCGGCAGCTCACGGTAGCTTTTCAGCCCCTGATTGAACACCTGCACGTGGCATGGGCAGTTCATCGGCTTGATTGCGTAGTCGCGGCTCTCGGACTCGGTGGTGAACATGTTATCGGCGTAGTTCGCCCAGTGACCTGACTTTTCCCACAGGGAGCGATCAACCACCTGCGGCGTCTTGATCTCCAGATAACCGTTCTCGCGCTGCACTTTGCGCATGTACTGCTCAAGCACCTGGTACAGAGTCCAGCCCTGCGGATGCCAGAACACCATGCCCGGCGCTTCTTCCTGGGTGTGGAACAGCCCAAGACGCTTGCCGATCTTGCGGTGATCGCGCTTTTCAGCTTCTTCGATACGCTGGATGTAAGCAGCCAGTTGCTTCTTGTCGGCCCATGCGGTGCCATAAACGCGTTGCAGCTGCTCGTTTTTGGCATCGCCGCGCCAGTAAGCACCGGACAGCTTGGTCAGCTTGAAGGACTTGAGGAAGCGAGTGTTCGGCACGTGGGGGCCGCGGCACATGTCGACGTATTCTTCGTGGTAGTACAGACCCATGGTCTGCTGCTCTGGCATGTCTTCAACCAGACGCAGTTTGTAATCTTCGTGACGCGCAGTGAACACGTCGATCACTTCGGCGCGCGGAGTGACCTTCTTGATGACGTCGTAATCTTTTTCGATCAGCTGCTGCATGCGCTGCTCGATCGCCGCCATATCGTCAGGCGTGAACGGACGCTCATAAGCTATATCGTAATAAAAACCGTCATCGATGACTGGCCCGATGACCATCTTTGCAGTCGGGTACAGTTGCTTGACCGCATGACCTACCAGGTGGGCGCACGAGTGGCGGATGATCTCCAGCCCTTCCTGATCCTTGGGGGTAATGATCTGCAGGCTGGCATCTTTCTCGATCAGATCGCTGGCGTCGACCAGTTGACCGTCGACCTTACCGGCGACGGTGGCCTTGGCCAGACCTGCACCAATGGAAAGCGCGACCTCGGCTACGGAAACCGGATGATCGAATGAACGTTGACTGCCGTCGGGAAGAGTAATGGTGGGCATGGCGCCTCCTCTCCTAGTGGTGACCCCTACCAAAGGTCACGTGGGTTGGGATGAGCCAGTACGTGATCCGGTGGTATGCCTGCCTCACAGTGGCAGGAGCCTTGCGGCCAACCTTGAACCGAACCAGATGACTGGTTTGAAATAAAACTGCACAACGACGGCGAAAAGAACACCAGCCAGACGCGGACAGATATAAAGGACGCGCATCCTATCACAGCTCAACCCATTCACATGCACGCTGGATCAATCAATTGCACCGCCCACATCCATCTCGCGTTCATCAAACTGAACTGGCGTGGGCACTCATCGTCAGATAGCTGTGCAACCTGCTGCAAATACGTTGAACCCTATAAAGGAAAACGCCATGAAGCTTCCACGTTTACTCGCCCTGCTCGCCCCAATTGCCCTGGCAATGCCACTCACCGCTCATGCGGCCATGAGTGCTCCAACCAAAGCCAAGTTCATTCAGGATTGCGTGTCCACCGCGGGGCAAAAGCTTGATGCAGCCTCAGCAAAATCCCACTGCGAATGTGGCGCCGAGCAAGTGAGCAAAAACTTCAGCAGCGCAGAAATTGAAAAAATGAGTAATGGCGGTCAGCCACCAACCCATGAGCAGACTGAAAAAATGCGTAAGCTGGTCGAAGCCAACTGCACTCAGCCAAAAAAATAATTCATCTACATGACCTCATAAAGCCAGGCGGGGCATATTTTCAGGATGACTGTGGGCAATCCCTGAAAGCCACGAAATACGAGCCTTTCAGCCCCGCCAACCAACCTTTCAATGTAACTTCGAGCTTCAGAAACAAGGTGGCTTAGAGGAGTTATTCCGGGTTTACCTACGGTTACTGCTCAAAGTTCTTACTGAAAAAGTTCTACATTCCCACATTTCGACTATGATAGGCCGGTGTGCCCAGTTGGCCTGAGCAACACGTACACTGAAAAAATTATGTTCTTGGAGATTCACCATGTCTAATCGCCAAACCGGCACCGTAAAATGGTTTAACGACGAAAAAGGCTTCGGCTTTATCACCCCACAGGGTGGCGGTGACGACCTGTTCGTACACTTCAAAGCTATCGAAAGCGAAGGTTTCAAAAGCCTGAAAGAAGGCCAGACCGTTTCCTTCGTGGCTGAGAAAGGCCAAAAGGGCATGCAAGCTGCTCAGGTTCGCGCGGAGTAATCCAGGCGATCTAAAAAAACCCCGTCACTGACGGGGTTTTTTTATGGGTGCAGAAACGGCTCGACTCAACCGCAGTTGACCCGCACGACCTTGCCATTGGCGTCGGTATTGAGATTGACGCGGTTGGAACGGTATTCCAGGGTGACCATATCGTTGGCACCGATGAAGCGGGCATCTTGCGCCCCGGCTTTGGCTCGGGCCTGGGCAAGCAACGCAGCCGATGCTTGCTGACCTACGGCGAACTGAGCACCTGCTGCGTCGCAGCGTCCACTGGCAACCGGAGCATTCGGCTCTTGAGCTGTTGACTCAGACGTGCTGCTGCACCCTGCCAGCAACGACAACGCAACAGCAAACCCGACTGAAGAGATTTTCCACGGCATACAGACTCCTTGACCGATAAACATAAGCTGAACCTTTGCGACAGCACCGCAACCCATTCGTTGCAACATATGGCCAGTTCCAGGCCATCAGTACAGACCGCTGCGCAGTCTGCCCGAGCTTAATGCGCCACGTCTCAGCAAATCGTCACAAAACATGAGTACGCATGCGCCGGATTTTGACTTGTCGCTGCGTTACCGTCTTAGGTCGCAGTGTCAAACAGCGGCTGAAATGCTTTACTGGAGCAAGCGTTCGGCCGCCCAGGCCGCACCCTGTAAAGGATCTCCCTTTCAGACGACGAGACGAGGCAGCAATGGCAGTCGTATCCATCGATGCAGACATCAAGGCGAAATGGCCCCAGGGGCATTCATCACACAGCCCGGGCAACCCGGAGGAGCTGGCGATCATTGCTGTGGACTTGCTGGTAAAAGAGTTGGGCACCGAGGGCGCGCTGGCATTCATCACGCAAGTGCTCGCTCGTTACCCGAACGAAACCGGCAAGGCTTGACGAACGCCAAACCGGTTTCGCTGGCAGGAGTTTATTTCAGGCGTGCCAGGCGACTGGTCAGCAGATCGAAGAAGCCTTGTGCGTCACCACTCTCGACCCAGAACACGTTCTTGTCGCGACCAAGCGTGTCATACCAGTCAGCAACGGTCTGACCGAAACCTATTCCTTCACGACTATCAACGGCAACGTTGATTTGCCTGCCACTAAACAGCTCGGGCTTGAGCAGCCAGGCAATGACACTGGCGTCATGTACCGGCCCGCCGGGCAAGCCATAGTGAGCCATGTCCAGCTTCACGTATTCATTGAGAATACTGCCGACCAGTTTGCCCGCCTGATTATTCAACGCGGCGATCTGCGCCAGACGCTGCTCGCTGGTGAGTATTTTGTGGGTTACGTCCAGTGGCAGGTAGGTCAGCTTGACGCCACTGGCCAGAACCACTTGAGCGGCATGAGGGTCAGCGAAGAGGTTGAACTCGGCGACCGGCGTGATATTTCCGCCGTTGAAGTGCGCCCCGCCCATCACGACGACTTCCTTGATGCCCTGAGTGATTTCCGGATCCTGTACCAGTGCCAGAGCCAGGTTGGTTTGCGGCCCCAGCATGGCGAGGGTGATGCTGTGCGGTTTGGCCTTGCGCAAGGTGTCAATCAAGTACTGCACCGCATTGCCCTGAGCCAGCCCCTGTTTAGGCTCATGCACGGGTACACCGGGCAACCCTTCCTGACCATGAACGTTTTCCGCATAGATCGGTGTACGCACCAAAGGCTTGGACGCACCGGCATATACCGGCACTTCTTCGCGCCCGGCCCACTCTCGGGCCAGTCTTGCATTGCGAGAGGTTTTGTCCAGACGCACGTTGCCCGCCACAGTCGTAATCGCCAGGACATTCAACTCCTCAGGCGATGCCAGCGCGAGCAGCAAAGCCACCACGTCATCAGCCCCCGGATCGGTATCGATGATCAAGTCGCGTTTTTCCGCGGCCTGGGTCACGCTTGCACTGAGAATGGACAAAAGCAGCAGGCTCCGGAATAGCTGTTTGAAGATAGGCAACGCTTGCATAGCGAACTCCCTGTTCAGATTAAATGACTGTTGCGAGGAATCAGAAAACCACACCGGCGACCAGCGCAATGTTGCTGTATGGCTCGCACTCACCGGTACGCACGATTGCTTTGGCACTTTTGCTCAGCACTTTGAGAGCCTCGTGACTGAGCAGCCGTTGCTCTCCCAGATCGCCGTCCAGATTCAACCCTTCAATCACGCTCAGGGCCGGCGGCTTCTTGAACATGATTTCTTCGGCCAGCACATGGCTTTCAACCTGCATTTCACTCAGCACGGTATCCAGCACACTGGCGAAGTCGGCCATACCACGGGTCAACGCCAGATCAATCAACTCCACGCCTGCCGGAATCGGCATGCCAGCATCAACGATCATGACGATATCGCCGTGCCCCAGGGAAGCAATGACGCGGGAAAGGGCGATATTGAGCAACGGTGTTTTTTTCATGTAGGGTCAAACCTTTGTACTTCAGCACGATCAGGGATGGAAGGCTGCGCACCCTCTCGGGTTACCGACAATGCCGCAGCCTTTTGTGCGAAACGAATCGCCTCGGCTTCAGTGCGACCTTCAGCCAGCGCCGCAGCGAAACCGCCGACAAATGTATCACCCGCAGCCGTGCTGTCGACCGCAGTGACGCGCGGCGCGGGAAACTGCTCGACGCCCTGCCCCGATGCCAATAACGCGCCGTGCTCACCTAACGTAATGATCACTTTGCCTGCGCCCGCAGCCAGCAGGGACCGGGCCGCGTGCTCTGCAGACGCCGGAGAGTCCACTGCTATACCGCTCAGGATTGCCGCTTCGGTTTCATTGGGGATCAGATAATCGATCAACGAATACCAATGCTCGGGCAATGCAGCCGATGCCGGAGCCGGGTTGAGAATGACCGTCTTGCCCAGTTCCCGCGCTCGACGCAATACGTGAGCAACGGTTGGCACCGGCACCTCAAGCTGACAAATGACCACCTGCGCAGCATCGAGCAGCGCGTCAAAGCGGTCGATGACATCCGGCGTCAGCTGGCCGTTGCCCCCGGCGACGATGATGATCGAATTCTGGCCATTGGCATCCACCACAATCGAAGCGATTCCCGTGGATACCCCCGCCACGGTAGTCAGGCCCTGACAATCGATATCCTCGGCCAGTAACGCGGCACGCAGTTGCTCACCATAGGCGTCATCACCCACGCAACCGATCATCGCCACCCGCGCCCCCAGCCGCGCCGCGGCGACCGCCTGATTAGCACCTTTGCCGCCGGATACCGTGGCAAACGAATCCCCGCTCAAGGTTTCCCCCGGCCCCGGCAAGCGCTGGGCGCGCGTCACCAGATCCATATTCAAACTGCCGACCACCACTACCTGGGCGTGCGACGTCTCTGCATTCTTTTTCACATTCATCGTTCTTACTCGAGGTAGTTTTTGCTCAACGTCATTCATGTGACTGGAGGCGCCGTGGACTCACGCAACACAATGCTTGGGGGCACGACACGCTGTTCGGTCACGCCGTCGAATGGCCCGGTGATGCGTCGTAACAGCATCTGCGCGGCATGCTCGCCCAGTTCGACAATCGACTGGCCGACGGTCGTCAGCGCAGGATAGACATAGCGGCTCATTTCGATGTCATCGAAACCCACCACGGACAAGTCCTTTGGCACACGAATATTGCGTTCGGCAGCCGCGCGCAATACGCCGATGCCGATCATGTCATTGCCCGCAAAAATGGCGGTTGGCGGCTTGCCTGACAACAGGCTGACAGCCGCCTGGTAACCGCCCGGACTGGTGTAGTCGCTTTCGATCACCCAATGTGGCTCAACCTTGATACCAGCTTGCGCCATGGCTCGTTCGTAACCATTCAGCCGTAATCGCGCCACACTGGTCAGCGCCGGGCCATGAATGCAGGCGATATGCCGATGCCCCAATTCCAGCAAGTGCCGGGTTGCCAGATAGCCGCCGAGTTCATGATCGATACGCACCAGATCGGCGTCTATACCTTCCAGCTCTCTGTCGACCACCACCATGGGCGTACGCACCCCTGCGAGGCCACCATCCAGACCGGGATCGCCGCCCACCGAGGACACGATCAGCCCATCGACACGCTTCTCCAGCAGCACCCGCAAATAGCCCCGCTGCTTATCCGCATTGTCATCGCAATTACACAGGATCACGCAAAAACCGTTGCGCTCGCAGTAGTCTTCAATGCCTCGAGCCAACTCAGCGAAATAGGGATTCACGCCATTGGGAATCAGCAGCCCGATTGTCGATGTGGACTTGGCTTTAAGAGAACGCGCCACCGCACTGGGCACATAATCCAGCTGCTGAATGGCAGCTTCGACCTTGATCCTGACCTGATCGCTCACGGGCCTGGATTTGTTCAGGACATGAGAAACCGTGGTGTAGGAAATCCCGGCCAACGCCGCTACATCCTTAATCGTTGCCATATCAGACCTGGCGCTTCGCGCGATGGCTGCGATAGGTGTCGAGCACTACCGCGATGACAATCACTGCGCCGGTGATAATCCGTTTGGTCGGCTCTGTGGCACCAATTTGCGCCAGCCCGGCCGCCAGCACGGAGATGATCAGGACGCCAAAGAAGGTACTGACGATAGAACCACGTCCGCCCATCAGACTGGTCCCGCCGATGACCACTGCAGCGATGACTTGCAACTCCAGGCCCGAGCCTGCGTTGGGGTCAGCGGCCTCCAGACGGGAAATCTGGAACAGCGCAGCCACGCCCGCCAACAGGCCCATCAACGAGAACACCAGAATCTTGTAAGGCTTGGGATTGATACCTGCCAGCCGCACGGCCTCTTCGTTAGTGCCAATGCCAATCAGGTAGCGTCCGAACACGGTGCGGGTAAGCAACGCCTGAGCAGCGATAATGACCAACAGGGCAATCACAAATGAAGGTGAGATGCCGAAGGCAAACGGGTTCGATAACCAGGCATACGAGTCGCCAATGTAGGCCGTGCGCGAGTCGGTCATCTGGTACGCGACACCGCGAGCCATTTCCAGCACGCCCAGCGACACGATGAATGACGGAATCCGCCAGGCAACCGTGATCGATCCGGTGATGGTCCCGGCGAGTGCGGCGCATGCCATGCCAAACAATGCAGCCGGGAAAATGCTCCAGCCCCAGCCGAGAATCGCCACGCTGACGGCTGAGGCCGCCAGCGCCAGCACCGAGCCTACCGACAGGTCAATGCCGCCGATGATCAGCACAAAGGTCATGCCCACCGCCAATACCATCAAGTCAGGGATCTGGTTGGCGATGGTGCTGAAGGTGTTGTAAGAAAGGAAGTGGTCACTGAGCAGCGAGAACAGCACGATCATCGCCAGCAAAGCACCCGCCAGCCCCAGATAAGTCCCCAGGCCGAAATAGGTGCCGCTACGTTTGGCGGTTGAAGGCAAAGCCGTTGAAGGGGTTGAGGTTTTCATCAAGCAGTCCTCGGCGCGGCTTCACTGAGCAGCGCGTCGCGTTTTTGATAGCCGGCAAATGCGGCGGCAAGCAATTCATCCTGGGTCCAGCTGTCGCGCTCGAAGGTATCGATCAGGCGTCCGGCAGACAGCACGCCGATGCGATCACAGATCAGCATCAGCTCACGCAGATCACTGGAGACCACGACCAACGCCCTGCCCTGACGGGTCAGCTCACCGAACAACCCATAGATATCGAATTTGGCACCGACATCGATGCCCCGGGTTGGCTCATCGAACAGCATGATCGGGCAGTCACGCTCCAGCCAACGACCGATCACCACCTTCTGCTGATTGCCACCGGAAAGTTCGGAAACCAGCTGCGCCGGACCGGAACTGCGGATGCGCATGGCATCGATCTGCCGCTGCGCCAGGCTCATTTCATCTTGAGCCTTGACCATTCCGCCAGCCGACACCGCATCCATGTTGCCCAAGGCGATATTGGCGCTGATGGACTGAGTCAGCAAAAGCCCCTCACCCTTGCGGTCTTCAGTAATCAACGCGATACCCTGGCGAACGGCATCGGAGGGTGAACGAATCGAAACGCTGCGCAGCGGGCTGCCCAACTCGATGGTGCCACTGTCGGCCAGATCAGCCCCATAGATCAGACGCATCAGCTCGGTACGACCCGCTCCGATCAATCCGGAGATACCGAAAATTTCGCCTTTACGCACCTGAAATGAGACATCCCTGACCTTGTCACCACGACTCAGGCCTTTGACGTTCAGTGCTACTTCGCCAATCTGGCGCGTCCCCAGATCGATCTTGTCACCCAGTTCGCGACCGACCATCAACGTCACTAACTGCTCGCTGCTGTAATTGGCAATGGCGTCGACGCACACCAGCTTGCCGTCGCGCAGCACAGCAATACGCTGCGCGACACGCTGCAACTCCTCAAGGCGGTGAGAGATGTAGATGATCGACACGCCGCGTGCCTGCAGGCGGGTGATCTGCTCGAACAACATCTCGACTTCCCGCGCCGTCAACATGGCAGTCGGCTCATCGAGAATCAACACGCGGCAATCACCGATCAGGTTGCGAGCGATCTCAACCATCTGCTGATGGCCAATGCCCAACTCACCGACCAATGTATCCGGGTCGATAGCATCCAGCCCTACTTGGGCCATGGCCTGAGTCGCATCTTCACGCAGACGCTTGCGGTTGATCCAGCCGGCACGTCGCGGCAAGTTGTCGAGAAACAGGTTTTCGGCAACGGACAGCGTGGGCAGCAGGTTCAGTTCCTGCATCACCATACGCACCCCCATTTTTTCTGCCTGGGTTCGGTTGGCCGGCTGATAGCTTTCGCCCTGGAACTGCATCTGCCCGGTGGTGGGCGCTTCCAGACCGCCGATAATTTTCGAAAGAGTGCTTTTTCCTGCGCCGTTTTCCCCCGTAAGGGCCAACACTTCGCCGCGTATCAACGTCAGGTCGATATCGCCAAGTACGGGTTGCGCGTAGGTTTTGCCTATACCGCTGACAGAAAGCACAGCAGTTTGAGCTGAAGCCGACATAAGAATCTCCGTGCACCTGCCCAGGACGGGCAGATGCAGTCATTCGACAAAGGAGTTACAGTTTGGATTGAGTGATCAGAGTGACCGGTGTTTCGATGATGCCATTCACTGTCTCGACTTTTTCGCCCTTGAGAATCTTCAAGGCCGCGTCGATACCGAACATGGCTTGCCTGGCGGCGAACTGATCAGCCGTCGCCAGCACTCGACCGTCATTGATCATCGGCTGAATAGCCTTGATGTTGTCGTAGCCTACTACTTTGACCTGATCCTTTTTGCCTGCCGCGCGTACCGCGGAAACAGCGCCCAGCGCCATGCTGTCGTTACCGGCTAGCAGCGCTTTCAGGTTCGGGTGAGCATTGAGCATTTGTGAAGCAACGGCATTACCTTTGTCGATTTCCCAGTTACCGGACTGAACCGAGACAATCTTCATCTGCTTGGCTTCCATGGCGTCCTTGAACCCCGCCGTACGCTGTTGAGCGTTGGTGGTCGTGGAAACGCCTTCGATAATGCCGACTTCATCTCCCGGATTCAGGTCGCGAGCCAGGTACTCACCCACCAGCCTGGCTCCCTTACGGTTGTCAGGCCCTACGAAAGGCACGCTGATGCCTTTGCTTTTCAGCACTTCGGGATCCAGTTGATTGTCGATGTTCACGACTGTGATCCCGGCATCCATAGCCTTCTTGATCACCGGTACCAACGCCTTGGAATCTGCAGGTGCGATAACCAGCGCGTTGACTTTGGAAACGATCATCTGCTCAACAATGCGGATTTGGCTGGAGGTGTCTGATTCGTCCTTGATGCCGTTGGAGATCAGATCGAACTTGTCAGCGTTTTCTTTCTGGTAAACCTTGGCACCGTCTTCCATGGTTCGGAAGAATTCGTTGGCGAGGGATTTCATCACCAGCGCGACTTTGGGCTTTTCAGAAGACTCAGCGGATAAAGCAGGAAGAGAGGTTGTTGCGGCAACAGCAGCGAGCATAGCGACGGCAAGAACGCGTCCAGCAAATGGCAGCTTCATGGGTACACTCCGATCTTATGATTATTGTGTCGGGCAAAGCATCGTAACCCTGATCGATGATCATGGCGCAAACGTTTGCGAGAAACGAACTATGAGAAACGGCGCGACGATTGTCAACGCCTGGAACGGAGTGGTGAGCTAAAAAAGTCGAGTGACCTCTAAACCGTGATATCCATGCCGCCGCTTCTGTCGAGCTCTTTGAACAAGGATGCAGACATCAACATGATCGACCCTGTAACGGCGGTGATCTGACTTTGAAAGCTGGCCACGACTGAGTTTTTGGCAGCAAGGTTTGAATAGGCAGCGTTTTCAGCAGATTGCATCCTCGCTCGCAGGTCACGCAACTGCTCCTGCAATTCGGCCAGACGCTTGAGCAACCGTTTGGCCGAAACACTCAGATGATCGGAGATGTCGCCGCTGATCTTTTTCTCTTCCGAGGCGGTGTCGAGCTTCTTCTCCTCTCCATCAACGGCGTCCGCGCTGGCGGTCGCGGCCGCATTGATACTGAATGCAGGCGCTGAAAAACCGACTGTAGAAATCGTCATTACTGTCATCCTGAAATAATGGAGTCCTGAACCAGCAATCGGCTACGCCGTTTTTTTCTTTAACGCTGAATGCCCGACGGTGATGCCTACAGGTCTGTTTTGTTTTCCTACAGAGAAGTTGCGAAAAGGCCCACAGTGAAATACTGTATGCCCGTACAGCAATCCAGGAACCCTCTCCGTGGCGAAATCAAGCGCAGCAACTCAGTCCCTACCCAGCTCCTACGAACGTTTAGGCGTAAGGGTACAAAAGATCATCAATTCACCTACGGCACAGAAAGCCAAGGCTGCGCTGATATTCCGTCTGCCAGATGAAATCGAAGACGAGTGGAACCAATTGCTTGAAGAGATTGCTGAAAATGACAATGTAACCCTCGCCTATCGAGACGATGGCGGCATACACATTTTCTGGACAGTGCCGAAGGAAGATTGACGGCATGATGGTGCGAATTCTTACCCTGTTTTGTACAACCCTGTTCCTCACCGCTCCAGTCAATGTTCACGCAGAAGCGCCCCATACCTTCAGCCAGGCGAAAAAAATTGCCTGGGGCCTGTACTCCGCCCAGTCAACGGAGTTTTATTGCGGCTGTAAATACAGTGGCAACAAGGTCGATATCGCTGGCTGCGGCTATGTCCCACGCAAGAACGCCACGCGTGCCAAGCGCATTGAATGGGAACACATCGTCCCGGCATGGCAAATCGGCCATCTGCGTCAGTGCTGGCAAAACGGGGGGCGCAAAAACTGTACAAAGAACGACAAGATTTTCCAGCAGGCCGAAGCCGACCTTCACAACCTTGTACCCAGCATTGGCGAGGTCAACGGCGATCGAAACAACTTCAGTTTTGGTTGGCTTCCGCCCCAGACGGGCCAATACGGGTCGTGCCTGACTCAGGTTGATTTCAAGGCCAAAAAGGTCATGCCCCGGCCTTCCATCCGAGGCATGATTGCACGCACGTATTTCTATATGAGCAAGCAGTACAACTTGCGCCTGTCGCGCCAGGACCAGCAGCTTTATCAGGCATGGAGCAAGACGTACCCCGTGGAAAGCTGGGAACGCCAGCGTAATCAGAAGATTGCCTGCGTGATGGGACGAGCCAATGAGTTCGTCGGCCCGGTAGACCTGAAAAGCTGCGAAAAAACCGTTTCAAGCAATCGTTAGCAGCTTCCTTAAACCGGGCAACCTTCGAAAAGGCTGCCCGGCTCGCAACGCTTTTTCTGCCAGATTCCGCTTCTTTGTACTCCCTCCAAAAAAGCACAGCGCCACTCATCGGAGTTGTGTACAAATATGTTCAATTCAGTGTAAATCTCCTGATTCCTTTTCAAGGCAGAACATCAGCAAAACCACCGCTGGAGCAGCAGTACGATTCACGGCCGCTTGAAGTCTTTTGCAAGCCTGTATCGATCTCTAAATGAACTGGTAGTACGCCGGATACTTTCCCTACTCAAGCTCTCGGGTACCAAGGAAGTAGACATTTTCAGAGATGCATCCCGACACACTACAGGCAGGGGAATGATGAGCGATCAGACGGATTTTGAAATTCATTATCAGTTTCGCGGCGAACCTCGGCAATTCTGCCATCAGGCATTGCAACTGTGCGAAAGCGACGCGCTGCACATTGCCACACTGCACGCGGGGGTCTGGCAGGTAGGCGACAGTATTGCAACAGGGCCGATCCGCATGGCACTTCAGCAGGCAGAGGGACGGGGCGTCACTCAGGTGCACTGGAAAAAGACACCCAGGAAAGAGAAACTCTAAACGAACCCGTTTTGAGGCGGTCCCAATTACCAAGCAGCGCTCATCAACCAGCAACGCGAGGTAAGCATGACCATCGATAAAGACCTTGAAAAAGAAGTCCTCACCCGACTCCTGAAAGCTCATCCGGCAGGATTGGGTAAAGAAGTACTCGACAACTATCGGGGGGAGAACGCAGTCGCGGATACCCTGGAGTACTTGCAGCAAGGCGGGCTGATCCACCACGGCAGCGTCGAGTCACCAGGCGAACCGGGTCGTTCGCTCAACTATCCGATCAAGCTTAGTTCTGCTGGCGTTGTCGCTGCAAAAGCCTACGAAGTTTAGGGCTGCAGCGTAAAAAGCCCGATCTGTTTTCAGGTCGGGCTTTTTCATGTCAGATCGCCGGGTATTCCCCTGTGCCATCCGGCCATGGGGTGAGTAGCTCAAAGCCCGTCTCGGTGACCGCGACCATGTGCTCCCACTGGGCAGACAACGACAAGTCTCTGGTCAGAACTGTCCAGCCATCAGGCAAAACTTTAGTGCCCGGCTTGCCCGCATTGATCATCGGTTCAATGGTAAACACCATGCCTGGCTTGAGACGCATACCCTTCCCTTGCGCCCCGTAATGCAGCACCTGCGGATCTTCATGATAGTTACGACCGATCCCGTGGCCACAATATTCACGAACAACGCTGAACCCTTCGCGATGCGCCACCGTCTGGATCGCATGGCCAATGTCCCCCAGCGTCGCGCCAGGACGTACTGCGTGAATACCGGCACGAGTCGCTTCGTAGGTCGTGTACACCAGACGCTTCGCCAACGGACTGACTTCACCGACGAAGTACATGCGACTGGTATCTCCGTACCATCCATCCTTGATGACGGCCACGTCGATATTGATGATGTCGCCATCCTTCAGGATGTCGGACGCTGACGGTATGCCATGACACACCACCGCATTGGGTGAAATGCAGGTGGTCTTGGTAAAACCATGATAACCGACATTGGCCGGTGTTACTTTCAGCTCTTTGACGATGTACTCATTGCAGATGTCGTCCAGCGCCTCGGTACTGATGCCCGCCTTCACATGGGGTGTGATCATGGCCAGCACATCAGCAGCCAACCTGCCGGCAATCCGCAGTTGAACCAGATCCGCTTCACTTTTGATGCTGACTGGGCCGCTCATCGAGAAGCCACCTTCGCCTGAGGCTCGACAGGCGAGATGTCATAGTTCTGAGCACTCAGCACCACACCATCGGCGTTTTCCGTACGAATCAGCATCTGGCAGATATCGCTGTAATTGAGCGCAGGGTGCAACTCGCTGAGCATGCCGACACGCATCCAGTGCTCTGCTTGCGCATTTATAGAGCGACTGAGGGCCGCACTCGCTGCACGGATATTGGCGTGCATATGTTCAGAAATCTTGACCAGACCCATGGTTCACCTCGTATAGAATATACGAAGCATATACGTTTCATATACTACCTATCAAGCCAGGCATGAACCGATTCGATGTGGGTACATGATTATCAGTGGCTGTCAGTGGTATAAATCCCGGCAGCCGCATCTGGAGAATCAAGCGTGGTAAATTTTCTGCTGGGCTGGTTGGTGGTCTCGGTGTTCGGCACACTGCTGGCGCTTCGTTTGATACGCAATGGCAGACACCGTCCTGCACGCAAAACTACCAAGACTGAAACCGTGGTCAATGCAGACCCTGGCAACAACGTCATTCTGCCGCCGGACGACCCTGGTATTCACCCGCGTGCCGGGCATTGACGATGGCCATCGACACCAGAGGTTCGTAGGCATTGAACTGACGAAGCGCTGCCGCCAGCGCCAGAAAATCTTCGCGCTGCATTTCATTCATGCCAGCGATGATGGATGCGTGATCAGTGGAAGTGTTTGCAACGTGTTCAAGGGACATGGCGACCGCCTCTTTTCAATTTACTGTTTAAACATACAGTATTTGTATAAGACGGATAACGCAAGCCAGCGAACGACGAACGGCTCTGTCAGTGATCAGCTGCAGCCGCAAGTGCTTGCAGGTTGGCCCATTCAACCTGGGAAATTTCGATCCCCTTCACGAGTGATTTCGCCCGTTCCTGATAACGACGATCACCCGGCATGCGCTCCTGCCCTACGCCGTGCATCTGCCTGACCAACTCTTCGCTGCGCTCTGCGAAGTGCTGACCGCTGCCTTTGTCCGGATCAATGACAATCAGCAATTGCCCGGTCCAGGGCGTCTGGGCGCCAGGGTGCCTGGACCAGTCGAATTCAAACGAGAAATTGCCCCCGGTGAGACCGGCAGCCAGCAGCTCGACCATCATCGACAGCGCAGACCCCTTGTAGCCGCCAAACGGCAGCAGCGCCCCTCCATCGAGAATGGCTTTGGGGTCCTGCGTCGGCTGCCCGCCGCTATCAACGCCCATGCCCGCGGGCAAGGTGCGTCCGGCACGGGCGGCGATTTGCACGTCACCATTGGCAATGGCACTGGTGGCGAGGTCAAACACAATCGGCTGTCCACCAGAGCGAGGCGCGGCGAACGCAATGGGATTGGTACCAAATAGAGGCTTTTGCGCGCCGTGGGGCACCACGCACGTCATGCTATTGACCACGCTCAACGCCACAAGGCCCTGTTCGGCGAATGGCTCGACATCTGGCCACAAGGCTGCAAAGTGATGGGAACTGCGAATTGCAAGAATCGCGATACCCGCACTTTTTACTTTCTCTATCAGCAAAGGCGTTGCCGCGGCCAACGCAGGCTGCGCGAAGCCATTAGCCGCATCGACCCGAATAAACGCCGCGCTTACATCCTCGACTACCGGCACGGCTTGCCCGTTGACCCAGCCGCTGGCCAACGACGACAAATAGCCGGGAATACGAAAAATCCCATGACTGTGCGAACCGTCGCGTTGGGCGCTCGCACAGTTTTGCGAGAGGACTTCGGCGACTTCCTCCGACGTTCCGTGGCGTATAAATATCTGCCGCAGTACCTGGGCCAGCTCAGTGAAACTGAGGGTATGCGTCTCGATATCTCGGGGTGCAGACACTTGAAACTCCGGCGTCAGGTTGAACACGTTATGCAGCGATTGAGTGTTGCGTCACGGCCTTCGCAGACTACTGCGCAACATCACGCGGGTAAATCGACCGCATCGAGGCGCTTCTGGAAAAAGTAACGGGTATGGCCCGGCGGATAATCGTTGATCTGCCCGCACTCGCTATAACCAAGGCCGCGATAGAAATCCGGTGCCTGAAAATCGAATGTATCGAGCCATATGCCAACGCAGTTTTTTTCCCGTGCAAGATCTTCCGCCATGGTCATCAAGCGCGAGCCAAGCCCTTGACCACGAGCCTGTTCAGGCACGGCTAGCAACTCGATGAACATCCATCGATAAAAGATGCTGCCGCTCAATCCGCCCAACACTTCATCACTTTTTTCATCCCGGACGAGCAATGCTAATTTCTCCGCTCCGGACTCACCCGCCTGAGCGACGTTATAGGCACGCAATGGCGTAAGGATTGCCGATACTTGTTCTTCGGTGGGATTTGAGGTTTGTTCGATACGCACATTCATCCATGGCTCCGCGGGTTTGTTTGGATGAATGGCAGTCTAATACTGCTCCGCACTCAATAGGGTGTTAAAAAAATGCGTTAACGCGAATTGACTGCTATTACCCAAAAAATGGCCTGCTGCATTGATATTCAATAGCCATAGCTGTTCTCCCCTACTCCTGCGCAGATGTAGAATGCTCCTACAGCCGGAGTACCAATGACCGACCCAATTCTCAGCGAAACCGAATACGACGCCGTCACCGATGCCACAGCACATTGGTGCATGCGCATGCACGCCAGCGATTGCACCGCTGAAGAACGCCGGGCATTCGAGCAGTGGCTTGATGCTCATCCGCTGCATACCGTGGAATACCAGGCGATGCTGGAAATCTGGGAAATTTCCGAACAGGTTGTACCGGTCAATCCTTCGCCCGCCAATCACGAGAATGTCGCGAAATTTCGCACTCACGCTGCACCTGAAGCGCCTGGCAGAAATTGGCGCAGTTATGCCGTGGCGGCTGCAGTCATCGCCCTCGCGTTACCGGTTGCAGGCTATATCGGCTGGAATCAGGGTTGGCTGCCCAATGCCTACGACTCTTATGAAGCCGACGGTAGCACCCGGTTGGTCACCATGGCTGACGGCAGTCGGGTGGAACTGAATCTGGGAACCCGCCTGACCTTCGCCAACTACAAGGATCGGCGCAGCGTGGTGCTGGACAAAGGTGAAGCTTTCTTTGAGGTCAGCCACGATGTTCAACACCCGTTTGTGGTGAAAGCCGGCCAAGGCAGCGTCAAGGTCACCGGTACAAAATTCAACGTCTGGATGTATCAGGATCAGGTCCGGGTGATGTTGCTCGAAGGCTCGGTCCAAGTGGTCAGTGACACGTCTCAACCCGGTAGCGGTTATCGCCTTGAGCCGGGCATGCAGGCCAGTTACAAAAAAGGCGACTTCCAACCGCAAATCAGCGAGACCTACGCCAACGACAACAGCCTTGCGTGGCGCAATGGCAAGCTGGTGATCAACAACCTGCCGCTGGCGCAGGCATTACCGCTGATCAATCGCTACCTGCCGCAACCCATCCTGCTGGCCGACAACGCCACTGGCGCAATCCGCATCGGAGGCAGTTACAACACTCAGGACATGGCGAGTCTCGTAGCGTCTCTGCCCAAGGTCCTGCCGGTGACGGTGACCCGAAACAATGAAGGCAATCAGGTCATCAATAGACGACCGACTGCTGCCGCGCCGAAGGGGTAGGTTGACGCCTCCCCTGAAGCAGGAGCGCTCCCTGTGGGAGATTTTATGTTGACCTGCAAGCTGATTGACGACGTGGGACCGGCT